>JAEYXQ010000041.1 GCA_023431205.1 Pseudomonadota bacterium | reverse complement strand
GTGGGGTCCACCCTGTCGACGGCTGCCACTGCAGCGGCCAGTTCGGAAGATGGCGCCGATGCGCTCGATCCGAACGCCTATTTCGTCGACACGCTGTTCCGTTCGGACCGCCCGGCAGCGGACACCACGGTGGCTCGCGACGAAGCCGGTCGCATCTTCGCCCGCGCCGCTCTGGCGGACGGTGCGGTTGCCGAAGAGGATCGCGCCTATCTGGTGCAGTCGGTGTCGGCCAATACCGGACTTGCTGCCGACGAGGCGCAGGCCCGGGTGGACCAGGCCATCGCCAATGTCGAGGCAGCCCGGCAGGAGGCCGTGGAAGCAGCTCGGGTGGCGCGGAACACCGCCATCATTGCGGCCTTCCTGATTGCGGCGGCGAGCCTGGTGTCGGCCATCGCGGCGTATTGGGCAGCCCAGAAGGGTGGCGACCACCGCGACAACAACACCGTCTTCGCCGACGTCTTCCGCCGCTTCTGAGGAAAGGACCAAGACATGTTCCGTGCAATCGGCCTTTGGCTTCTTGGCGTTCCGGTCTTCCTGATCGTCATCATCATGCTGTTCACCTGATCAGCAAAGAGGCGGGGCAACAGCCCCGCCTATTCTTTTCGGCAGGTGAGAATAGCCCCGGCAGAACGGGCGGGGATAAGTGGCTTCAGATGTTGAAGACGCGCCTGGGCTTGAACTGACCGAACTCCACCCAGCCTGTGGCGACCACCTCGCCCTTGAAGCTGGCCCAGCATTCCTCGATCGAGGCCGGAGCACCGGCGCCCGTCAGCAGCACCGGATTGCCATGGCGCACCGCGGTGGCCTGGGTTGGGTCGAGCCGGATCTCCGGCAGGTCGGCAAAGCCGGTCGGAACCGGCTTCAGCAGCGAATCACGAACGTCTTCAGCCGCCGCCTCGAGCTCATCGATGGTGACGGCATCCGCGTCGGTGAATGGCCCGACGGCGGCGCGGTGCAGCAGGCCGACATGACCGTGGGTGCCGAGCAGCTCGGCGATGTCGCGCGCCAGGGCTCGGACATAGGTGCCCTTGCCGCAGGTGACTTCCAGCATGGACTGGTCCGGACCGTGTTCGAGCAGTTCGATGGCGTCGATGTCGACTTCCCGGGGCTTGATGTCGACGGTTTCACCGGCGCGGGCGAGATCGTAGGCGCGTTCTCCGGCGATCTTGATGGCCGAGAACGCCGGCGGCTTCTGCAGGATGGTGCCGGTGAAACGGGGCAGCACCGCCTCGAGAGCTTCGGCAGTGGGACGAATGTCGGACTGCGCGATCACTGAGCCTTCCGCATCGTCGGTTGTGGTGGCAGTGCCCCAGCGGATGGCGAAGCGGTAGACCTTGGTGCCGTCCTGCACCTGCGGCACGGCCTTGGTGGCCTCACCGAGCGCGATCGGCAGGATGCCGGTGGCGAGCGGATCGAGCGTGCCGGCGTGGCCGGCCTTCTGCGCCGCGAACAGCCAGCGCACCTTGCCCACCGCCTGGGTGGAGGTCATGTCGAAGGGCTTGTTGAGAACGACCCAGCCCGAGATGGCGCGCTTGGCGCGGCGGGCGGAAGTCACTGCTGGTCGCCGTCCTCATCGTCTTCGCGCAGGTCGCGCTGCACCCGGTCGGAGCGCAGCAGCGCGTCGATCCGGCTGGCTTCGTCGAAAGTGTCGTCGACGAAAAAGCGAATTTCGGGGGCGTATTTCATGTTGATCTGGGGCGCCACGCGGCCGCGGATGAACTTGCGGTTGCGGTTCAGCGCGGCGACGATCTCCTCGGCGTGCTGGCCGCCCAAGGGCATGACATAGGCGTTGGCGATCTTGAGGTCAGGGGTCATGCGCACTTCGGGCACGGTGACCACCGCACCGGCCAGCGCATCGTCCTCGACTTCGCCGCGTGCGAAGATGGCCGCCAGGGCGTGGCGGACCAGTTCGCCCACCCGCAGCATACGCTGGCTGGGGCCGGCCGGTTTGTGGTCTTTGCTCATGGGGACGAATTAGGCGCTTGGCAGGACAACGTCAATTGCCAGGGTTAGCGCGACACCGGGCGCGCCGCGGCATTAAGCCCCTCCGGCAGCACGCGGTGGGGCGGCTGGTGGCCGTCCATGAAGGCGCGGATGTTGACGATCACCGCCTCGCCCATCTCGGTTCGCGCCTCAAGGGTCGAGGATGCCATGTGGCCGGTGAGGACGATGCGATGGTCCTGCGCCAGCGACAGCAGACGCGGATTGATGCCGTTGCGGTTGTCGAAGACGTCGAGGGCGGCACCGGCGAGATGCCCGCTCTCGATGCCGGAGAGCAGCGCCTCCTCGTCGAGCAGTTCGGGGCGGCTGACATTGACGACGAAGCTGCCCGCCCGCATGCGTCCGAGCCGGTCGGCGGAGAGGATGCCGTGGGTTTCGCGGGTCAGCGGGGTGTGGAGGGAGACGATGTCGACCGCCTCGATCATGCGGTCGAGGTCGTCCCAGTAGGTGGCGCCGAGCGGCACTTCCACCGCCAGCGGCCGGCGATTGCGGGAGAAGTAGTGGATATTGAGCCCAAAGGCGCGGGCACGATAGGCCACGGCAGTGCCGATGCGGCCCATGCCGACGATCCCGAGCGCCTTGCCGCGGAGGCGGGTGCCGAGCATGGAGGTGGGCGACCAGCCAGCCCACTGCCCGTCGCGCAGCAGCATCTCGGCGCCCTCGATCAGGCGGCGCGGCAGGGCCAACATCAGCACCATCGCCATGTCGGCAGTGTCTTCGGTGAGGACGGACGGCGTGTTGGTGACGGTGACGCCGGCGGCCCAGGCAGCCTCGACGTCGATGTTGTCGATGCCGTTGCCGAACTGGGCAATGAGGCGAACCGATTTGGGCATGCGCGCAATGAGGCCGGCGTCGATGCGGTCGGTGATGGAACTGACAAGCACGTCCTTGCCCTCGAGGCCGGCGAGGATGTCGTTGCCCGTCAGGGTGACATCGCCTTCGTTCACATCGGTTTCGAACAGGGTGGCCATGCGCGCCTCGATCGATTCGGGCAGGCGTCGCGTCACCAGGATCTTGGGCTTTTGAATCGCCATCACATCCGGATTGGGCCAGAACGGCCGGGGGCCGGGTTTAGCGGCCATTAAGGATATCAGCCTAGTGATAAGGCAATTCCGTTCCTCGTGCCAAGTTATGTTCGACACTCGCCGCGGAAGCTTTCCGCATTCCATTGCCGGCCTGTTGATGCTGCTGGCGGTGCTGCTCCCGGCAGCACCGGCGCTGGCACAGGCCAGCAATCCCAGCGGCCTGCCGCTGCCCCGCTTTGCCAGCACCCGCTCCGAGCCGATCAATGTGCGCGTGGGGCCCGGACAGAAGTACGAGATTGCCTGGACCTATGTGCAGGCGGGGATTCCGGTGGAAATCGTCCAGGAGTTCGACACCTGGCGCAAGATCCGCGACGTCGAGGGCGATGAGGGCTGGGTGCATCAGAACCTGCTCGCCGGGACGCGGATCGGCTTCGTGCAGCCGATCATGGCCGGCGCGGAAGTGCCGCTGCGGGCCAATGCCGACGACACTGCGGCGGCACGGGCCCGGCTCGGACCGGGGCTGAAGGTGACCATCAGCGAGTGCGACGGCAGCTGGTGCGAAGTGACGGCGAGCCAGCAGGACCAGTCGCAGCGCAATGCCAGCTACTCCGGCTGGGTGCGCCAGGAAGAGCTGTGGGGCGTCTACCCGGACGAAGTGTTCGACTAGGGCGCGCCGGCCAGCGAGATGTTTGCCTTCGGCGCCGGGCGTCATTCTCGGGCCTGAGCCGGCTGACTGCTCTTCTTCAGAAATCGGCGAGTGAAGTGCCCTCGGGTCAAGCCCGAGGGTGACGGCTTGTGGTTGTCTGGCCCTCCGGCGCCTTTACCCTTGTGGTTGTCTGGCCCTCCAGCGCCTCCAGCCTTGTCGCGAGTTCCTGGACGGCTTTCACCAGCGGGGCGATGAAGCTGTCGTAGCGCAGGCCCTGGTCGCTGTCGGGATCGTGCGGATCGGCGAGGACATGGCCGGCGAAAGGCTTGTCCCGCAAGGCGGCCAGCACCTGCTGGGCCACGAAGCCATAGTGGACGCCCTGTCCTGCATCGCTTCGGTAGCGGACCGGCTCGAGCGCCAGGATGAAGTCGAGGCCGAGATCGGCCGGCGTGACCTCCTGCTTGTGACGTCCGTCGGAGGTCTGTATGGTGCCGGTAGCGGACCAGATGGCCGACCAGCGGGCGCCAGCGGCACCCAGGGTGATGGTGTTGTCGGCAGCGGGGCGAAGGCTGAAACCGAGGCTGACGGTGCCGGTCGCGGGGGCAATGGTGACCGCATCGGTCCAGGCGGAGCCGTTGCTGCTGACCTTGATGCGGAAGGCGTCGTCGCCAGAAAGCCCCAGCTCGGCGCGGCCGGACCAGTTGGTCTGGTAGAGAAGTGAGGCCGTGTCGCCGCCGGTCGCCTTGTTGAGCTTGAGCTGGTGACCGGCACCGGCATGGTTGAGCAGCGTTGCGTCTGCCGAGACCGCCAGCCGGTTGGTGCTGTCGGCGGTGGCATTGATGCCGAGCTGCCCGAGCCCCGCGCCGAGCGCCATCAGGGGCGCCCAGGTGCCAGCGTCAAACACCAGCAGCGCCTGCTCGGCGAGGCACCAGACCTGCCAGCCCGGCGCGGGATCGAAAAAGCTCCAGGTGCCGCCCTGCCAAATGGCGAGTTCGTCGGCGTGGCCCGCCCAGGCGCCGGTGGCGCCGGAGGGGACGAGATAGGCTTCGCCTTCGAGCGGCAGTGGCGGCTGGACGGTGGTGGTGCGGCTGCTGACCACCGGTTGAACCAGCCCATCCAGTGCCTGAAGCGCCTCGTTGTGGGTGATGTGCTTCTGAGCCTGGCCGGGCATCAGGTAGGGCAGCGACAGGCGGGGTGTGTGGTCCATGTGCAGTCTCCTTTGCGGAGAGCCTAAGGCTGCTGTGGCAGGCGGGGATAAGCGGGATAGATCGGAAGTTGGCCAGCGACTTTGCCCGCCGGGGCCACCGTCGGTTGAGGGAGGAGCGGGGCCCCGAGGCGATGCCGCCTCTGGAATGAATAGATAGCGAGACGTCACCGCCTCGGGGCGCCGGGATTTTAGAACGGGGTGCGACGACTCCATTTCGGACAGGGGGATGGAAGGTTTCCATCCTCGCCGAACCTGAGCGGACCACCCGCGAGCCCAGGGAAAGAGCGACCTTCCCCTGCCCGGCCGTCCTTCCGCCACTGGTCGCTGCAGGCCGCCCCGCGCGGAAGAGATGGGTGGAGTATGCATGAGGTGGAGGGGTTGGGGATAAGCGGGATAGATTCTTTGAAGAGCCCCCACCTAGCTGTCGAAGCTATGAAGGTTGTTCACTCGGGGGCGCGGTGAGAAGCTGGGGTTGCGAAGCCAACCAGCGATCAGCGAGGTCCCCGAATGAACGTCCATAAGAATGCGCGTTTGACGCCGTCCGGTCGA
>JAEYXQ010000022.1 GCA_023431205.1 Pseudomonadota bacterium | reverse complement strand
CCGCCGCCTATCGATCCGTTCTGTCCTGGCTTTGCGACTATGACGCGCTGGTGGGCTTGGCTCGGGTTATGGAGCACCAGAACGAGCTTGACGCTGCCTCAGAGCTTTATCGGCAAGCCTCGGCGATTGTGCCGGGCATGGCTCGCCCGTTCACGCGCCGTGCCATGCTGGAGGTCCGCCGGCTCTGGGGACCGCCACCCGACCGCCGAGCATCGGTCCCGCCCAACCGACCGCGCCTGTCGATGACGACACTTGGGCAGAATGGCCGGTTCGGCAACCAGCTCTTTCAATACGGGTTCCTGCGCCTTTATGCCGACCTGCACGGGCTGGAGCTCGAGCTGCCGGACTGGCTCGGTCGTGACCTGTTCGGGTGCGACGAGCCCTATCCAACGGTGGCACTGCCGGAGGTGCACGAAAAGACGCTCAACCTGATCGACAGCTTGCCACCCGGCTCGGCCGGGCGGGTGGCGGACATTGATCTCTGGGGCTTCTGCCAGTACCCGACCGCCCGCTTGGCTCCCTGGCGCGAACACTGGTGCGGCCGGCTTCGCTGGGCCGCACCGGTTGCCCGGCAGCTGGAGCAGTGGCTCCACCCCTTGGAGCTCGCCGGCCGCACCTTGGTCGCGGTGCATATCCGACGTGGCGATTTCGGCGGCGAGCGATTCTGGCGATCGCCCACCGACTGGTACCTGCCTTGGCTGCGCGCACTCTGGCCCACCCTGCGCCGCCCGCTGCTCTATGTCGCCTCTGATGACCCGGGCGTCGTCGAAGACTTCCGGGCGTTCCGGCCAGTGACCGTGGCTGATGCCGGTCCGCTGCCGGATGCGATGGGGTTCCTGGCCGATTTCGAGGTCTTACGGCGAGCTGCCGTCCTGGCGATCTCCAATAGTTCCTTCTCGGTTGCGGCGGCTATGCTCAGCGAGGTCGGCCGTGAGTTCTTGCGACCGGTGCGTGCACAGGGCCGGCTGGAGCGGTTTGATCCCTGGAGCACGGCAGTCCTGCTGTGATCGGCAACGGAGGTGGCGGGTGAACATCACCTTGGTCAGCACATTCGACCTGAACGGTGGTGCTGCGCAGGCCGCGCATCGGCTGCACCGCGCCTTGCGGGGGCTCGGTGTCGCCAGCCAGATGCTGGTGAATCGGCGCGACAGCGACGACCCCGACGTGGTCCGCGTTATCCCGGAACGGGCTGAGGACTCCGCGATGTGGTCGGCGCGCTATGCCGCGATCAGGGCTGAGGAGGACGTTTATCCCGTGTTGAAGACGCATCAGTTTTCGCCCTTCCACGGAGAGCGGGCGCCATCAGCCGCCCAGTGGCTTGACCGGCTGGAGACAGCAGACGTCATCAATCTTCATTGGGTGCGCGGTTTCGTGGATTGGGACGCCTTTTTCCCAAGCCAACCCACGACCCGGCCTGTGGTCTGGACGCTGCACGACCTCAACCCTTTCACAGGTGGCTGCCACTACGCTGGCGGGTGCGTGGGTTTCACCGGCAACTGCGGCCATTGCCCGGTGCTGGGGGCGGACATGGCGGACGACCTGTCGGCACGGGTGCTGCACCGCAAGCGGACTATCCTGGCAAGAAGCCGCATGCCACTCCACCTTGTTGCCCCCAGCCGCTGGATCGCCAGGGAAGCCCAGCGCAGCAGCTTGTTCGCCGCGCTTCCGGTGGAGGTGATACCAAACTCTCTCGAGCTTGACCGCTTCCGGCCCATCGACCGAGATGCTGCACGCGCTGAATTGGGGCTGCCCTCTGAAGCGACCATCTTGCTGTTTGTCGCCCATCTGCTGGACGACCGCCGGAAGGGTCTGCACCGGTTGGCTGCCGCACTGCGGCATCTGGGTCCGGTGCCGGGACTGGAGGTGGTGGCCGTCGGCATGGGCGCACCGGCATTCGACTCCCCGGTCCCCCTCACCGTGATTCCGTTCCAGGCAAGCGGCGCGCACATCGCCCGGCTCTACGCCTCGGCTGACCTCGTGGTGGTGCCGAGCGATCAAGACAACCTGCCCAACACCGTGCTGGAGGCGTTGGCCTGTGGCCGTCCAGTGGTCGCCTTCCCGGTCGGCGGCGTGCCCGACATGGTCAGCGACGGCGAAACCGGCCTGCTCGCCCGCGGCTTCGGCGATGCCGATCTGGCCGAAGCGCTTGTCCGCGCGCTTCAGGCACGCCCACATTGGCTGGCGTTGGGCGAAGCCGGCCGTCGTCAAGTCGAACGCGAAAACGCGCCTGAGGTCCAGGCGCGCCGTTACGCCGCCTTGTTTGAGCGGGTGATCCGCAACGCGGCGGGATGACGGCCCTTGCACAGGTGTGGCATGGTCGCGGAATTGCTAAGCGCCCGACGGGGGTGCGCCGCCAGGAATAGGGTCGGGCCATGAATGACAAACAGAACCCGCGCATCTTGGCGCTCAGCACAACGCATGGTGGACTGTCGCCGCTGTCGCTTGGGGTTTGGGACTTCCTGCTCGGCCTGCAGGATGAGGCGGGGATCGCCGGCGACGGGCTGGAAATCGGCCTTCTCTACGGGGCGGCTGCCTCCAAGATCGTCGCCCACCTGCGCGAGGACGAGCGCTTTTGCGGGCTCGACAAACTGCTGCGTGCGGACGAGGTCATGACCAACATCTGCACGACGACGGGTGTGAGCGCCGAGCGGCTCTCGCTCATCCAAGCCTGTTCGCGCCAAGCCCGGCGGCGCGGGCAGCTCGACGCGTTCCGTGCCCGCTGCCGGTTTCTCCATATTGACGGCGAGCATTCCTACGATGCCGTGCGCAATGACCTAGACTTGTGCATCGACCTGATGCACGACGGCGGGATCATCGTGGTGGACGATGTCTTGTCGGTTGAGTCGGTCTGTGTGACACATGCCCTTTTCGACCATGTCCGAGACCGGCCGCACCACCTCACCTTGTTCTTGTGCGGTGCCAACAAGGCGTATCTGTGCGCCCCGGCCCGTCTGGGTTTCTACCGCGGCGCCTGCTTGGAGCAACTGGTTCCCTTTCTGGAGCGCCAGCATGAGCAGCCGATACGGCTGTGCAAGAACAGCCACGCCTGGGAGCAAAGCTATCTCAGCTTTTTGCCGCGCGGAGACGGTCCCCTCTACATGGAAATCAACCGCTATCTCGACCACCCCCCGGTCTGACCGGCACTGCAAACGGCCGCTATAACGTGCTCCCAATCAGGTCAGCCAGTTCAGCTGCACGACTTTCCATCGAATAGTCGCGCAAGCAGCGCTCCTGACCACGCCGTGCGATCTCCTCCCGCTCCTCAGGATGGTCAAGGTAGTGACGGATTTTCTCAGCCAACTCGCCAGCTGAGGCAAAGGTCTCCACCTCCCGCCCAGGAGCGAACTGCTCTGCCAGAGACGGGTCAGCCTCGGTCAGCAGCATGGTGCCGAGTGCGGTGGTCTCCTGCATGCGGATGTTCATCGCCCGCCCGGTGATATCGATGTGAAAGTTCAGGCCGATGCGGCTGCGGCGGAGCGCCTGGTACATCGCCATCCCCCAAAGCGCCCCGCGGTTGTGGCGTGCCAGGATCCCGTCGACGCTGCCCGACAGGTGGAAATCTGTGCGAAATCCAGAGATTGGCCGTTCGGCGGCCTCCGCCACTTGGACGAGGCCGATGGCGCGCTCCTGGTGCTCTGCACTGATCTGACCACAGAAGACCACGTCGTTGCGGCGCGGCTCGTCCGCCAGTGCTGTGGAGATCCATTTGGGAAAGCCTGGGCGGAACTGCACGGCCTGTCGGGCGCCAAGCTCCCGCGCGCGGCGCAGGCATCCCTCGTCGCCAGACAGCAGGATGTCGAACCCGCTCCAGTCCGTTCCTGGCGGGATGACAGCCTGTCGCCACGCCATGACCAACCGCGGCATCCAGGCAAGGCTGCGCAGAAAGCGCGTGTCCAGGCTGATGGGGTCGGAGATCAAAAGAACATCCGGGCGGAAGCGGTTAACACGCTCCACGCATAGCCGCATGGCTCCGGCAACGTCTATCGCCGGTTCAAGCCCTTGTTCCCGCGCCCACTGCGCCTGACCAGACACCCAATTGGCAACAACGAACTCCGTCTCGAATCCCAACGGCTGGAAATGGGGAGCGAGCACATGACCGGCGGAGAACCCGTCCGCAAGCAACCGGTCAAGCTGGCGGTCGTAAGGCAATGCCGCCACGTCCGGATTGGCGCGGTGAAAGGTGCCAAGATAGGCATCATAGTAGGTAACCAGCTGCAGCAGGCGCATGACACCGTGTCCTTTTCAAGGAGAGCCTATTTGCACTTGATGCCGATGCGGCCTGTGTAGTCGATCCGGTTCAGGAGAATGTGCAGCCCTGTGCTTGAGAAGTATTCGTCCACCGCTTGCTTCGCACCAGACCAATGGCCGTAGTCGTCGATGATCAGGACGCCGCCTGGGCGTAGGCGGGGAAACAGATGAACGAGTTCATGCCGGGTTGAGTCGTACCAGTCGGTATCCAGACGCAGGAGCGCGATTGTCTCTGGTGCTGCCGCCGGAAGCGTTTCCTCCACCGGCCCTGGCACGAAATGCACGCGTTCCATAGGGTAGCCGGTCGAGGCGACGGTGCGGCGCACCTCCTCCAGCGACGTTTTGCACCAGATCGAAGCGGGGTCGTCTGGATCCGCCGTGGCGAGCAGGCTAGCGGCACTCTCCCCTGTGAGGGCAATGTCCCGTTCACCAGGCTGCGTCATGCCATTGAAGGTGTCATAGAGGACAAGGTCGCGCGGCGCCGCCCCGATCAAGCGCAGGGTCTCCGCCATGATCATGACGGATCCTCCCTTCCACACGCCGCATTCGACGAAGGCCCCATCGATGCCGGCATCGGTCAGGTATCGCACGGCTTGGTACAGGGCATAAGCGCGCTCGCATGAGGTCATGGTGGCCGTGCGACAGCGCTGGTAAATGCCGGCAAAGGCCGGATCCATGTCGGGGGAAATCATATAGCAGGACTCATGTTTGGCCCATCCCCACGGGGAATGTGAGTGTTCACCTGATGGGATGCGACAAGGGTTTCCAGATGCTTAATCACGGGTTGATCTCGATGCGCTTTGCCGATCACCGCCCAAGCGCCCCGTTCTCCCCACCCCTGAGCCAATTTCGAAACGGCGCGTCTTTCCAGGCAGGCAAGGGCTTGCCTGATCATCAGACGGGCTCATACCAGCCCCCTTGCGTCCGCGGCCATGCCCATCACCGGGCGTAGAGGTCGCCCCACAGCTTGGCGTTGTCTTTTGTGATGTTGCCAAGCACGCACACCACGTCATACCAAGCAACCCAATGGTCAAGCTGGAAGCGGGGATCCTCGGCCAGTGCCAGGTTGAACTCCTCATATCCAAGATTGACCAAACGGTGCACAATCTCCATGGTGTGGGAAATATATTCTGACGTAAATTCCAGCGACAAAATGCCCGCTCGACATGAAAGGCCTTGGATTACTTCCCTCTCAAATCCTTCCACATCGAGTTTGCTGTATTTCGGCTTTCCGTAAAGCGCGATCAGCTCATCCATCGTGGTGATCTCTACCTCCACCTGCTCGTCCCATTCATAGCCGGAGAAGCGACCAGCCTTCCAATGTGTGGAGAAGGTACTCAGCACCGGAGATTTTGTGCAGATGTCCAAGTTCAGTGTGCCCGGCGCCCTGCCGACCCCCTTCGGCACCACGGTGACAGAGGGGTTGCCCGAAAAGCGGGTCCGCATGCACTCGGCCAACTGCGGCTGGGGTTCCACGCAAACCAGCCTGGCGCCTTTTTGGAGGAACGGGATGGCCTTGTCACCCGCATGCGCGCCGATGTCAAAGACGAGTTCGTCCCTCTCGACGAGTTCCATGATGGTCGGTGACAGCATGGTACGCTCCCAGGCGATGCGATGTTCGTGTGTGAAGGCTTGAGCATGCGGGTCCATGTCTTAGCATCTGACCGATCCTTTCGATAGAGGTGATGTTTGCCCTCTGTTCAGGACATGTTGCAGCAGGAAAAGGCCCTCTATCGAGAGCAAGACAAAGATTTTAAGGACTGCTTTGTCTGAAGAATGCATCAGGTAAAGTGCTTTGCTTCTCCGATACAGGTATTATAATATGGAGGCAAACTGTCGGTCCCCAGTATGGCTCCACATGACCGTATTCGCCACCATCCAACCATCTGGCTCTCTTGGGCCTCTCATTACACTATAAAGCGCCCGCATCCCCAATGGACCATCACTGAATCAGCCGGTGGGCGGCATCACGCGCTGGTGAGCCTATGACAGAGGCTCGTTGACAAGTTTGCACGAATACGCATGGATTTGCTGCGACAGCCCTCCTGGGGGTGGGCGGGCAAAGGGATGTGCGATGGGCAGGGAAACGTTTGCGGGCATGCTAGCCGAAGGCCGGGCGGCAGTCGCACGGGGAGACGAAGCGGCGGCAGAACGCTGGTTTGCCCGTGCCGTGGATGCAGAGCCAGAGAATTCTGAAGGTCATGTCGAACTTGGCCGCTGCCTGAACCGGCAAGGTGATCGCCTGGGTGCCATCCGCTCCATGAGCCGGGCCGTCGCCATCGACCCGGATGCCCACGCCGCCTTGAACCGGCTACGCTGGCTGCTGCGTGACGAGACGCTGTACACGCCCTCGGCTCTTGCCCGTATCAAGGCGCGCGGGCTGAAGGTGGAAACCGTTCTGGATGTCGGTGCCTCGGATGGCTCCTGGTCGCTAAAGGCCCGGCCCTGCTGGCCCCAGGCCCGCTACCATCTGGTGGAAGCCTTTGGCCACTGGCGGGAAAAGCTGGAGACTTTGTGCGGGGCCGAGCCGCAATTCAGCCATGTCATCGCCGCTGCCGGCACCGGGGAGGGGGAGATCTGGTTCTCCAACGACCCTGACGCCCCCTATGGCGGAGCGGCCAGCAGCGAGCCGGGGAAGGGGTACTGGTCGGTGCCGCAGGTGTCGCTGGCCGGAGAGGTGGCACGGCTGAACCTGCCTGGCCCCTATCTGATCAAGCTGGATACGCACGGGTTTGAGCGGCCCATCCTGGAAGGCGCAGCTCCCATTCTGGACCAGACCAGCTTGGTGGTCATCGAGACTTACGTCTTTCACATCCATCCCGACGCCATGCTGTTTTACGAGATGTGCGCCTATATGGCCGAACGGGGATTCCGGGTCAT
>JAEYXQ010000161.1 GCA_023431205.1 Pseudomonadota bacterium | reverse complement strand
CGACCTCGATGGATTCGCGGATGAAGCGGGACTGCCGCACCCCTTCGGGCGATATCTTCTTGACCACCGTGGCCCGCTTCGGCCGGATCAGCAGCAGCCCCTGTTGCGCCAGACGAATGAAGGCCTCGCGCACCGGTTGACGCGATACCCCGTAGCGGGCGGCGATGTCGCTCTCGGAGATCACGTCGCCCGGCTTCAAGGCCATGGTGATGATCTCGTCGCGCAGCGCATCGACGACGCGCAACGCCATGGTCCCCTCGTAGCTGTCGTTCACCGTTCCACTCGCCGCCTGTGTTGCGTCCCTCACCATTGCCGGAAAGGACGTGCAAAGAAAGTGTACGTCTTCGCAATCTTGTATGGTAGAGGCTTTTCGCGCGCTCTCCCTGGCGCGTTGTGAATTTCGAGACCGGAGAGAATCTATGGCCAAGACCTACGCCATCGTGGGCACCGGCGGTCGGGCACGGATGTTTTATGAAGCCATCCTGGGGCCGCATCGCGGGCAATCCCGGCTCGTCGCCCTGTGCGACACCAATCAGACCCGCATGGATTACACCAATCGCGTGATCGAAGAGGAGCTCTCCGGCACCCCGGTCCCCACCTACAAGGCAGGCGACCTTGCCAGCATGATCGCCGAGCAGAAGCCGGACACGGTGATCGTCACCTCGATCGACCGCACCCACCACCTCTACATCATCGCCGCGCTCGAGGCCGGCTGCGACGTCATCACCGAAAAGCCGATGACCACCGACAGCGAGAAGTGCCAGGCGATCCTCGATGCCGTCGAGCGCACCGGCCGCAACATCCGCGTCACCTTCAACTACCGCTATGCGCCGCACAACTCGGCCCTGCACGAACTGATCGCCGGAGGGGCTATCGGCACCCCGACTTCGGTGCATTTCGAGTGGCTGCTCGATACCCGCCACGGCGCCGACTATTTCCGCCGCTGGCACCGCGACAAGCGCAACTCCGGCGGCCTGATGGTGCACAAGTCGACCCACCATTTCGACCTCGTCAACTTCTGGCTCGGCTCGCAGCCCGACACCGTCTTCGGCATGGGCGACCTCAAGTTCTACGGCCGCGCCAATGCCGAAACGCGCGGCGTCTATACGCCCTATACCCGCACCACCGGCGTCGACGCCGCCAAGGACGATCCCTTCGCCATCGACCTCACCAGCAACCCGGTACAGAAGGGCCTCTACTGGGACGCCGAGAAGGAAGACGGCTACCAGCGCGACCAGAACGTCTTCGGCGACGGCATCTCCATCGAGGACACGATGAACGTGCTGGTCCGCTACCGCAACAAGGCGGTGATGAGCTACTCGCTCTACGCCTATGCCCCCTGGGAAGGCTTCAACGTCGCCATCAACGGCACGGGCGGCCGGCTCGAGCTTACCGTGCACGAGACCAGCTACATCAATGCCGGCTCGACCTCCGACACCGAAGGCGCCGCCAAGGGCGTCAGGCTCTACCACTTCCCCCTGCACGGGGAAGCCCGCCAGGTACCGGTCAAGCACGGAGAAGGCGGCCATGGCGGCGGCGACAAGATCATGCTCGAGGAAATCTTCGGCAACGCCACCCCGCGGCCGGGCTATGGCGCCAACCACCGCGATGGGGCCCTGTCGATCCTGACCGGCATTGCCGCCAACCAGTCCTTCGCCACCGGCCTGCCGGTGAACGTCAACACCCTGGTCCGGCTCTAGCCGCTCCCGCCGGGCAACTGCGTCAGCGCCTCGGCCAGCACATCGAAGACCAGCCGGATCCGCCGGCTGGTCCTGACCTCGCGGTGGGTCACCAGCCACACCGGGATGGGTATCTGCACCAGTTCCGGCAGCACCGGCTCCACTTCCGACGTCGCCGCCGCCACAGCCCTTTGCATGACGCCGACACCCATGCCGCGGCGCACCCATTCCCAGGCCACGGCGCCCTCCGTCGAGCGGGTGAACTGCGCCGGAGTGAGCGGCACCCCGCGCGCGGTCAGTTCCGCCGCAAGCATCCGGTTCGCCTCGCCGCCGAAATCGAGAAAGCCGATGAACTCGGCCCGTTTCGCCAGCTCGGCGCCGTCCGTGGGTCGCCCGATGCTGTCGAGATAAGTGCCCGTTGCGAACATCCCCGCGTGATCGTCCGGCATCCGCCGCCCGATCAGTTCCGGCTCGGTCGGCCGCACATGGCGGATGGCGATGTCCGCCTCCCGCCGCGCCAGGTCGCTGATGCTGTTGGAGGCCACCACGTCCACCGTGATCCCCGGCGCCACCTGCCGCAGGTGCCGCAGCACCGGTGGCAGCACGTGGGCGGCCACCGCGTCGCTTGCCGCCACCCGCACCCGCCCCTCTATGGCTTCGGACTGCGCCGTCGCGGCCAGGGTCAGCCGGCCTGCCGCCTGACCCATCTCGCGTGCATGCGCCCCGAGCTGTCGCGCCGCCTCGGTCGGCAGCAGCGTCCGCCCGGTGCGCTCGAACAGCGTCACCCCCAGCGCGCGCTCGAGCGCGGTGATCTGCCGCCCCAGCGTCGGTTGCGCCAGCCCGAGCTGTCGCGCCGCCGCCGACAGCGAGCCGGCTTCGAGCACTGCCAGCAGCGCCTTGATGTGGTTCCAGTCCACGTCATTATCCATGCGCCGATGTATATCGCTTCTGCGGTTCCATGCAATTTCGCTGAACTCTGGCCGGCGCTATGGTGCCTTCGATCAACGGAGCCACCCCATGGCTGAATCTGCTGCCTTCTGGAACAACATCGCCGACCGCTACGCGACCGATCCGATCGCCGACGAAGCCGCCTACGAGGCCAAGCTCGCCGAGACCCGCCGCCGCTTCCGACCCGACATGGAGCTGTTCGAGTTCGGCTGCGGCACCGGCTCGACCGCCCTCCTCCATGCGCCGCATGTCCGCCACATCCATGCCGTCGACTTCTCCCGGCGCATGCTGGAGATCGCCCGCGGCAAGGCCGAAGCGGCCGGGATTGGCAACGTCACCTTCGAGCAGGGCGACATCGGCACCATGACCATCCCGCCGGCCCGCTACGACATGGTGCTGGCCCTCTCGGTGCTCCACCTCCTCGCCGACCGCGATGCCGCGATCCGCAAGGTCCACCACATCCTCAAGCCCGGGGGCCTGTTCGTGTCGAGCACCGCCTGCCTTGGCGACACGCCCTTCCGCTTCATCCGCTACGTCGCCCCGCTCGGCCGCGCCCTCGGCAAGCTGCCGACGCTCGACATCATGACCCCCGCGCAACTGCGCCGCAGCATCACCGGCGCGGGCTTCACCATCGAGCACGACTGGCGCCCCAAGCCGAACGCCGCCCTCTTCCTCATCGCCCGCAAGCCCGCTTGATCTGGCACCTCTCCCCTCGCCCCTCCGGGAGAGGGTGAGGGGCCCCCATCAACCCCCTGTGAATCCCCCGCCCGCACCTGCCGCGAATCGAAACCCGATGTGCTAACCCACTCCGGTTCGAGTGAAGTGCGTGTTGCCCCGTCTGGCCGACACGCCCCGCGGAGAGTGTGTAGTGCAGGTCGCCATCGACATGGGGAAAGCCGCCGGCCACGGCCCGGCCAACCTCGACCTCGAGGAACTGCTGGCCACCCGCCTCCTGGTGCAGGGCAATTCCGGCTCCGGCAAGTCGCACCTCCTGCGGCGCCTGCTCGAGCAATCCGCTCCCTGGGTGCAGCAATGCGTGGTCGATCCCGAAGGTGATTTCGTCACCCTCGCCGACAAGTTCGGCCACCTCGTGGTCGACGCCACCCGCACCGAAGCCGAACTCACCCGCATTGCCGGCCGCGTCCGCCAGCACCGCGTCTCCGTCGTCCTCAACCTCGAGGGCCTCGATGTCGAGCAGCAGATGCGCGCCGCCGCCGCCTTTCTCGGCGGCTTGTTCGATGCCGATCGCGACTTCTGGTACCCCATGCTGGTGGTGGTCGACGAAGCCCAGCTCTTTGCCCCCGCCGCCGCCGGCGAGGTCTCCGACGAGGCGCGAAAACTCTCGCTCGGGGCCATGACCAACCTGATGTGCCGCGGCCGCAAGCGCGGGCTCGCCGGCGTCATCGCCACCCAGCGGCTGGCCAAGCTCGCCAAGAACGTCGCCGCGGAAGCCTCCAACTTCCTGATGGGCCGCACCTTCCTCGATATCGACATGGCCCGCGCCGCCGACCTGCTCGGCATGGAGCGCCGCCAGGCCGAACAGTTCCGCGACCTCGCCCGCGGCCACTTTGTCGCCCTCGGCCCCGCCGTGTCGCGCCGGCCGCTGCCCATCGTCATCGGCAGCGTCGAAACCTCGGCCCGCTCCTCGAGCCCCAGGCTCACCCCGCTCCCCGACGCCCCGGTCGATGCCGCCGACCTGATCTTCACCGGCACCGCCGAAGAGGCTGCCCGCCCCGCGGTGCGCCGCCCGCCGCCACCGCCGCCGCCCACCACTAACGAGCTGCTGGCCCAGGTCGCCCGCGCGCGCCCGCAGGCCGAAGAGGCGCCACAGTCGCTGTTCCCCGAGGCCGACGAGGCCGAGCGCGACCGGCAGATCGACGATGTCATGGCCGAACTGCTGGCCGATCCCGACGCCGGCTTCCGCACCACTGCGGTGCTCTACCAGGATTTCCTCGTCCGCTGCCGCATCCGCCGCATTCCCGGCGAGCCGCCGACCCTGCCCGCCTTCAAGCGCCGCCTCGCCATTGCGCGCGTTGCCCCCGAGGCCGACATCGCCCAGTCCGATGGCTGGCTGCAGGCGCTGGCGCTGAGCGAAACCCTGACCGACGACGTCCAGGGCGTGTTCCTGGTGCTGGCCCAGGCGGCGCTCACCGGCGCCCCCTGCCCGTCGGACGCGACCCTCGCCCGCATCTACGGCACCCATTCGGCCAGCCGCGCCCGACGGCTGATCTCCTGGTTCGAGGAGCGCGGCCTCGTCGTCATCCGCCTCGATTTCCGCCAGAACCGGGTCGTCGCCTTCCCCGACCTCGGCGCCGAAACCGCCCCCGGCGACCCCAACGGCCCCGACACGATGATCGACGAACGCCCGGCAGCCGAGTAGGCGGGCGCAGGAACGTCCACGGGTAGAACCCACCCCGATGCCGATGGTCTGCCTCCCCTCCCCCTTGAGGGGAGGGTTAGGGAGGGGGTCGGCAGGCTCCTGCCCCGGAACAACGACCCCCTCCCTCAAGGGGGAGGGGAGGAAATGTGGCGCCCTCCGGCAACAAGCCTACCCCACCAGTTCCACCCACATCGCATACCGCCCTACCGCCCCCGGCCCCAGCACCTCGGTATACGGCCGCTCCTCGAGCGCGTCCGAGCCGCCCACCTCCGCCGCCGTCCCATGCCAGGGTTCGAGGCACACGAATGGGCCCGGCTTGCTCCACACGGCAAAGTTCGGCAGGTTTTCCCAGCTCAGATGCACCTGCTGATCGTCCGTTCCATACCGCGCCCCGGCTCCCGCACCTTCCGGGAACAGCATCGCATCCGCCTCGAACATCGCCCGCTCGAGCGTCAGTTCCCCGTCGTGAAACGGGCTCGCCAGCCGCTCCGGCTTCACCAGCCCGCCGCTCAGCCGCACCAGCGCCGGCTCACCGCCATTGTCGAGCCACACCCGGTGCGGGCCCATCGCTCCGGGCAGGGGCCAGGCGAAGGCCGGATGAAACCCGATCCCGAACGGCATCGGCCGGTGGTCGCGGTTTTCCACCTCCGCCGTCACCACCACCGCCCGTTCGTCCAGCCGGTAAGCCACGCTGAGCCCGAACGCGAACGGGTACACCGCCCGCGTCACCTCGCTGGCTTCGAGCACGAAGCGGCAGGCGGTGGCGCTCCGCTCCGCAAGCGCAAACCCGCTGCGGCGCGCAAAGCCATGCTGGTTCATCCCGTATCGCTTGCCCTCGATCGACACCTGGTCGTCCGGCGCCCGGCCCACCATCGGAAACAGGATCGGCGCGCGCCCGCTCCACACCGCCGGATCGCCCGACCACAGCCAGTTGCGTCCGTCCGCCGTCACCAGCGACTGCATCTCCGCCCCGAGCGGCGACACCGTCACCGTGAGCGCGTCATTGGCAATGGTCACCTGTTCCATGGGCTTCTCCTTGTGGCATCACTCAGCCCCCTCATCCGCTCTTCGGCACCTTCTCCCACGGAGGGGAGAAGGGGGCATCGCGCTTGCCAGGTGTTCGGTGCTCCCTTCTCCCCTGGCGGGAGAAGGTGGATCGGCCGCAGGCCGAGACGGATGAGGGGGCTTCGGCGCACTCAAGCTTCCCACTCCACGCCGAGCCGCTGCATCACCCCCCGGGCATCGCCCGGCGCCATCAGCTTGTCGGTGTTGTCAAAGAACACGAACACGTCGCGCGCCACCCCATCCTCGGTCGGCCCGGTGACGAAATCGCCGTCGGTTGCTGCCCCCACTGACCAGTTCCGCACCCGCTCGGCCCAGATGTCCAGTTCCTCGTCGGAATACCCAGAATTGTAGAGCTCGACCGACCCGTGCAGCCGGCAATAAACGAAGTCGGCGGTCACATCCATCAGCAGCGGCCAGTCCACCGTATCGGCGCAGACCAGCGCCACCCGGTAGCGCCGCAACAGCGCGATGAACGCCGGGTCGCGAAAGCTTTCGCTGCGGATCTCCATGGCATGCCGGATCGGCCGCACCACGCCGTCGCCGAACTCGGCCGGTGCCTTCAGCCGATGGTCGTGCCGCCGCGCCAGTTCGGCGGCCTCCGTCGTATCGCGCGGCAGCAGCCGGAAGAACGCCTCGATCCGCTCGGAATTGAAGGCGAACCGCTCGGGAAACTGCCACAGGATCGGCCCCAGCGTCGCGCCCATCACCAGCGGTCCCGAGGCAAAGAAATTGGCCAGCGGCGGCTCGGGATTGGTCAGCTTCAGCATATGCGTCAGGTAGCGCGGCCCCTTCACCGCAAACACGAACCCGTCCGGCACCGCCTCGGCCCAGTGCCGGAACGCCCTGGGCGTCTGCATGCCATAGAAGGTGCCGTTAATCTCGAGCGCATTGAACTGCCGCGCCGCAAACTGCAGCTCCCGCTTCTGCGCCACCCCCTTTGGGTAGAAGTTCCCCCGCCACGGCCGGTAGGTCCACCCCGAAACCCCGATCCGGATATCGCCGTGATTGGCCAAGCCTGCATCCCTCGCTGCTCCGCAGGAAACGCCGGTGCTCCCCTCCCGTTGCTCACCCCACCCTTGATCCCTCCCCACAAGGGGGAGGGAGACGATGAACATCGGCCTCTCGCCTGGACACTGAGAGCTCCCCCTGCGCCTCCCTCCCCTCGGAGGGGAGGGAATGAGGGTGGGGT
>JAEYXQ010000058.1 GCA_023431205.1 Pseudomonadota bacterium | reverse complement strand
CTGTCTGCTATCAACGCGACCCGACGCGCCAACGGCGCGCCGCCCTGGGTCTACAATACGCGTTTGGAGGATGCCGCTCGCGCCCAGGCGCGGCTGATGGCCAGCCGCGACACCCTCAGCCACGATCTCGGGACCACCCTGCGTGAACGCGTCAGCGCCGCCGGCTATCTCGGCGCCGTCGGCGAGAACGTCGCCAAGGGCTACGCCTCCCTGCCTGCCGCCATCGAAGGCTGGCTGGCCTCGACCGGCCACCGGTCCACCCTGCTCAGTCACCGCTTCACCGAGTTCGGCCTCGCCGCCGCGCGCACCGGCAGCGGCAAGGTCTACTGGGCCATGATCGCCGGTGGCAGCTTCCAGGCTTGGATGCAGTAGCGCGCTAGTGCGTCAGCGTCCGCCGCACGGCTGCGTCCCAGCCCCGGACCTTTGTATCGCGAAGCGCCGCGTCCATCTGCGGCTCGAAGCGGTGATCGCGGGCCCAACTGGCGGCGAACTCCTTCACGCCCGGCCACACTCCGGCGCGCGAGCCGGCAAGCCAGGCGGCGCCGAGCGCGGTGGTCTCCAGGATCACCGGCCGGTCCACCGGCGCATCGAGGATATCCGCCAGAAACTGCATGGCCCAGTCCGAGGCCACCATGCCACCGTCGACACGCAGCACGGTGTCGCCGCCACCCTGCCAGTCCTTGCGCATGGCCTCCAGCAGGTCGCGCGTCTGGTAGGACACGGATTCGAGTGCTGCCCGCGCAATCTCGGCCGGACCGGTGTTGCGTGTCAGGCCGTAGATCGCCCCGCGCGCTTCGGCGTCCCACCAGGGCGCACCCAGCCCAACGAATGCCGGCACCATGTAGACGTGCTGCCCGGGATCGGCTTTGGCGGCGAGCGGTCCCGTTTCGCTGGCATGCTGCACCAGCTTCAGCCCGTCGCGGATCCATTGCACCGCGGCGCCCGCGACGAAGATCGAACCTTCCAGCGCATAGGTGGTCACCCCATCCAGCCGATAGGCGATCGTGGTCAGCAACCGGTTTTCGCTGCGGCAAAGGTCGGTGCCGGTGTTGAGCACCGCAAAGCACCCGGTGCCATAGGTCGATTTCAGCATGCCCGGCTCAAAGCACGCCTGCCCGATGGTGGCCGCATGCTGGTCACCGGCCACCCCAAGGATCGGGATGGCTGCGCCAAACAGCGCCGGGTCGGTGGTGCCGAAGTCGGCCGCGCAGTCCTTCACCTCCGGCAGCATCTGCTCCGGCACGCCGAACAGGTCCAGCAGCTCGGCATCCCACTGGTTCGCCGCAATGTCGAACAGCAGCGTACGGGCTGCATTGGTGGCATCGGTCGCGTGGACCTTGCCGCCCGTCAGCCGCCAGATCAGGAAGGTGTCGATCGTGCCGAACACCAACTCGCCGTTCTGCGCCCGCTCCCGCGCACTGTCGACGTTGCTCAGCAACCACTCCAGCTTGGTCCCGGCAAAATAAGGATCCAGCAGCAACCCGGTCTTGCGGGTGATCGTCGCCTCGTGCCCCGCTGTCTTGAGGTCGGCGCAGCGGCGGGCGGTGCGGCGATCCTGCCAGACAATGGCATTGTGGATCGGCTTGCCGGTGGCGCGCTCCCACACCAGCGTCGTCTCGCGCTGGTTGGTGATTCCGAGCGCCGCAACCTGCCCTGCCTCGATACCCGCTGCTGTCAGCGCCGTCCTCACCGACCAGACGACGCTCTCCCAGATCTCCTCCGGGTCGTGCTCCACCCAGCCGTCCTGCGGAAAGTGCTGCGTGAACTCCCGCTGCCCGACCCCCGCGATCTTGCGCTCGGCATCGAATACGATCGCCCGCGACGAGGTGGTCCCCTGGTCGATCGCCAGCACAAATCCGCTCATGATTCCTCCCTGGGTACTCTACTGCGCAAGATAGGCGTCGAGCCGCGCCGCATCCTCGGCACTGACTCTCAGGCCCAGCTTGGTGCGCCGCCACAGAATGTCTTGTGCCGTCTTCGCCCATTCATTCGCAACGAGGTAGTCCACCTCCGCTGCATATAGGTCCGAACCGAAGTTTTCCCCCAGCGTCTCCAGCGTCCGCCGCTCCCCGAGCAGGGCACGGGCCTTGGTTCCGTAGAGCCGCATCAATCGGCGGAGCAGGGTAGGGGGCAGTGCCGGATAGCCGAGCTGCAACCGTCGCACCTGCGGTTCGAACTCGAGCGGGCCGAAGTCGCCGCCCGGCAAGGTGCTGCCCTTGGTCCACGGCTGGCCGCGGCGGCCGAGCACGCCCTCGATCTTCTCCATCACCGACTCCGCGAGCCGCCGCGAGGTGGTGAGCTTGCCGCCGAATACGTTGACCATCGCCCCGGTCGCGACGTCACCATCGACCTTCAGCACATAGTCGCGCGTCGCCTCCTGTGCGGCGCTGGCGCCGTCGTCAAACAGCGGCCGCACGCCCGAATAGCTCCACACGATCTGGTCCTGCGTGACGGGCCTGGAGAAATACTCGCTCGCAGCGGAGAGCAGGTAGGCGGTTTCCTCCTCGGTGATCGCCACGTCCTTGGGGTCGCCAAGATAGTCCCTGTCGGTGGTGCCGATCAGGGTGAAATCGTCCTGGTAGGGGATGGCGAAAATGATCCGCCCATCGGCATTCTGGAAGATGTAGCAGCGATCGTGGTCGTAGAGCTTGCGGACAACGATATGGCTGCCCTGCACCAGCCGGACATTGCGCTTGCCGTTGTTGTGCACCACGCCGTTGATGACCTCGTCCACCCAGGGACCGCCGGCATTGACCAGCAACCGCGCACGAACCTCCCGCTGCCCGTCCGGCCCTTCCAGTGTCGCCACCCAGCCGCCGGTATCGCGCCGTGCCGAAATCACCTTGGTGCGCACCAGGATCTCGGCGCCCCGGTCGGCGGCGTCGCGGGCGTTGAGCACGACGAACCGCGCATCGTCCACCCAGCAATCTGAATATTCGAAGCCCAGCCGGTAGCCCGGCTTGAGCGGCTTGCCGGTCTCGTGCCGCGTCAGGTCGAGCGTCTTGGTGGCCGGCAGCAACCTGCGGCCGCCGAGATTGTCGTACATCGCCAGTCCGGCCCGCAGCACGATCGCGGGCCTCAGCCCTTTGTGGTGGGGCAGCACGAAACGCAGCGGCCAGATGATGTGCGGGGCTTCGGCCCAGAGCACCTCCCGCTCCGCCAGCGCTTCGGCAACCAGCCGGAACTCGTAGTGCTCCAGGTAGCGCAGGCCGCCATGCACCAGCTTGGTCGCTGCCGAGGAGGTGCCGGAGGCCAGGTCGCTCATTTCTGCCAGGGCAACGGTGAAGCCGCGGCCGACCGCATCCCGCGCAACGCTGACGCCATTGATGCCGCCGCCGATCACCAGAATATCGACATTGTCCTTCGGCATCGCGTTCTCCGTTTCGTATTGCTTTCGGTTGTACGCGTATCTGCGGACAACGAAAAGCAGCGGCTTTCGTTTATTCTGCCATACAAGGCTGGATTGACCACCCGGAGCGGCGCGCGTAGGCAGGAGTCACCTCCTGCGTGGAACCGCCGACATGCTCGCGATCATCAACGTCATCGCGCCGATCTTCGCGCTGATGGCTCTCGGCTACCTGGCAGTGAGGTTCCGCGCCTTTCCGGCCGACGGCATCCGCAGCCTCATCGCGTTCGTCAACAATTTCGCGACGCCGTGCCTGCTGTTCTATTCGCTGGTCAACAGCGACCTCGTTCACGCCTTCAACATCGCGATCATCGGCCCCTACTACCTGGGCGCCATCGTATGCTTTCTGGTCGGCATCGTGCTGGCCGCCAAGATGTTCGGCAACCGGCCCGGCGAGGCCGTATCAGCCGGCTTCTCGGCCATGTTCACCAACACCGTCCTCATCGGCCTGCCCATCATTCAACGGGCTTATGGCGTGGAGGCGCTGCCGATCACCCTGTCGATCATCGGCCTGCATGGCGCCATCCTGCTGACGCTGGCGATGCTCACCATGGAGTTCATGCGCCGGGACGGCCAGTCGCTCGGCAAGACGGCAATAGTCGCCCTCCGACGGGTTGGCTCCAACCCGCTGATCTGGGGCATTGCCGCGGGGATGATCGGCTATTTCAGCGGCCTTGAATTGATCGAGCCGGCAGAAGCCTTCTTCCTGATGATGATGCAGGCGGTGGTGCCGGTCGCCCTGTTCGGCATCGGCGGCGCCCTCAACGAATACCGGCTCTCCGACAGCTGGCAGCAGGCGGTGGTGGCAAGCGTGCTGAAGCTCGTCCTCCACCCCCTGATCGCCTATGTGCTGATGGTGCCGGTGCTCGGCGTGCCGATCGAAATCGCCCGCTACGGCATTCTGCTGTCCGCCATGCCGCCAGGCGTCAACATCTATGTCTTTGCCACCTACTACAATCGTGGCGTCAACGTCGCCGCCAACACTATCCTGATTGCCACGCTGTCCTCGGCAGTCACGGTTTCGGTGTGGCTGTACATCCTCGGCGGCTGAGGCGGCTTGCCTCCGCCGTCATCGCCGCTATGGTCGGGTCATGACCATCGAACTCCTCCAGACTCAGAAGCTCCTCGACACCTGCGAAGCCGGCCTTGTGGAGCGCTATACCGTGCACAAGCTGCACGAAGCTGCCGACCGCGAAGCCTTGCTGTCCGAGGTCGGGCCGCGCATCCGCGCCATTGCCGGCGGCAATGTCGACGGCGCTCTGATGGACCGGCTGCCGAAGCTCGAGATCATCGCCAACATGGGCGTGGGCTATGACAGCATCGACACCGACGCGGCCAAGTCCCGGAATATCCGCGTCACCAACACCCCCGACGTCCTGAACGACGCCGTCGCCGAGATCGCCATTGTGCTGATGATGGCGGTGTCCCGGCAAGTGCCGCAGGCGGACAGGTTTGTCCGCGAGGGGCGTTGGGAAACGGGGCAGTATCCCTTCACGACCGAACTGCGCGGCAAGACCGTCGGCATTCTCGGTCTCGGCCGCATCGGCAAGGAGATCGCGGCGCGTGCCCAGGCACTGAAGATGCGCATCGTCTATCACGGCCGCCACCGCCAGCCCACCGAGCCGCATATCTACTACGATGACCTTGGGGAGATGGCGCGCGACAGCGACTGGCTGGTCATTGTCGCGCCGGGCAGTGCCTCCACCAAGGGCATCGTTTCGCGCAGGGTGCTCGAGGCGCTGGGCCCCGACGGGCGCCTGGTCAACGTCGCCCGCGGCAGTCTGATCGACGAGCAGGCGATGATCGAACTGCTGGAGACCGGTGGCCTCGGCGGCGCCGGGCTGGATGTGTTTGTCGATGAACCGCATGTGCCCGAGCGCCTGCGCCGGCTCGACAACGTCGTCCTCACCCCACACTACGCCAGCGCCACCCGCACCACCCGCGACGCCATGGGCGCGCTGGTCCTCAAGAACCTCGAAGCGTGGTTCGCCGGCGACCCCCTGCCAAGCGCCGTCGTCTAGCGCCGGTCGAGGCGAGCCGACTATTCAAGGTTGGTCTGTTCCATCGTCCCGGCGGCATGGATGCACACCAGTTCCAGCCGGCCTTCACCGATATTGGTGAACTTGTGCGGCACGCCGGCTGGCACCACGGCGATGTCGTTGGCTCCCGCCTCGAACTGTTCATCACCGGCGACGAACAGCGCCCGGCCGGACTTGACGATCCAGGTCTCGGGGTAAGGGTGTGTATGCAGCACCGGCCCCTGTCCCGGATCATTGTCGACCGAGAAAAACGAGATGCCGGTGCCATAGGCATCGCCCTCGAAGCGGATGGTGCGGCTCCTGGTGACCGGCCGGTCAGCGGCGCGAAGCAGATGTGCCATGATGTCTTCCTTGTCTGCACTTACGACGAACGGCCAGCCGCCCTTTCGACACGCACAGGACGCAGACCTCACAATCCGTCGGCCCCGATTTCCTCGCGCGCCACGAACGGGTAGGGTCCGCCCCGTTCCGGCAGGAGAATGGCAATGACCGAGTGGTGGCGCGGTGGGGTGATCTATCAGGTCTATCCCCGGTCCTTTCAGGACACCAATGGCGACGGGGTCGGCGACCTCGCCGGCATCATCCGCCGTCTCGACTACATCCAGAGCCTCGGCGTCGACTGCATCTGGCTCTCGCCCATCACCCAGTCCCCGCAGGACGACATGGGCTACGACGTCTCCGACTACCGCGAGGTCGACCGCTTGTTCGGCTCGCTCCAGGATTTCGACTCGCTGGTTGAGCAGGCGCATGCCCGTGGCCTCAAGGTGATCATGGATCAGGTGGTCAGCCACACCTCCGACCAGCACCCCTGGTTCCAGGAATCCCGGCTGAACCGCACCAATGCCAAGGCCGACTGGTATGTCTGGGCGGACCCGCTGCCCGACGGCTCCCCTCCCAACAACTGGCCGGCCGTGTTCGGCGGCCGCGCCTGGGAATGGAACCCGACCCGCGGGCAGTATTACCTCCACAACTTCCTCGCTTCCCAGCCCGACCTCAACTTCCACAACGAGGAGGTGCAGCAGGCGGTGCTCGATGTCATGCGCTTCTGGCTCGAGCGTGGCATCGACGGCTTCCGCCTCGACACGGTGAACTACTACTTCCACGACAAGCGGCTGCGCTCCAATCCACCCAACCGGGTGCGCGGCGAGCATCTGCCCTATGCCGTGAACCCATACGACATGCAGGAGCACAAATTCTCCAAGTCGCAGCCGGAGAACCTGGCGTTCCTCAAGCGCGTCCGGGCCCTGCTCGACCAGTACCCCGGCACCACCTGTGTCGGCGAAGTCGGTGACTCGCATAAGTCAGTGCAACTGATGGCGCAGTACACTTCGGGCGGCGACACGCTCCACATGTGCTACGGCTTCGATTTCCTCGGCGACGACTTCACCGCCCGACACTTCCGCAGTCGTCTCGAAACCTTTTTCAAGGTTGGTCCGGACAGCTGGCCGTGCTGGAGCTTCTCCAACCACGACGTGCCGCGCCACGTCACCCGCTGGGCGCCGCACGGCCGATCGCGCGAGGACATCGCCCGCCAGTCGGCAGCATTGGTGCTGAGCCTGCGCGGCTCGGTGTGCCTCTATCAGGGCGAGGAACTCGGCCTGCCCGAGACCGACCTGTTGTTCGAGGAACTCACTGACCCCCGCGGCATCCGCTTCTGGCCCGAGGACAAGGGTCGTGACGGCTGCCGCACGCCGATCCCCTGGGAAGAGGGCGAGGCACCCAACGGGTTCACCGCCGGCACCCCGTGGCTGCCGGTGAAGCCGGCGCAGTCGGCACTCAACGTGGCGACGCAGGAGGGCGACGCGAACTCGACGCTTGCCTACTACCGCACAATTCTCGCCTGGCGCAAAACGCGGCCCGAACTCGCCCTCGGCGACATCCGCTTCTTCAACACTGCCGAGCCGGTGCTCGCCTTCCGCCGCGAGCACGGTGGGCAGGCGATGCTCTGCGCCTTCAACCTGTCAGCCGAACCACGCGAGCTATCGGTCTCCGGAGTGCGCGGCGCTGCGCTCGAACCGGTGTCGCGTGGCGCCACCCTGTCAGGCCGGTCGCTGCGGCTCGGGGCCAATGGCTTTGCCTTCATTCCCGTGGCCGGCGAGAGTGCGGCACGGGTGAGCTACCGGTAAAAAAAACAAGCCCTCACCGGGGTGATGGCTTGCGTTCGATCAGCCGACGCGGCGGAAGTTCAGCGGCTCGAAGAACTGCATCTCTTCGGTGCCGTCCGGCTGCCGCACATAGGCGCGGATGCAGCCGCTCCACATCTCGACGCGCGTCGCATCGACGCCATATGAGCGCAGCATCTGCTGGTTGTAGTTGTTGATGTCCGTCTCGCTGTAAAGCTCGCGCGGCAGGGTGAAACTGCCGCTGCAGATCGGAGCGGCCATTGCAGGTGCGGAGGCGATCGCCGCGACGGCGATGCCAATGAGGAGCGATTTTTTCATCAGGTGAACTCCGGTTCTGCGTCAGTCATCTCGCGCGATTGTGGCGGTCTCGCGTCGCTGGATCAGCGCCACCACCAGGGGAATGGCGAAGGTCAGCAGCATCAGCCGGACGACATGATGGGCCGCGATGAAGGCGGTGTCATATCCCAGAGCGATGCCAAGCGCACCCATTCCCTCGAGGGCACCGGGCGCCAGTGCGATCCATATCTGGGGGAACGGCATGGCGACCACAAGGCTCACCCCCCACGCCACCACCGATACGATCACCAGCGTCATCAGCGTGGCGATGACCCCGCCTTGAGCGGCTGCCATGAACTCGCTCCGGGTGATGCCAGCGAAGCGCGAGCCGATCAGTGTTCCCGTCAGCACGAAGGTGATCAGCACCAGCGGCTCGGGAATGGCGGCAGTGTAGAGGCCGCCCAGCTTGGCGGCCGTGGAAGCTGCCATGGCCCCGAGAACCAACCCGGCAGGCACCTTCAGCCGCACGAACACCAGTCCCGCGACGACGCATCCCGCGGCCAGCAGCAGCAGTTCGACTGGCCCGAGGACGCCGTTGTCGGGCAACGGCGGCAGTTCCCCCGCCGGCAGGAACATCGCCCCAAGCGGCACCGCCACCGTCAGCATCAGGATGCGGATCACCTGAATGATGGCGATCTGCCGGCTGTCCCCAACGCCGGCGGTCGCGATCGCCATTACAAAGGACAGGTGTCCGGGAAAGGAGCTGAGATACGCCGTGCCGCGATCGAGCCCGAAGCGGCGCTGCAGCATCCAGCCTGTCAGGCCGATGATCAGCACCAGCTCGATGACCAGCCCCATCAGGCTTGCCGGCCAGCTCGGCAGCAGGGAAAGGCTATCCGGGGCCACGCTGGCACCCATCGACATCCCGATCAGCACGAACACCACGTCTCGCAACCGCTTCGGCATGGCAACCGGCGCACCGGCCATTGCGGCAACCGAGACGGCCAGCGCGCCACCCATGATCCAGCCGGCAGGCAGGCCCAGCAGCGTCGCCAACCCGCCACCGGCGGCAGAGAGCGCGATGGTCAGCAGGGTAGATGCGAGCATATTCATCGGCGCGCCACAGCAGCTAGGGGTTCGCGACAGCCGCGGCAGCTCAACTCGCTGGCAGTGCCTTTTCGACCAGCCGCACCCAATAGCTGGTCCCCACGGGAATGGCCTCGTCGTTGAAATCGTAAGTGTCGGTGTGAAGTTCCGAAGTGCTGCCGTTGCCGAGGAAGATGTAGGCGCCGGGGCGCTTCTCGAGCATGAACGAAAAATCCTCGCCACCCATCGATGGCGGCGCGTCGGTGTCCACCCGATCCTCGCCGGCCACTTCCGCAGCGACGCCAGCGGCAAAGGCCGTCTGCTCCGGAGTATTCACCGTCACCGGGTAGCCGCGGGCATAGCGCACGCTTGCTTCTGCGCCGAAGCTGCGGGCGAACTGCGGCACGAACTCGGCCAGCCGGCTCTCGATCATGTCCTGCACCGCGCCGTCCAGCGTCCGCACGGTGCCGGTGATCTTGGCGGTGCGCGAGATGACGTTGTCGGCCTCGCCGGCTTCCATCATGGTCACCGACAGCACTGCGCTTGAAAGCGGATCGACGTTGCGCGACACGATCGTCTGCAGCGCCGTAACCAGCTGCGCTCCGACAATGATCGGATCGATGGTCTCGTGCGGCCGCGCGGCATGGCCGCCCTTGCCGGTGATGTCGATATAGAACCGGTCCGTGGCCGCCATGATGCCGCCGGTGCGGATGCCGAACGACCCGACCGGCATGCTCGGCCAGTTGTGCATGCCGTAGAACTCGTCGATGTCAACCCGGTCCAGCAGCCCGTCCTCGAGCATGACCTTGCCACCGCCACCGCCCTCTTCCGCCGGCTGGAAGATCAGGGCTACGCGACCGTCGAAATTGCGCGTCTCGGCGAGGTACTTCGCCGCCCCCAGAAGCATGGCGGTGTGCCCGTCATGGCCGCAGGCATGCATCTTGCCCGGGACGGTCGAGGCATAGGGCTTGCCAGATTTTTCCGTCATCGGCAGCGCGTCCATGTCGGCCCGGAGCCCGATGGTGCGCCCGCCCGCATGGCTGCGCCCGTTGATGATGCCGACGACGCCGTTGGTGGCGAGCCCGGTGATCACGTCGTCGCACCCGAATTCCCGCAACTTCTGCGCCACGATCGCGCCGGTCCGGGCGGTATCGAACAGCACCTCCGGATGCGCATGAAGATCGCGCCGCCAGGCGGTGATCTCCTCGTGAAATTCGGCAATGCGATTGATGACCGGCATGGACGTTCCGACGCAACTGACAGGGATGCGACAATGTCGCTGCCCCAACCGATGGCGTCAACAGCGGCCTTGCCGCAGCACCCCGTTCCAATATTGGTCCGCGCTGTCGAACCGAATTCTCCTCCACCGCCTTGCCCGCTCCGGGGCTTTTTGCCAGAAAGCCCGCAACCTGCCGGAGCCGCCAATGAAAATCCTCGTCGCCGTCAAGCGGGTGGTCGACCACAACGTGCGCATCCGCGTCCGTCCCGATGGACGCGGGGTGGAAACCAACGGCGTCCGCATGTCCATGAACCCGTTCTGCAAGCACGCCGTGGAAGCGGCAGTGCAACTGGCCGAAGCCGGCCAGGCGAGCGAAATCGTGGTCGTCTCCATCGGCCCCAAGCCGGCAACCGACGTGATCCTCACCGCTCTGGCCATGGGCGCCCATCGCGGCATTCTCGTCGAGGCAGACCAGCCGCTCGAAACCCTCGCCGTCGCCAAGCTTCTTGCGCTTGTGGTCGAGGAGGAGCAGCCGGATCTGGTGCTGCTCGGCAAGCAGGCGGTGGATGATGATTCCAACCATGTCGGCCAGATGCTGGCGGCGCTGACGAACCGCCCGCAGGCTACCTTCGCCTCCGAGATCAAGGTGGTGGGGGAGGGGCTCGAGGTCACCCGCGAGGTCGACTATGGCCGCGAGACCGTGGCGCTGCCGCTGCCGGCGATCGTGACCGCGGACCTGCGCCTCAACACCCCGCGCAATGCCGCCCTGCCGATGGTGATGAAGGCGCGCTCCAAGCCGCTGGCCACCCGTCCGGTCGCCGAGTTCGGCGTCGATCTCGCTCCGCGCCTGACGGTCGAGAAGGTCTCCCCGCCGCCGGAGCGCCTGGCGGGAAGTCAGGTCGGCACCGCCATCGAACTGGCGGCGCTGATTGCTGCTGACATCGACGCGGTGGAGGCGCTGTGATGAGCGTCCTGGTTCTCGCCGAAGTCGATAATGGCGCTCTGTCACCTGCCACCGCCCGGGTCGTTGCCGGTGCCGCTCAACTCGGTCCGTTGGATGTGCTGGTCGTGGGGCCAGGCGCTGCGGCGACTGCTGCTGCCGCCCTTCAGCAGGTGAATCGGGTGCTTTCCGTTACCGCTGAACCGGTGGCCGACGGTCTGGCGGCACTTATCGAGAGTTTTGCGCACGATTACGCGTTTATCGTTGCTGCGGCCTCCTCGGTGGGCAAGGACGTCATCCCGCGCCTGGCCGCCCGGCTCGACATCATGCCGGTGACGGACATCACCGCCATCCTCTCCCCCGAGCGTTTCGAGCGGCCGATCTATGCCGGTAATGCCGTCGAGACCGTGCGCGACACCCAGCCGAAGCACCTGCTGACGCTGCGGGCCTCCGCCTTCCGCCCGGTCGCCACGGGTGGCAGCGCAACGGTGGAACAGCTGGATCGTCCGGTCGCCGCCGCAGCCCGCATCATCGCCGCGCATCGCACCGAAAGCGATGCGCCCGATCTTGCCACCGCCCAGATCGTCGTCGGTGGCGGGGTCTCGGTGGGATCGGCCGAGAACTTCAAGTTGATCGAGCGGCTGGCGAAAACCCTCGGCGCCGCCGTTGGGGCGACTCGGGCCGCCGTCGATGCCGGGTACGCGCCCAATGACTGGCAGGTGGGCCAGACCGGCAAGGTGATCGCCCCCGATCTCTACATCGCCGTCGGTATCTCCGGTGCCCTGCAGCATCTCGCCGGCATCCAGGGCGCCAGGAAGATCGTCGCCATCAACACCGATCCCGAAGCCCCCTTGGTCAAGCTCGCCGATCTCGTCCTGATCGGCGACCTGTTCACCGTGGTGCCCGATCTCATTGCTGAACTCGAGAAACGGACCCTCTCGTAGACCTCAGGCTGAGGTCCTCCTGAAAATCCTTCTGCAATTGCAAAACCCCACCGCCCGCCTATAAAGGCCACGCCTCTCACCGGACCTCCAGACAATGTTCGAAACCCTCTCCAAGGCCCCTGGCGACAAGATCCTGGCGCTGATGGGCGAGTACGCCGCCGACAACCGCCCGACCAAGATCGACCTTGGCGTCGGCGTCTACAAGGACGAGGCCGGCACCACTCCGGTGATGAGCTCCGTCCGCAAGGCCGAGCAGCGCATCCTCGAGTCCGAGAAGACCAAGACCTATCTCGGGATCGCCGGCAACAAGGGCTTCGCCAACGCCGTACTCGATCTGGCGCTAGCCGATTGCGTCGACCGCTCACGCGTCCGCATCGCCCAGGCTCCCGGCGGCACCGGCTCGTTGTGGGTGCTGATGCAGCTGGTCAACCGGGCCCGCCCGGGCACCACCGTCTGGGTCTCGGACCCGACCTGGCCGAACCACAACCCCATCGCCGCCAACTCCGGCCTCAAGGTCGCGACTTACCCCTATTTCGACGCCGACACGCGCGGCGTGAAGTTCGACGCGATGCTGGCCGCTCTCGACAAGCTGGGCGGTGACGACGTCGTGCTGCTGCACGGCTGCTGCCACAACCCCACCGGGGCCAACCTGACGCCCGAGCAGTGGGACCGGGTGGCCGAGAGCCTTGCGCGCACCGGTGCGCTGCCGTTCATCGACCTGGCCTATCTCGGCTTTGGTGACGGGCTCGAGCCGGACGCCTATGGCACCCGCAAGGTGCTGTCGATGGTGCCGGAAGCCCTGGTGGCGTTCTCGGGCTCGAAGAACTTCGGCCTTTATCGCGAGCGCATCGGCGCCGCCATCCTGGTCGCCCGCGATGCGGCGGTCGCCGACATCACCCATTCGCAGTTGCTCAACATCATCCGCGGCGCCTATTCCCAGCCGCCCGACCACGGCGCCGAGATCATCCGCACCATCCTTGAGGACAAGGAACTGCGCGCCGAATGGGAGCGTGAGCTCGACCACATGCGGGCTCGCATGATCGGCCTGCGCGAAAAGCTCGCCGAAGCCATCCGCCAGCGCAGCAACTCGACCGATTTCGACTTCATCGCCGAACATCGCGGCATGTTTTCGCTGCTCGGGCTCGAAAACAGCGTGGTCGAACATTTAAAGGCCACCAACGGCATCTATATGATTGGGGACAGCCGCATCAACGTCGCCGGCATCCCCCAGGATCGCGTGGGCGACCTCGCCGAGGCATTGCTCGCCGCCACCCGCTAACCTTGCGGCCGGGTGGTGCCGTGCTACACCTTGGTCAACACGCCGCGCCGGCAACCGAATTCAGGAGGGAACGATGAAGTTCTTCGTCGATACAGCAGAAGTTAAGGACATCCGCGAACTGCACGAGGCTGGCCTCGTGGACGGTGTCACCACCAACCCGTCGCTGATTGCCAAGTCCGGGCGGAACATCAAGGAAGTCATCAAGGAAATCTGCGACGTGACCCCCGGTCCCGTCTCGGCCGAAGTTGCTTCCCTCGAATATGACGGCATGATCGCCGAAGGCGAAGTACTGGCCAAGATCGCCTCCAACGTCGTCGTCAAGCTGCCGCTGACGCTGAATGGCCTCAAGGCCACCAAGCACTTCAAGGAAGCCGGCATCAAGACCAACGTCACCCTCTGCTTCTCGGCCAACCAGGCGCTGCTCGCCGCCAAGGCCGGCGCCACCTACATCTCCCCCTTCATCGGCCGCCTCGACGACATCAATCTCGACGGCATGGAGCTGATCGAGAACATCCGCCAGATCTACGACAACTACCAGTTCGAGACCCAGATCCTGGCTGCTTCCATCCGTAGCGCCAACCACGTCACCCAGGCCGCTCTCGCCGGTGCCGACGTTGCCACCATCCCGCCCGACGTGATCCGCAAGCTGGCCAACCACCCGCTGACCAATTCGGGCATCGAAGGCTTCCTCAAGGACTGGAAGGGCACCGGTCAGTCGATCCTGTAGCCTGTGCTGCAATAGGCACGGTTCCCCTTCTCCCCTTGCGAGAGAAGGTGCCCGTAGGGCGGATGAGGGGTTGCCCTGAAGAGGCGTGAGCGTCGTGAGAACCCCTCACCCGTCTCGCGCTGCGCGCGATCCACCCTCTCCCGCAA
>JAEYXQ010000180.1 GCA_023431205.1 Pseudomonadota bacterium | reverse complement strand
GGATGGAAGTGTTCATCCTCGCCGAACCTGAGCGGACCACCCTCGAGCCCAGGGAAAGAGCGACCTCCCCCTGCCCGGCCGTCCTTCCGCCACTGGTCGCTGCAGGCCGCCCCGCGCGGAAGAGATGGGGGGGAGTATGCATGAGGTGGAGGGGGTGGGGATAAGGAGGATAGATTGGGTGGAAGAGCCCCCACCTAACCTCCCCCGCTCGCGGGGGAGGGACCAGGCCGGTGGTTGCCGAGGTGCCGCGGCAAACTCGATGCAGCCCCTCCCCCTTCAGGGGGAGGTTGGGTGGGGGTGCCACAACAAACGCGGTGTCATTCCCGCGAAAGCGGGAACCCATCCTGAGACGCTTGAACGGCCACCTTGCGGCTGTGGGGGCATCTCGGGATGGGCCCCCGCTTTCGCGGGGTGACACCGGGGGGGTGTGGTGAGGTGGTGAAAGGGTCGGGAGATCGGCACGCCCCGTTACCCTACAAGCAAAGCGGAGGACTGGAGGACTGGTCCTGCCGGTGGCGAAGGAAGGTGGCGCAGTGGGCGGGGGTGGCAGTCACCGCGTGGCGATGAAGCCCTGTAGCAGGGGGAGCCATTCGGGGTTTTGCCATATGAGCCAGGCCGCGGCGGCGATGGCGGCGAGGAGGATGAGGCCGAAGAGCTTCCTGAGGACCGAGAAGACCAGCCACAGGACGATGGCGGCGCCGATGCCGAGGGCGATCAGGGTGGTGGTGTCGGTGGGGATTTGCTGTTCTCCTCGCTGGCGGTTGCGTGTTGGAGCGCAAATGCGACGCCAGCATGTCGAAGCTGGGCTGGGTGGGTCGTCGCGGAGGTGACGGCACTGGTGCCAATGTGAGGAGACGGGAAATGCGCGTAGTCGTGTTCGTGAAGGCCACCAAGGGCAGCGAAGCGGGCGAGATGCCGACGCCGGAGCTGGTGGAGGCCATGGGGCGGTACAACGAGGACCTGATCAATGCCGGGATCATGCTCGGTGGCGACGGGCTGAAGGCGTCCTCCCATGCCAAGCGGGTGGTGTTCTCGGGGCAGAATCGCAGCGTCTATGACGGGCCGTTCACCGAGACCAAGGAACTGGTCGCCGGCTACTGGATCTGGGAAGTCCGCGACATGGACGAAGCGGTGGAGTGGGTGAAGCGCTGCCCCAACCCGATGATGACCGAAGAGAGCGAGATCGAGATCCGCCCGGTGATCAGCATGGAGGATTTCGGCGAGGCAGTGACAGCCGAGGGCGCGGCGATCCATGCGCGCAATACCGAGCGGATGGCGGGCGTGTAGAACCCCTGGCCAGGCAACCCCCACCCGGCCTCACCCGCAGGCGGGGGAGGGGGAGGAGTGGTCGGTGGGCCTGGCGTCGTCCTAGTAGATCCGCATCTGCATGCGCATGACGATGTCGTTGCCGAGGCGCTGGTAGCCGAATTCGCGCATGACGCAGGACCAGCTGCCGGCCTGGCGCTCGATGCGGAACAGGTTGTAGCGGGCTGGATCGTCGAGGCGGCCGCCCTGGGCGGCGCTGGCGGCGGCGACGCCGATCACCGGCACGTCGTGGTTCTTGCCGGGAATGGAGTGGATCGAGGAGCGGTGGGTGTGGCCGTGGAGGACCAACTCGGCTCCGTGCTCGGCGATCACCTGGCGGAACAGGCGATGTCCCTTGAGGCCGAAGGAGGGGTGCTGCAGCTCGGCATTGGGCGGGTGGTGGATCAGCACGCAGCGGAAGAAGCCGGCTTCACCCATGCTGGTGAGGATGCGCGAGAGGCGCCCGGCCTGTTGCTCGTCGAAGCGGCCGACGGCGAGGAAGGGGCGGGTGGGGACGGCGCTGGAGCAGGAGATGACGGCAACGTCGCCGATGCGGCGCACGAAGGGGAAGCTGGCCTCGTCGAGGGTTTCCCCGCGCATGTAGTCGCCCCAGGCAGTGCAGGCCATGTCGAGGGCGCCCGGTACGTAGGCGTCGTGATTGCCGGGGCAGACGGCGATGCGATCGGGTTCGCCGAGGGCCTGGAGCCAGCGGCCGGCGCGGTCCATCTCGTAGCCGAGGGCGAGGTTGACAAGATCGCCGGTCACCGCGGTGCAATCGGGGTTCTGTGCCTTGAGATGATCGACAAGGCTGCTCAGCGTTTCGCTGTTCAGCTCTTCGTTGCGGCGCATCTTCCAGTTGAGCCAACCGGTGATGCGCTTGTTGCCGACCATGTCGCGCCACGAAATCTCGGGCATGGGCGACAGGTGGATGTCGGAGATATGAGCCAGGGTTGTCATCGGGCGGGTTTGTGCCAGAACGGCAGGTGCAAGAAAACCGACAAACGCCGCAGGGGTCGATTTTGTCGCCATCAAAGCTCTGCTACCGGTGGGGAAGAAGGAGTCCGATGCGATGATGAACCGTTTTCAGAAGGTGCGCGCCTGGGGCTTTCTTGCGCTCAAGGGCTGGTGGCAGCGCATGACCATCGGTACGCGAGTGATGCTGATCGATGGCGACAAGGTGCTGCTGATCCGGCACGGCTATGTGCCCGGCTGGCAGTTTCCCGGCGGTGGCGTGGCGCCGGGGGAGACGATCGAAGCGGCGGCGGCGCGCGAGGTGATGGAGGAAACCGGCTATCGCATCACCGGGCCGATGGAACTGCACGGCATTTACCACCAGAACAGCGCCGTGACCAACCGCGACCATGTCGTGTTCTACCTGGCGCGGCAGTTCGAGAAGGTGCGCGAGCACAAGCCGAACCGCGAGATCGCCGAGATCGGCTGGTTCGAGCGGACGCGGCTGCCGGACACGGTAACGCCGGCGACGTCGCAGCGGGTGGACGAGGTGTTCGACGGGACGACCCGGCGCACGGAATGGGGGTATTGAGGGGCAGGGCGCGACTCTTGCCGACCCCCTCCCTTACCAGCCATTCGGGCGGAGCCGTCATGGCCTTCTTGCCTGAATCGCTCCACTGGAGCGATTTCGCCTTCGGCCGGCGCGAAGCCCCGCAAGGGGGATGGTGGAGGAGAGATCGTGGCTGGTGGGGGGCTCGTCACCTCTCCCCTCCGGGGAGAGGGGACGACGGGGGCAGGTCTATGTGGCGTCAGTCCACAAACTCGAGCACCGGGCCGACGGGGATGATGCGGGTCGGGTTGATGGTCTTGTGGCTCCAGTAGTAGTGGGTCTTGATGTGGTCGAGATCGACCGTGGCCTTGACGCCGGGCACCTCGTAGAGCGCCTTGAGGTAGTGCGACAGGTTGGGGTAGTCGGCGATGCGGCGGATGTTGCACTTGAAGTGGCCGACATAGACGGCATCGAACCGCACCAGGGTGGTGAACAGGCGCCAGTCGGCCTCGGTGATGGTGTCGCCGGTGAGATAGGCGGTTTCGCCAAGCAGGCCCTCGACCCAGTCGAGCGCGTCGAAGAGCCTGGTCACCGCCTCGGTGTAGGCCTCCTGGGTGGTGGCGAAGCCGGCCTTGTAGACGCCGTTGTTGATGTCGTCATAGACGCGGGCATTGATCTCGTCGATCCGGGGGCGTGAGGCCTCCGGGTAATAGTCATCGGTGTTGCCGGTCAGCTCGTCGAAGGCCGAGTTGAACATGCGGATGATCTCGGCGCTCTCGTTGGAGACGATCGTGCCGGTCTGCTTGTCCCACAGGACGGGGACGGTGACACGGCCGGTGTAGTGCGGGTCGGCCTCGGCGTAGACCTGCCAGAGCGTGTCCTCGCCGAACAGCGCATCGCCGGTCGAGCCTTCGTCCTCCCTGAAGCTCCAGCCGGTTTCGTCGGGCATTTTGGGGGAGACGACGGAGACCGAGATCAGGTTCTCGAGCTCCTTGAGCTTGCGGAAGATCAGGGTGCGGTGGGCCCAGGGACAGGCCAGCGAGACATAGAGGTGGTAGCGGCCGGGTTCGGCCTTGAAGCCGCCTTCGCCGGAGGGGCCGGGGCTGCCGTCGGCCGTGACCCAGCTGCGGAAGCCGGCCTGGGACCGCTCGAATTTTCCGCCGGTCTTCTTGGTGTCATACCACTCGGTTGACCACTTTCCGTCGACGAGCTGGCCCATGATCGTACCCTTTCGGTCGTGTTGCGGACATGTTTTCCGGCTCAAGTCGCCGCATGCCGGTTGCGTTGCGAGTGAACTAGGCATTGTGGCGTGGCGCAATAAGGCACCATCGACGCGACACTGCGTTACCTATTGGTGGACGCGCTGGAGGATCGGCCATGACATTTCAATTTACGGGACGCATCCGTGGTGCTAATTCGGATTCAGACGTGGAGGCGTCCAGGATGGTGAAGGTGTTGGTGATGCGACGACCGTAAGCGGTCGATCCCCCGTGCGGTGCTCGTGGAGTGCCGCTGCCCTCACCTACATGTCCCTGGACCCCTGCCATGAGCCTTCACACCCAGCCGCCGGCCGCGGCCGAGCCTTCTGCTGTCGTCCCGCCGCTGCGGGCTCCGACCGTTCGTCCCGGTACGCCCGAGGATGAGGCCTTCGTCGAGGGACTGCAGGCGATCGCCTTCGGCCCCGGCCGCTTCGCGCGGACGGCGTTCCGGGTGCGCGAGCGCTTCCCCATCGATCCGGCGCTGACGCTGCTCGCCGAGGTCGAGGGCGTGCCGTGCGGATCGGTGTGGATGACCCCGATCAGCATTGGCGGGGTGAATGGCTGGATGCTGGGGCCGCTGGCGACGCACCCGAATTTCCGCAAGCTCGGTGCCGGCAAGCTCCTGGCGCGCGAAGTGACCAAGCGGGCGCTGGCGCGCGGGGACGGCAAGTTCGTGATGCTGGTGGGCGATCGGGACTATTACTGCCCGCTCGGCTGGGAGCCCACGACCCTGGGCAATATCGAGTTCCCCGGGCCGGTCGATCCGAGCCGGGTGCTGCTGTTTGCCGAGGACAAGTCCCTGGCGGCGGCATTGCAGGGGCCGATCGAGGCTTGGCAGGCGGGGTAGGCACCTTGCCCCGCACGGGGAGAAGGGGCACCGTGCGGATGCGTGGTTTCGTGCAACCGTCCAAGTGGTTATCGTCTCATCATTGAGGCCCGTGAGATGTGGAGGCGGTGTGCCGCCTGACGACAGCCTGATCGAACGCATTGCCGAGCGGCTGCTGCCGGAGGCACCGGCTTTGCCGCCGGCCGATACGCTGGTGCCGGACTGGCTGCCGGAGCGGCCGTTCGAGCGGCCGCCGGTGCCGGCGGCGGTGCTGATCGGGCTGGTGCAGCGGCCCGAGGGCTATACCGTGCTCTATACCGAGCGGTCGCCGGACTTGCGGGCGCATTCGGGGCAGGTGGCGTTTCCGGGCGGCAAGGTCGATGCGGCCGATTCCGATGCCGCGGCGGCGGCGTTGCGCGAGGCCAATGAGGAAGTCGGCATGGCGGCAGAGGATGCCGAAGTGCTGGGCTACATGCCGCCCTATTATACCGGCACCAACTACCTGATCACGCCGGTGGTGGCGCGGGTGATCCCGGGCAGGCCCTTCGTGCCCAATCCGGGCGAGGTGCATTCGTTGTTCGAGGTGCCGCTGGAGCGGATCCTGACGCGCGAAAGCTACGGCCAGTTCACGGTGAAGCGTGGTGATGCCGTGCACCGGACCTGGCAACTCGACCATGACGGCCACCGGATCTGGGGGATCACGGCCAACCTGACCTGGCAGTTGCGGTTGCTCGGGGCCGGCGAGGTGGCGGAATGAGCGCCACGGACCTGTCCGGGGCGTCCTGGCTGCAACGGGCTGAAACGCAGGCGATCTTTGCCGCCCTCGACGGGCATCTGCGGCGTACGCGGGCGGTGGGCGGCGTGGTACGCGATACGGTGATGGGGCACGAGGGGCGAGACAATCCCGATATCGACCTGGCGACGGAACTGACGCCGGAGGAAGTGATCCGGCGGGCCGAGGCGAGGGGAATTGCGCATTACCCCACCGGATTGGCGCACGGCACGGTGACGCTGCGGCTGGGGGAGACGCTGGCCGAGGTGACGACGCTGCGGCAGGACGTCGAGACCGACGGCCGGCATGCGGTGGTGCAGTTCGGGACCGACTGGTCGGCCGATGCGGCGCGGCGGGATTTCACCCTCAATGCAATCTACTGCGCTGCGGATGGCACGATCTTCGACCCGCTCGGCGGATTGCCGGATGCGCTGGCGGGGCGGGTGCGGTTCATCGGCAGTCCGGCGGAGCGGATCGCCGAGGACGGGCTGAGAGTGTACCGGTTCTTCCGCTTCTCGGCGAGCCACGGCGGCGAAGCGCTCGATCCGGAGGGCTGGCGGGCCTGCGCCGATGCGGCGGGGCGGCTCGACCACCTGTCGGCGGAGCGGGTTGGCAGCGAGATGCTACGCATGCTGGCGCTGCCGACGGTGACGCGCACCCTGGGCG
>JAEYXQ010000175.1 GCA_023431205.1 Pseudomonadota bacterium | reverse complement strand
CGACAGGCTCACCATGAGGTCTACGAAGGTTCGGTGCGACCGCTCTCTCATAGACCTCATCCTGAGCTCGTCGAAGGACGAGGTCGCGGGCACCGAGGTGCCTGGCAACACCACCTTGCGGCTGTGGCGGCATCTCGGGATGGGCCCCCGCTTTCGCGGGGGTGACACCGGGGGTGTGGGGGTGTGGGGGAGTGGTGGCGCCGGGACCTGACGATCTCGGTCAACCTCTCGGGTGTGAACCTCGACGAGGAGGATTTCCCCCAGCGCGTGCTCTGGCACGTTGCGAGCGCGGGGGTGCAGCCGTCCATGCTCGAGCTGGAAGTCACCGAGAGCGCGCTGATCCGCAATGGCGAGCGGGCATTCAGCCAGTTGAACACGCTCAAGGCGGCCGGCATCAGCATCGCCGTGGACGATTTCGGCACCGGCTACAGCAGCCTCGCCCACCTCAAGCGCATCCCGGCGCACTGCATCAAGATCGACCGATCCTTCATCAGCGCGATCGACACCGAGCCGCGCGACCTGCATCTCGTGACCTCTATGATCACCATGCTGCACGGCATGGATTTCCGGGTGGTGGCGGAGGGGATCGAGACGGCGCAGAGCCAGCACCTGCTGGAGCTGGCGGGTTGCGACGAGGGACAGGGCTACCATCTGTCGAGGCCACTGTCGGCTGGGGACTTCGACGCCTGGCTGGAACGCTTCGGCAGGGGCCAGGCGGTGGCCTGATCCCCGGTTCGGCCTGCCCGCTCCCCTACCAGTTGCTCTGCAGCGCCTCGCGGGCCTGGTCGTCGCTCCAGCTGGCAGGTATCCAGAGGCCGACCTGTTCGCCGTCCCGGTCGATGACGACGTGGCGCATGGCGGTGGTGACCTCGGATTCCTGGTGGTCGTAGTCGGGCTGGTGATGGCTGAACTGCTCTCCCCGGCCGCTGCCGGGGTAGAGCCAGATGCCGGCATAGTTCGATTGCGGAGTGCTCATCGCGGACCTCGTTGTCGAGGCTAAACGCAGGCGACCCGCTGTCGATCCTCCGCTCAGCCGCCGACCTTTTCGCCATCGCGGTAGGTGTAGGTCGGGGACTTGAAGGTCACCAGTTCCTCCGCCGCCGTGGGGTGGAGCGCAATGGTGCGATCGAAATCGGCCTTGGTGGCGTTCATGCCATAGGCGATAGCAACGAGCTGGATCATTTCGGCGGCGCCCGGCCCGAGGATGTGACAGCCCAGAACACGGCCGCCGTCCTTTTCGGTGATGAGCTTGAGGATCATGCGCTCGGTGCGGATCGAGAGCGTGTTCATCATCGGCCGGAAGCGGGCGAGGTAGACATCGACGTCGCCATGGGTGGCCGCTTCCACTTCGGTGAGGCCGATGACGCCGATCTCGGGCTCGGAGAACACGGCGGTAGGGATCTGGGAGTGATCCACGGCCATGGGATTGTTGTTGAACACGGTCTCGGCGAAGTACCAGCCTTCGCGGATGGCGACCGGGGTCAACTGGGCGCGGCCGGTGACGTCACCGACGGCGTAGATCGAGGGCACGTTGGTGCGCGAATAGGCGTCAACGGCGATCTCGCCGCGATCGTTGAGGTGGACACCGGCCTTGTCGAGGCCGAGACCGCGAACATTGGCGCGGCGGCCGGTGGCGAACATCACGGCGCCATACGGGGCGGTGACGCCGTCGCTGAAGGTGGCGGCCACATCGTCGCCATGGCGGGCGAGCGAGCGGACATTGGTCTGGTAGATGATGCGGATGCCGCGGTCGGTCAGGCCGGCCTCGAGCCCGCGGCGCATGTCGAGATCGAAGCCGCGCAGCAGGCTATCGCCGCGGTAGACGATCGTGGTATCGACGCCGAGACCGGCAAAGATCGTGGCAAATTCAACGGCAATGTAGCCGCCGCCCTCGATCAGGATGGACCGCGGCAGCTCGGGCAGATCAAACGCCTCGTTGGAGGTGATGCCGAGTTCCTTGCCGGGGATATCGGGGATGTAGGGATGGGCGCCGGTGGCAACCAGCAGGTATTTGGCCGTCAAACTGCGGCCGCCACCGACCAGTTCGACACTGTTGGGGCCGGTGACCACGGCCCGATCCCGGATGATCTCGACGCCAGGCTTCTCGAGATTGGCGGTATAGGCCGCCTCGAGCCGGGAGATTTCCTTCTCCTTGTTGGCAACGAGGGTCGGCCAGTCAAAGCTCGCGTCCACCTGCCAGCCGAAGCTGGGGGCGAGGTCGAACAGGTCACGGAAGCGGGCGGCGTAGACATAGAGCTTCTTGGGCACGCAGCCCCGAATGACGCAGGTGCCGCCGACGCGGAATTCCTCGACCACGGCCACGCGGGCGCCGTAGGTCGCCGCCATGCGCGCGGCGCGAACGCCGCCGGAGCCAGCGCCGATGACGATGAGATCGTAGTCGTGGCTCATGATGCCCCTGCTCTATCGGTATTTCACGATGAAATATGGGTATGGGCTTGGCATAAACAAAGGCCCCGCACAAGGCGGGGCCGGTCTGCAGTGCCGCCAGCGCAGCGCCCTGGTCCTAGACTTCGACACCCTGAGCGCGCAGCTCGGCGCGAACCTGGGCGAAGAACTCGCGCTGGACGTTCTCGGTGAACACCTGGAGCACACGCTGCAGGTCGGAGTTCACCTCGAGATTGGAAGCGGAGAGCTTCTTGCCGACGTCGGATTCATAGAAGGCGACGATCTGCTGCAGTTCCTCGACCGTGAAGCGCAGCGCGTAGACGCGCGCGAACTGGTTCATCAGTTCGCCCTTGCGGGCGCGATAGTCCTCGAGGACCTTCTTCACGGCACTGTCGACCGCGTCGATGATCTCGGGGTTCTGCGTGACGAGCTGGCGCATGGTCTCGATGCCGGTCTCGACCATGATCACCTCGAAGACCGAGGCGTTGTCGGTGAGATCGACATACTGGCGGGCCAGCGACAACTGCTCGGGGGAGACTTCCTGAGCCACCACGGGCGCTGCGAACGCCAGAATCGCGGCGCTTGCCGCCACTGCCACCAGGCCCTTCGCCCGCCCCAGCACCTGCATCATCGTCACGAACCCGTCCTTGTTTCGTTGGCCACCAGCGTTCTTACGCCATCTGGTCCAGCCACATAAGCCTTGTTGCACATATTCAGAAACAGCCCGTGCTGGACCACGCCGGGAATGTCAAGAAGTGCGCCCGACAGCGCTTCTGGCTGCGAAATGCGGCCAAAAAAAGCATCGAGGATGAGGTGTCCACCGTCGGTGACGAAGGGCTCGCCGGCGGCCGTGCGGCGCAGCTTGAGCCCGCCTTCGGCGCCGTGGGCGGTGAGCGCCGCCGCCACTGATCGTTCGGTGGCGCCGAGGCCGAAGCGGTTCACCTCGATGGGGAGCGGGAAGCGGCCGAGGGTGTCCACGAGCTTGCTGGAGTCGGCGATCACGATCATCCGGTCGGAGGCCGCGGCCACGATCTTCTCGCGCAACAGGGCGCCACCGCCGCCCTTGATGAGGTTCATGCTGGTGTCGATCTCGTCGGCGCCATCGACGGTGAGGTCGAGGCGGTCGAGGGTGTCGAGATCGGAAAGCGGAATGCCGAGGGCGCGCGCCTGCCGGTCGGTGGCCTCGGAAGTGGGGACGCACAGCACGTCGAGCCCATCGCGGACCCGTTCGCCGAGCAGGTCGACGAAGTGGCGGGCGGTGGAGCCCGTGCCAAGGCCGAGGCGCATGCCTGAGCGTATGTCGCTCAGCGCCATCGCGGCAGCTTCACGCTTCCTGTCTTCGCTCATGCGAGGCCCTCCATATGGGTGGGGCGTAGTGCCTCGATCGGTGGCAAGTCAAGCGCGCGGATGGGCGGTGTTCACGGATTGGTGAACCGGTTGGACTGTAACTCTCTAGCAACACTGTATGTTCATCCTGCGGCAAGTGTGGCGAGATGGAGACAACTGCCTCTATTCGCGCCTCTGCTAAGTGAATATGCAACCGCCATTACGGGGACGGCGAATCGAGCCAATATTCCCCTGCCAGAGGCCTAGTCGTCAGATGTCAAAGTTGAAGTCAGCGATCGCGATCGTCCTGTCCGTTCTTCTTGCCGCCAGCCTGGCGCAGCCGGCAACGGCAGCGCGTGTCTACAGCCCGGAACTGAATGCGTGGGTCGAAGAGGGGTCGATCCCCGCCCATACGCCGCGCGCCGGCAGCCCCATCCGCAAGCAAATCGTCGACTACGACACCAAGTACAAGCCGGGCACCATCGTGGTCGAGACCGGCGAACGCCGTCTCTACCTCGTCATGGAAGACGGCAAGGCGCTGCGCTACGGCATCGGCGTCGGCCGCGAAGGCTTCACCTGGTCTGGCAGCCACCGCATCACCCGCAAGGCCGAGTGGCCCGGCTGGACGCCGCCACCGGCCATGCGCAAGCGCGTTCCCGATCTTCCGGCCTTCATGCCCGGCGGTCCGGACAACCCGCTCGGCGCCCGTGCGCTCTATATCGGCTCGACGCTTTATCGCCTGCATGGCACGTCCGAGCCGTGGTCGATCGGGCAGGCCGTGTCCTCGGGCTGCATCCGCCTCACCAATGACGACGTGATCGACCTTTATGATCGCGTGCAGGTCGGCGCACTGGTGGTCGTGAACCACTGATCCGCCAGCACCGGAATTGACGAAGGGCTGCCGGCAGGCGGCCCTTTTTCGTTGTGCCTCGCCAATGCCATCAGCCGGCACTACACTGCCCTTCATGACGGCCCCTGCCCCCACCCGCCCGCTGATCGACGGCTTTGGCCGGCGGATCTCGTATTTGCGCATCTCCGTGACGGATCGCTGCGACTTCCGCTGCGTCTACTGCATGGCGGAAGACATGACCTTCCTGCCCAAGAAGGAGGTGCTGGCCTTCGAGGAGATCGAGGCCATTGCCGGCGCCTTCATCGCCCGCGGCACGACACGGATCCGGCTGACCGGCGGCGAGCCGCTGGTGCGGCGGGACATCATGCGGCTGGTTGACAGTCTCGGCGGGCGGATCGGCAAAGGGCTCGAGGAACTGACGCTGACCACCAATGGCAGCCAATTGACCAAGCACGCCGCAGGCCTCGTGGCAGCCGGGGTGCGGCGGATCAATGTGTCGCTGGATACGCTGGATGCGGATCGGTTCGCGACGATCACGCGGCGCGGGCGGCTGGCGGACGTGCTGGCGGGAATAGAGGCCGCGCAGGCGGCAGGGCTCGCCGTCAAGATCAACATGGTGGCGATGCGCGGCGTCAATGACGACGAGATCGAGCCGATGCTGCGCTGGGCCCATGGGTGCGGCATGGGGCTGACGCTGATCGAAGGCATGCCACTGGGGGAAGTCGGCATCGACCGCGTCGACAGCTACCTGCCGTTGCGCGAACTACACGGACGGCTTTCGCAGCGGTTTACGCTGACCCCGACCACAAAACGGACCGGTGGGCCGGCACGCTATGTGCACGTGGCGGAGACCGGCGGCACGCTCGGCTTCATCACCCCGATGAGCCACAATTTCTGCGAGAGCTGCAACCGCGTGCGCCTCACTGCGACCGGCCAGCTCTATCTGTGCCTCGGACAGGACGACCAGGTGAACCTGCGCGACGCCTGGCGCGAGGGCGGCCCAGAAGGGCTCGACGCGGCGCTGGACCACGCCATGCGGATCAAACCCAAGGGCCATGATTTCGTGCTGGACCGCACCCGGCCGGAGCCGGCCGTGGCGCGGCACATGAGTGTGACGGGCGGTTAGGAGAAGAGCATCATGGGCGAGCGGATCACGCTGACGGCGGAGGACGGCTTCACGCTGAACGCCTATCGCGCGCGGCCGGAGGGGCAGCCCAGGGGCGGCGTGGTGGTAATCCAGGAGGTGTGGGGGCTCAACACCTGGGTTCGCGGCGTCGTCGACCGCTGGGCGCGGCACGGCTACCTGGCCGTGGCGCCGGCGATGTTCGACCGGGTGGAGTTCGGCTACGAGAGCGAGGACTACGGCCCCGAGCAGTTCAAGATCATCGGCGAGATGCTCAAGCAGTTCAGCCACGAGACGGCCATGCTGGACGTCAAGGCCGCGGTCGGCGCCGCGGCGGAAGCGGGCAAGGTCGGGATCACCGGCTATTGCTTCGGCGGCGCGGTGAGCTGGCGGGCCGCGCATCACGGTCTCGGCCTCAGCGCCGCGTCGGGCTACTATGGCGGAGGCATCCCGAACTACATCGCGCTCGAACCGGCCATTCCGCTCGAAATGCATTTCGGCGGGCAGGACACCGGCATTCCGCTCGAGCAGATCGAGGACCTGAAGGCCCGTCATCCGGAGGTGCCGATCCATGTCTATGCAGCCGGTCACGGCTTCTGCAACAGCGACCGGCCCGACAAGTTCGAAGAAGCAGCGTGCACCAAGGCTTCGGCGCGCAGCCTCGAGTTCTTCCGCAAGCACCTTGCCTGACCTCGAGTGGCACCGCGCCTATCTCGATGCCTGCTGGACAGCGGCGCAGGCAGCGCCGCTCTCGGCCCGCAAAGCCATGCTGGTGGCGGCGCTGATCGACGTCTTCGTGGATCACCAGTTCGCAGCCGATGACGGTGCCGAGGACATTCTCGAATACCGGAGCGCCCGCGCCGCCCTCTCCCCTGCCCTCGCCCTCGTGATGGAGTTGTGCGGCCAAAGGAGCGTGCGGCTGGTGAGCGAAACGGTCGCCGTGCCGATCAGCGCGTATGATCGCTTGGGCATCGAGGACTTCATGGTCAGCCTCTACAACGATCACAGCGTTCAGCGGCTGAGGCTGGTGCTGCCGGATGGCGGGCGGCGAGACATGCTGGTGACACTGGAGCAGGCGATCGCGGCACTCGCCTAGACCCCAAACACATCTTTGCAAATATTCCTTTGCGGTCTAGGATGGCGGCGGAAGGAGAGGCCGCTATGTCCAGACAGATCCGCAGCATTGTCCCCGACACCACCGCCCTGAAGGCACTGGCGCATCCCGTCCGCGTCAGGATGCTGGGGCTGTTGCGGATCGAGGGCCCATCGACGGCAACAAGCCTGGCTGAGCGGCTGAAGCTCAACAGCGGGGCAACGAGCTACCACCTGCGGCAGCTGGCGGCGCACGGCTTCATCGAGGAGGCCGTGGACCTCGGGAATCGGCGGGAGCGCTGGTGGCGGGCCGCGCATGAGTCCACCAAGGTCGACACCCGCGGCGCCGAGGGCCCGGAGGCCGAAGCAGGACTGGCCTTCCTCCAGGCGACGTTGAGCTGGCAGGTGAGCCAGATGCAGCGCGCGCTGGAACTCACGCCACAGCAGCCCAGGGAGTGGCGCGAAGCCTCAACGGTCAGCGACTGGACCATTCCGCTGACCGCGGCCGACGCTAAGGCGCTGACCGAACGGGTGCAGGCGATGCTGTGGGAAGTCAAATCCGCCGCGCCCCCGCTCGGGCAGGCGCCGGAGGACACCCGTCCCTTCACGGTCGTGTTTCACAGCTTCCTCCTGCCGCAGGAGCCGGAGGCATGAAACGGCCGTTGGTCGCACTCGTCCTGGCGCAGGCGCTGTCGCTCACCGGCACGCGCCTGTCTACCGTAGCCATTCCATGGCTGGTGCTGACCGCCACAGGTGATCCGGTGCTGACCGGCCTCGTGGGGCTGGCCGAAATGCTGCCCTATGTGGTGGCCAAGGCGCTGGGTGGACCATGGGTCGACCGGCTGGGCGCCCGCGCGATCTCGCTCTGGTGTGACCTCCTCTCCATTGCGGCGGTGGGGGTCATCCCCGTGCTGGAGGCTTTCGACCTGCTCACCTTGCCGGTGCTGCTACCGCTCGTGGCCCTGCTTGGTATGCTGCGCGGCCCTTCCGACGTAGCCAAGTACTCGCAGGTGCCCGAAGTGGCACGGCTTGCCGGACTACCACTGGAAAGAGTGACGGGCACCACGGGCGCCGTGGAGCGGCTGGCCTCCACGGTTGGCGCAGCAGCGGCTGGAGCGCTGATTGCCCTGATCGGGGCAGGACCCGCGCTGATCGTCAATGCGGTGACGCTGGTCCTCTCGGCCGGGGTGGTCGCCTGGGGCCTGCCGCACGCCAGCAAATCGGTCGCGGCCGCCCTGCCCTATCGCCAGCAACTGGCGGAAGGCTGGAGTTTCCTGCGCCATGAGCCGGTGCTGATGAGCATCGTCATCATGGTCATGGTCACCAACCTGTTGGATCAGGCCCACGCGGCCGTGATGCTGCCAGTCTGGGTCCAGACGCACGGGCATGACGCCGCCCTGCTGGGGCTGCTGCTGGCCGTGATGTCTGGTGCTTCCATCGCTGGGTCGGTGCTGGCGGGCGTGACCGGAGAGCGGCTGCCGCGCCTGCTGGTCTATACGGTGGCATTCCTGATCGTGGGATTTCCGCGGTTTGCGGTGTTCGCCTTCGACGCACCGCTGGCGCTGCTCCTGTCGGTGCTGGTGGTGGGCGGATTCGCCTCGGGCTTTCTCAACCCGATCCTCTCCGCCATCAGCTTCGAGCGCACACCAGCGGCACTGGTGGGCCGGGTCATGGCATTGATCGGCGCGATCAGTTGGGCGCTGATCCCGTTCGGCGGCTTGGTAGGCGGGGCCCTGATCGGAGGACTTGGTCTCGATGCGGCGTTGCTGATCGCCGGCGGTTGCTACTTCGTGGTGACGCTGATGCCGCTGGCGCTGCCGAGCTTCCGACAGTTCGGTCGGCCTCCGCTCGGCGGCGCCGCCGAATAAAGAAAGGCACCAGCAGCGCGGGGCGGAGTTGCTGCTGGTGCCCTCTAAGCCGACGCTCCAAAGCACTTGCGAAGCATGGGACGTTTGGAAGTCAACGTCGCCACACTAGCAGCCCCGTGCTGAGCGACCCGTGAGGGAGGGTGTCAGTGTTTCGTCAGGTTCGAAGCCTTAGGTTTGGAGCATGGTAAAAGCGTTCCGCCTCCTGCTGGTCCTGCTTTTCCTGGCCGCCAGCGGCCAGGCCTCGTTCGCGCAGGGGAACGGCAACGGCAACGGGCAAGGCAATGGCGGCGGCAATGCGGGGGGCGGCGGGCCTCCGGACCATTCCAACGCGGGCGGCAACGGCAACGGAAACGGAAATCCCGGTGGCAGCTCCGGCGGCGGGCCCGGGGGTGGTGGTCCCGGTGGCGGCTCGGGTGGTGGCAGTTCTGGTGGCGGTGGTCCGGGCGGTGGCGGGGCTGGTGGCGGTGGTCCGGGCGGCAGTTCCGGCGGAGGTGGCCAGGGCAATGCCGGCAATCCGCCCGGGGGGGGCTCGGGGAACGGAAATGGGAATGGAAATGGCGGCCAAGGCGCCACACCTCCCGGCGGTGGGGGCGGCAACGCCGGCGGCCTCAACCTGCCCCCGCCTGTGACAACCGGGGCGGCAAACGCTCCTGCGACGCCAAGGGCTGGCGCTTCGGAGCGGGCGGCCCTCGAAGCGGTGCAGTCCGGGCAGGCGGTGCCGCTGGAGTCGATCCTGCCCGAGCTTGAAACGAGTACTGGCGGGCAGATGATCGACGCGCAACTGGTGGCCGTGCAAGGCTTCCTGCTCTACGAGATCAAGGTGCTGACACCCGGAGGCCAGGTGGCGGTGAGATATTACTATGCCCGCAGTGGGCTGCCGGTACGGGGACAATAATGCGAGTGCTGGTAGCCGAAGACGACGACCGGATCGCCGAAACACTGGTGACGGCGCTGACGCGCGCCGGCTTCGCAGTGGACCGCGAAAGCGAAGGCGACACGATCTGGTTCCGGGGGGACACCGAAACCTTCGACGCGGTGATCCTCGATCTGGGCCTGCCGCAGGTCGATGGCCTGACCATCCTCAAGCGCTGGCGCAATGCCGGGCGGACCATGCCAGTGCTGATCCTGACGGCCCGTGGCCAGTGGGAAGAGCGGGTGGACGGCATTGAGGCCGGTGCGGATGACTATGTGGTCAAGCCCTTCCATGTGATGGAAATCGTTGCCCGCATTCGCTCGCTGGTGCGGCGGGCGAGCGGGTTGGCCTCGGCGCGGGTGCCATTTGGGCGCTACCTGCTGGATACCGCCAAGATGCAGGTGTTCCTCGACGGCTCGCCGATCGACCTGACGCCGCAGGAGTACAAGCTTATCGCCTACCTGGTGCATCAGCGGGGCCGCGTGGTGTCGCAGCTCGAGATTACCGAGCACATCTACGCCCAGGATTTCGAGCGGGAATCGAACGCGGTCGAGGTGCTGGTGGGGCGCGTCCGCAAGCGGCTGGGCGCCGAGGTGATCAAGACCCGCCGCGGCTTCGGCTACACCCTCGGCGAGGAGGCATGAACCTTTCCTCCCTGCGGCTGAGGCTGATGGCGCTGGCGCTCGCCTGGGTGGTGCTGTCGCTGGTCACCGCCGCCGTGGTGCTGCAGTACCTGTTCGCCATCAATATCGAACGCACCATGCAATCCGACATGGAGGCGACGCTGGGCCGGCTGGCGGCCGTGATCATGCCGGAAGTCGACACTCCGGCCATCAGCACGCCCTTGCCGGACCCGCTCTATTCCGTGCCCCTCAGCGGCAAGTACTGGCAGATCGAGGACACCGATACCGGCGAGGTGACACGCTCGAGATCGCTGTGGGACTTCGCCCTCGCCGTACCCTCCGCCGACGACGGCGAGGCGGTGATGAGCCACGTCCAGGGACCGAGCGGCGGGCACCTTTTGCTGTTGACGCAAGTGCTGGAGATCGCCGCACCGGACCGGACGCGGTTCTTCCGCGTCACCGTGGGGGAGGACCACGCCCCGATCGACCAGGCCATCGCCAGCTTCAACAGCGATGCAGCTGCAGTGCTGACGCTCTTGGGATCGTTGCTGATCCTGGCGGCCTGGCTGCAGATCCTGTTGGGCCTGTCGCCGCTGACCGCCCTGCGCCGGGGCGTCGAGGCGGTTCGGCAGGGGTCCGCCGACCGGTTGCGGGGCAGGTTCCCTTCCGAACTGGCGCCGCTGGTGGAGGAGGTCAACGCCCTGCTCCAGAGCCGCGAGACGTCGGTCACCAAGGCGCGGCAGCGGGCTGCCGACCTGGCGCATGGCCTCAAGACCCCGCTGGCGGCGCTGCATGGCGTCGCCGAGCGGCTACGGTCGCAAGGGGAGGAGCGCGAGGCGCACCTGATCGATGATCTCGCCTTCGAGATGTCGGAGCGGGTGGACCATCAATTGCGGCTGGCGGTGCTGCACCAGCGCACCAGCGTCCACGCTGCCAGTACCTCGCTGAACACGGCTGTGCTGCGCACGCTGACGGTGCTGAAGAAGACCGCTTTCGGCGAGACGCTGCACTGGGTCGCCCAACTCGGGGACGACTGCCAGGTCGACCTGCACCGGCAGGACCTGCTGGAACTGGTCGGAATCGTGCTCGAGAATGCCGCCAAATGGGCCGAGGCCCGGGTGACGATCCGGGGCTGGCGCGACGGCGAGCAGGCCGTGCTCTCCATCGAGGACGACGGGTCCGGCATCGCCGAGGACGAAATGCAGAAACTGGGCCGCCGCGGCGTGCGGCTCGACGAGAGCAAGCCGGGGACGGGATTGGGGTTGGCGATGGCAGCCGAGATCCTGGAGATAAATCGCGGTGCCATCGCCTATGATTGCGCGGAGAGCGGCGGGCTCAAAGTGACGCTAACCCTGCCGCTCGCCGCGCGGGGTTGAGCTCAGGCTGCGTGCGGGCCCGGCTCGTTAGGCTGCGGTGCTGGCGCCTGGGTGCTGGCGATGAGGCCGGCGGTGGCAGCACAGGCAAGACCGATACAGGACAGAATGACGACGACGGTGACCATGGGGCGCTTCCTTCTGGAAAAGCGGGTCCGGCGAGGGGAGCGCACCGGACCCGACGGTGTCAGGCGGTAATGACGAGAACGATCTCGAGGGTGTCGGGATGGACGACCGCGATGCGGCCGTCGGCGAGCAGGAAGAACAGGTAGCCGTCATAGGCAGGCGCGATCCCGGCGATGCCGGCCGGCAGGGGCTTCAGCACGATGCCGTCGGGGACCACGGCGCCGACGGAGACGTCGAAGTCGGTTTCCGCGACGGGCTCGACCCCGGCTTCGGTGATGATGGTGCGCAGTTCGGTCTGCTGCTCGACCGAGAGGTCGGTTGCGGTGCCGGTCTCGGTCGTCACGGAGCCCGATACCGCGGTGTCCTGAGCCATGGCCGGGGCAGCACCCATGGCAAGGATCAGCGCGAGGGCGGTTGAGAGCCGGAGGTTCACGAGGCTGTTTCCCTGTGCTTGAAACATTGCCCCAGCAACGGTCGCGACGCTGTCGCGGTTCCCGCAGAAAATCCTATTCTTTCAATAACATAGAGCTGACAGCTCGCTGACAAGAGCGGTCAGCACGCGCTCACCGGCCTGAGGCGCGCTCGACCAGTTCGATGAGGATGCCGTCGGGGTCGCGGACAAAGGCGACACGGCGGACCATCTCGCGGTTGTGGGCATCGCGCGGACGCTCCACCACCGGGACGCCGGCGGCCTCCAGGCGGGCGACCATCGCGTCCACATCGGTGACGGCGAAGGTGAGGTGGCGGACGCCGGCCTCGCCAGCCGGCACGTCGCGCGCCGGGGCAATGGGTTGCTCGGGTGCGAAGATTTCCAGCATGCCGCCGCCGGCATCAAGGAAGGCGAGTTCTCCGCTGGCCTGGCGCTTGCGCAGCGCCAGGCGGAGACCGAGCAGGTCACAATAGAAGTGGATGGTGCGGTCGAGGTCGGCCGCTGTCATGCCGGCATGTTCGAAGCCGACCAGCATCTACTTGTCGTCGTCGACAACGATGGCGAAATCGAGCGGCAGCGCGGTAGTGTATTTGATCTGCCCCATGGCGAAGGCGGAGCTGACATCGGTCAGGTTGATCTTGCTGATCAGCCGCTTGTAGAAGGCGTCATAGGCCCCGATGTCGGGGACCACCACGCGCATCAGGTAGTCGACGTCGCCGCTCATGCGGTAGAACTCGACGACCTCGGGAAAGTCCTCGATCACGCCCGAAAACTTGCGCATCCAGGCTTCGTTGTGCTCGTTGGTCTTGACCGAGACGAACACTGTCACCCCGACATTGACCTTGATGGGGTCGAGCACGGCGACGCGGCGCTGGATGACTCCGTCCTCCTCCATCTTCTGGATGCGGCGCCAGCAAGGCGTGGTCGACAGGCCGACCTTGCGGCCGATTTCGGCCACCGGCATGGTGGCATCCTTCTGCAGCAAAGTGAGAATTTTCCGGTCGATCTTGTCCAACGCCATTTTGCCCCCTGACGAAACCAGATTTTGCCGAAAGCGGAATTTCCGCCGTGATTTTGTCGTGTAACTGCCACATGGCCGCCGATTTGGCAATAATGTTGCGCCACGAGGCTTGGCCCCTCGCGGCAAACTTCTGTTAACCAACACCTTTCACGGGCAATTAACCACGCTCTGCGTAACGTGCGCACGCCCCGGCAGCGAACGCGTTCCTGTTCGCAAAGAGTAGTTGAGTACGAGTTTCATGGCGTCCCCGCAGATGACCGCCATTGCCGATGTGCGAGCCCAGATGGGCCGCGATGGCAAGCGCGCCGCCCAGAAGACGGTGTCGGACGCGCGCCAGCGGCTGACCTCGACCTCGGGCACCCGTTCTTCCTTCGATTTCGAGCTGATGCACGACTATGCCGGCGCGCGCCTGATCGCCGCGCTGCCGATGGCCGTGATCGTGATCATTCTTGCCACCGTCGCCAGCTTCTGGGTGCCGCTCGGCATCTCGGCCCTGTGGGCAGCGACGGTGCTGATCAGCCTGCTGGCCGTGGTGATGATGGCGCGCCGCTTCAAGCGTGCCGACCCCTCGCGCTTCAACGCCGAGAAGTGGACCGCGAGCTTTGTGGCGGTGGAAGTCGTCCACGGCACGGCCTGGTCCTTGCTGGCGCTGTTCACGCTGGTCGCCGACGCGCAGACGCTGGCCTCGGTGATGTTCGCCATGGTGGTGGTGAGCGTGGCGGCCAATGCGGTCGCCACCCACTCGTTGCCCGCCGCGACGCTGATGAGCACCCTGCCGGTGACGCTGACCGTGTCGGCCACCCTGCTGCGGCTCGGCGGCACGCTGAACTACACACTCGCCGCGGTCGCCATCTTCGGCGAAATCTTCTTCGTCTACCTGGCGCGCCAGCTTCACCGCTCCGAACTTGAGACCATCTCGCACCAGGCCGAGAAGGACCAGCTGATCTCCGAACTCGAAGAGGCGCGGCAGATGTCCGACGAGGCCCGCCGCCATGCCGAGCAGGCCAACATCGCCAAGTCGCAGTTCCTGGCGACCATGAGCCATGAGCTGCGCACGCCGCTCAACGCCATCATCGGCTTTTCCGAAGTGTTGAAATCGGAACTGCTGGGATCGCACGGCGTGCCGCAATACAAGGAATATGCCGGCGACATCCACGCCAGCGGCCAGCACCTGCTGACGCTGATCAACGAACTGCTCGACCTCAGCCGCATCGAAGCCGGCAAGTACGAGCTGCACGAAGAGGCCGTGTCCCTGATCGACATCGCCGCCGACTGCAAGCGGATGATGGACCTGCGCGCCAAGAGCAAGGGCATCGAACTGGTGTTCAACGCCTCGGACAACCTGCCCCGCATCTGGGGCGACGAGCGTGCCATCCGCCAGGTGATCCTGAACCTGCTCAGCAATGCGGTGAAGTTCACCCCGCAGCACGGCAAGGTGGTGCTGGTGGTGACCCGCAGCGCCGATGGCGGCCAATTGGTGTCGGTGAAGGACAACGGGCCCGGCATTCCGGAAAACGAGATCCAGACGGTGCTCTCCTCGTTCGGCCAGGGCTCGCTGGCCCAGAAGACCGCCGAGCAGGGAGCCGGTCTCGGCCTGCCGATCGTGCAGAAGATCATGGACCTCCATCAGGGCCGGTTCGACCTGTTCTCCAAGCTCCGCTTCGGCACCGAAGTGATCGCCACCTTCCCGCGCGCCCGGGTGATGGATGCGCTGGCGCCGGTCACCGCCCGCCGCAACAAGCTCGAGATCTACTCCGAAGCCGGCTGATGCTCTCCTCGCAGGTACTTGCCTCGGGGCGCCGGTTCTGCTCGGCTATATGGATGCGCACCATCCTTTTCTCCCTGCTGCTGCTTGTTCCCACCGTTGCGGCGCAGGACTCGCCCCTGCCCCAGGCCCAAACAGGTGTGGAGTTCGACACCAGCTACACGCCGTCGGCTTCCGTCGGTTATCGGGTGAAGCGCAGCTTTCTCGACGGCGTCTATCGCAGCGCCGGGGCCGATGCCCGGGCGGCCTTCCAGGAGCGGTTCGACGAGAAGTCACACGAGCTGATCTGGCAGGAGCTGGTGAAGCCTTACGGGATGCAGATCGGCAACGTCGCCGATGCCTTGGCGGCCTACTGGATGCTGAACTGGATGGTCGCCAACGCGGCCTTTACCGTGGACATCCCGCCCGGCCCGGTGCGCCGGCAGTTGCAGCATGCCCTGTCCATTGATCGATCGTTCCGGGGCCTCAATGACGATCAGCGCCAGGCGATGGCAGAGCGGCTGATGCTGGATTTCCTGGTGCTGCACGCGGCGATGAGTACCGCGTTGCGCAATCAGGATGTGTCGACGCTGCAGGGACTGGCGCGGGAGGCGGTGATCACCTTCCGGCGGCAGTACGGCGTGGACCTGCTGGCGCTGGAGCCCGGGGCCGGCGGTCTCGCGCCGCGCGGCAGCGTGTCTTCCGGCAGCAAGGAGCCAGCCGGGCAGGCTGAGCCGGAGGCAGACGAGCCGACGGCCGAGTAGCTCAGCCGTCGCTACGGGTGCTGACCGCGGCGCTTTCGAAGGTGGCCATGTTGAGATGCAGGTGCAGCGCCGTCTTGGCGAGCACCGCCGCCAGTGCAGCGCCACTCCCCTCGCCCAGTCGCATCCCGAGATCGAGCAGCCCGGTCTGGCCCATCGCCTGGAGGGCGCGGGCGTGGCCGCTCTCGGCGGAGACATGGGCGAACAGGCAATGCTCGATGGCGGCCGGATTGACCGCATGCGCGATTGCGGCTGCCGCGGTGGCGACAAACCCATCGACGATCATCGGCACCTTCTGGTGGCGCGCGGCAATGATGGCGCCCAGCATGGCGGCGATCTCGCGGCCGCCGAGGCGGGCCAGGACATCGAGCGGATGGTCCAGGCTGTTGCGATGCAGCGCCAGCGCCCGATCGACGGCAGAGGCCTTGCGCTCGAGTCCGGCATCATCGACGCCGGTGCCGCGCCCGACCCAGTCGGCGCCGGTGCCGCCATAGAGGCCGGCGTAGATGGCGGCGGCGACGGTGGTGTTGCCGATGCCCATTTCGCCGAGGCAGACGAGGTCCGGCCGGCCGGCCACCGCCTCCATGCCATAGGCGATGGTGGCGGCGCACATCTTGTCGTCCAGGGCCGGCTCCAGCGTTATGTCGCCGGTGGGCAGTTCCAGCGCCAGTTCGAAGACGCGCAGGTTGAGTTCGTGCAGCGCACAGATCTGCGACACCGCGGCGCCGCCATTAGTGAAGTTGGCGACCATCTGCGCGGTGACCTCGCGCGGGAAGGCCGAGACGCCCTGGTCGGTGACGCCGTGATTGGCTGCGAACACCGTCACCATGGGGTTGTCGAGCCGCGGCGTTGCCCGGCCCTGCCAGCGGGCGAGGAACTCGACCAGCTCTTCCATCCGCCCCAGCGATCCGGCCGGCTTGGTGAGCTGGCGATCGCGGCTGCGCACCGCCGCCACGGCCGTTTCGTCCCCATCGGGGACGGTCAGCAGCAACTCGACGATGTCGGCATAGGCGGGGTTGAGCGCGGGCATGGCGAGTCGTCACCGGTGTGCTAGGAAGGTCGCGACTTGTTGGCCCAGAAGCCGAGCGAATGCAACCGAAGCCGGACATCGACACCACCACAGCGCCGGGCGCCGACGACCGTGCCGAGGCAGCGGCCACCGGCCAGCTGGGTCTCGGCGCCGACCTGATCATGGCGCTGCGGTTCTTCTCGCGGCTGCCCACCGGCGACTCGCCGCATCAGAAACCCGACATGAACCGGATGGCCATGGCCTTGCCGCTGGCCAGCCTGATCATCGGTGCCGGTCCGGCACTGCTGCTCGCCCTCGGCGCAACCGTCGGCTGGCCGCCCTTGTTTGCCGCCACGCTGGCGGTGGCCCTGCTGGTGATCGTCACCGGCGCAATGGGCGAGGATGCGCTGGCGGACAGTGCCGACGGCCTGTTCGGCGGCAACACCGCCGAACGTCGGCTCGATATCATGAAGGACAGCCGCCACGGCACCTATGGGGTTGCGGCGCTGGCGCTGCTGCTGCTGGCCCGCGTCACCGGGCTGGCGGCGCTGGCGGCGGAACACCCGGTGCTGGGCGCGCTGGCGCTGCTGGCGTTAACCGTTGCCGGCCGCTCCGCTTCGCTGGCGCTGCCGATGCTGCTGCCCCCCGCCCGCTCCACCGGCGCCTCGTCCGCCGCGGGGCAGCTGGCGCCCACCGGCTTCTGGGTCGGGGCTGCCATGGCCGGCGTGCTGGTCTTCATGCTCGCGGGGCCGGTGGCTGGGGTCGTGGGCGTGGTGGCGGCGCTGGTTGCGACCGTCCTTTTGGTGTTGGGCTGGACCCAGCTTTGCCGCAACAAGGTTGGCGGACAGACCGGCGATCTGATCGGGGGCCTGGGCGCGCTGGTCGAGGTCGCAACGCTCGGCGCGATACTGGCATTCGCGTGAGCGGGGTTGAACCCAGGCTCTCCCGTGCCTTTATGCTGTTGGTGAGCCGGCAACGGAAAGGGCAGCAGGCATGATCTTCATCGGCATCGCCCTCCTTGTCGCGGCCGGGCTGGCGCTGCTGATCAGTGCAGATGCCGGCAGCGTGCTTGGCCTGACGCAGGCGCAGACCGCACAACTCATCCCGCTCCTCGTGATCCTGATCGTCTTTGCCGGCGGCGTGTTCACCCGCCGGCGGCGGCTTTCGGAGCTGCTCAGCGCCGTAGTGCTGTGGGTCGGCATCTTCGCCGTCGCCGTGGTGGGCTACGCCTATCGCGACGAACTGTCGTCGGTCGCGGGCCGGGTGATGGGCGAGTTGCAGCCGGGGGTGGCACTGGTCGACGCCGAGCGCGGCACCGCCATCTTCCGCCGCGGGGTCGGCGGCCATTTCGAGGTGATCGCCGACGTCAACGGGCATGAAACGCCAATGATCTTCGATACCGGCGCCAGCGCAGTGGTGCTGACGGTCAGCGATGCGGAAGCAGCGGGGATCGACACCAGCGGTTTGCGCTACTCGCTTCCTGTCGCCACCGCCAACGGCACCGGAAGTGCCGCCCGGGTGCGGCTCGAGCGGATGGAGATTGGCGGCATCGTGCGCGAGAACGTCCCCGCCTTCGTGGTCGAGGCGGGCGCCCTCGACATGAGCCTCCTGGGCATGACGTTTCTCGAGACGCTCAGCCGCTACAGCGTGACGCAGAACTCGCTCGAGCTCACCAACTAGCTGGCGACCGACAGCGGCGTGATCGACGAAAGAGCACGATCGAGCACCTCGACCCCGGCGCCCCGGCGGGCGGCATCGACGCTGAGGATCTGTCGGAACTGGCGGGCGCCCGGCAGGCCATTGGCGAGCCCGAGCATGTGGCGGGTGATGGTGTTGAGCCTGCCGCCCGAGGCAAGGTGGCGCTCGGCGTAGGCCGACATCTCATCCATCACCGTTTCGAGCGACGGCGCCGGGCGGGGGTCGCCGAAAAAGCGGCGGTCGACTTCGGCCAGCAGCATCGGATTGTGGTAGGCGGCGCGGCCCAGCATCACCCCGTCCATATGCGCCATTTCGGCCTCGGCCAGCTCCAGCGTGTCGATGCCGCCATTGATCATCACGGGCAGCGGCGCCAGCCGGGCGCGGAGGCGATGCACGCGCGGGTAGTCAAGCGGCGGGATGGTGCGGTTTTCCTTGGGGCTTAGTCCCTTGAGCCAGGCCTTGCGGGCATGGACATAGAGCGCATCCACCCCGGCTGTCACCATCGCATCGGCGAAGCGGTCGAGGCTTTCCTCGGTGTCCTGGTCGTCGATGCCGATGCGGCACTTCACCGTGACCGGCCGATCGGTGGCGTCGCGCATGGCGCGGACACACTCGGCGACGAGGTCGGGTTCGGCCATCAGACAGGCGCCGAAGCGGCCGGACTGCACCCGGTCGGACGGGCAGCCGACATTGAGGTTGATCTCCGCATAGCCATAGGGCTCGGCCAGGCGTAGGGCGCGGGCGAGTTCAGCAGGATCGGAGCCGCCGAGCTGCAGCGCCACCGGCTGCTCGAAGGCGTCGAACGCCAGGTGCCGCTCGACATCGCCATGGACGATGGCGGCGCTGGTGACCATCTCGGTGAACAGCAAGGCGTTGCGGGTCAGCAGCCGGTGCAGGTAGCGACAGTGCCGATCCGTCCAGTCCATCATCGGCGCGACCGAAAAGCGGCGGGCGCGCTCGATGCTGGTGGTTGCGGGGATGTCGGTCGAACTGGTCACGGCTGGTGCTTCGCGCTTCGGAGGTGATGCCTGCGGCGTATGGGCAGGACATAGTCGTTCCGGCCCACGCAGTCCATTGCCAGCCACGGAGCTTTGACCATACTCGGGAACCATAGAGGACGATGCCTCTTCTGGCTGGGCGCAGGCCCGGACGCTTTCGAGGTGAGGACGTGCAGTTTCGGATCGTCGACGCCAAGTATGACAGCGCGACGCAATTCCTGTGGTTCACAGCCAGCGGCACCAGCGGTGACGCGCGGTTCACCGTCTCGTCCAAGGTCAAGTGCCTCAAGGATCCGGGCACGCCGGAGCGCCTGCACATGGCGGTGCTGCTGGCGCTGCACGACATCTTCAAGCGGCCGAGCGCCTCAGGGCACAAATGGACCTGAGCCCGCGGCGGCACTGACATGTCAGCGCTGGCGCCGGGCCGGGGGATCGGCTAAGCGGCGGTGACCCCTGGAGGAGCCGTCATGACCCTGCCCAGCCGCATCGCCGTGATCGACATCGGCAAGACCAATGCCAAGGTGGTGCTGATCCGGGACGGGCAGCAGGTGGCGGTGCGCTCGACCCCGAACGCGCCGCTGAAGGACGGGGTGTACCCTCATGCCGACGTGGACCGGCTGTGGGACTTCATCTGCGGCAGCCTCCATGCGCTTGGAGCCGAGCACGGGATCGACGGCATCTCCATCACCACCCACGGGGCCACGGCGGCGCTGCTGAACGGCGATCGGCTGGCGCTGCCGGTGCTGGACTATGAGCACACCGGGCCAGAGGAGACGGCGGCCGACTATGCGGCGGCGCGCCCGGATTTTGCCGAAACCCTGTCGCCGCACCTGCCGAACGGACTCAATCTGGGCGCGCAGCTGTTCTGGCAGTCGCGGCGCTTTGCCGACAGCTTCGCGACGGTCACCGAGATCCTGCCCTACCCGCAGTACTGGGCGTGGCGGCTGACGGGGGTGAAGGCCAGCGAAGTGACGTCGCTGGGCTGCCATACCGACCTGTGGGCGCCGAACCAGGGCAGGCTGTCGAGCCTGGTGGAGCGCCAGGGCTGGAGCGGGTTGTTCCCCCAGATTGAGCCGGCAGCCTCGGTGCTGGGGACGCTGTTGCCGGAACTGGCGGCGGAACTCGGGCTGGCTGCAAGCACGCCGGTGACCTGCGGTATCCACGACTCCAACGCCTCTCTGGTTCCGCATCTGGGGGCGCTCGAAACGCCGTTCACCATTGTGTCGAGCGGCACCTGGACCATCACCATGACGGTGGGCGGGCCCACCGACCGGCTCGATCCGGCGCGGGACAGCCTTGCCAATGTGGATGCCTTCGGTCGGCCGGTGCCGACGGCGCGGTTCATGGGCGGGCGCGAATTCGATCTCCTGGCGCCCGGAGCGGTCGAGCCCACGGCAGACGAGGTTGCGCGTGTGCTTGCCGGAGACGTGCAGGTCTTGCCCGGGTTCGTGCCGGGGGTGGGGCCATTCCCGCAGCGGGCCGGCGAATGGACGGTTGCGGCGGAGACGCTGTCCGCCGGCGAGCGCACGGCGGCGACCTCGCTCTATCTCGCCCTGGTCACCGAGGCGGCGATCGGGCTTTGCGGCAAGGGGCGGACCGTGACCATCGAGGGTCCGCTGGCGCGCAACCGGCTCTATGCCGCGGCGCTGGCGCAACTGGTCGGGGTCCCGGTGTTCGCCTCGGGCGATGCCACGGGCACCAGCCTCGGCGCCGCCATGCTGTTCGACCCCAGGGCCGGTTCGGCGCAGCCGGGCGTCGCGGTGGAACCCTTGGCGGCGGACAGCTTTGCGGCCTATGCCGCCCGCTGGCGGGAACGGGTCCGCTGAGGCAGGTTGCACCCCGGCCGCGAAGCGGGCAGCTTCAACGCAAAACGGGGGTGCGGATGGCACATCGGGTGGTAATCGTCGGCGGCGGCTTCGGCGGCCTCAGGGCAGCGCAGGCGCTGGAGGGCGCCCCGGTCGAGATCACGCTGATCGACCGCCGCAACCACCACCTGTTCCAGCCGCTGCTCTACCAGGTGGCGACGGCGGCCCTGGCGACCTCGGAAATCGCCTGGCCGATCCGCCACATTCTGCGCGGGCGGCGCGATGTCACCACCATCCTTGCAACGGTTACCGGAATCGACACGAAACGTAGCGCCGTTCTGCTCGAAGACGGCTCAACGGTAACGTATGACAGCCTGATCATCGGCACAGGGGCCCGGCACGCCTATTTCGGGCAGGACGCCTGGGAGGCCCATGCGCCGGGGCTCAAGACGCTCGAAGACGCCACCACCATCCGCCGCAAACTGCTGCTGGCCTTCGAGGCCGCGGAGCGCGAACCGGACCCGCAGAAGCGCCAGGCGCTGCTGACCTTCGCCATCATCGGCGCTGGCCCTACCGGCGTCGAAATGGCCGGGGCCATCATGGAACTGGCGCAGGAGGCGCTGAAGGGGCAGTTCCGGCACGCCAATCCGGGCAAGGCACGCGTGGTGCTGATCGAGGCCGCTCCGAAGGTGCTGGGCAATTTCCGCGAGGAGCTGTCGGACTATGCACTCGGCGCGCTGCGCCGCCGGGGCGTCGAAGTGGTGCTGGGCCAGCCCGTCACCGGCATCGACGCCGATGGGCTGAGCTATGGCGACACGCGCCTCGACACCGAGACCATCATCTGGGCGGCGGGAGTCCAGGCCTCGCCGGCGGCACAGTGGCTCGGCGCCGAAGCGGACAAGGCCGGGCGGGTCAAGGTGAACCCGGACCTGACGGTGCCGGGGCATCCCGAGATCTTCGTGGTCGGGGACACGGCCGCCATGACCCGGCCCGACGGCAAGCCGGTGCCGGGCATCGGCGATGCGGCCAAGCAGGCCGGCAAGCACGGGGCGAAAGTGATCCGCGCCCGTCTCGCCGGCAGCACCGAGCCCCTGCCCTTCCGCTACGGGCACAAGGGCGATCTTGCCACCATCGGCCGCCGCGCGGCGGTGATCGACTTCGGCTGGATCCGCCTGACGGGCTGGGTTGCCTGGTGGGTGTGGGGGATTGCCCACATCTACTTCCTGATCGACCTCAAGAACCGGCTGTTCGTGGCCATGAGCTGGCTGTGGATCTACCTGTCCGGCCAGCGCAGCTCGCGCCTGATCACCCAGGGCGACGCCGACAAGCGAGAGCCGATCAAGGAAGTCACTGAGGGCGGCGATTGAACTGCAGTGCGGTGAGGCCTATTCTGGTGCCTCAGGAGGCCACAATGGCTACACCCGCAAAGCATGTTGATCGGGATGCAGAGGCCCGCGAGCGGCTCAAGCGCTATCTTGATCTCCCATTGGATCAGTTCCGCGCCGAGCGCGCCCGGATGTCCCCGGACGAGCGCGAGCAGATGGCCCGCATCTGGGCCGAGGAGAATGCCGAAGCGATCCGCAGCTCCAACGAGTGGGTTGAGCAGAAGGGTCTGCCTTTGGCCAAGTACCGGCCGTTCTGATGGCACAGTATGATGTTCACGCGGGAACCGACGGGTACCTGTATGTGAACATCCAGGCCGACACCCTGTCGCAGCTGAACACCAGGGTGGTTATCCCGCTGATGCGCCCTGAAGATGCGCCGGCCCCAAGCCGACACTTGAACCCGGGCATCGCATTCGATGGGGAGACCTACCTGCTGGTCACCCAGTACATGGGCGCTACGCCTCTTGCATCAATCGGTCCGGTGATCGGATCGCTGCGGCATCTCGACCACCGGATCAGCCGCGCGCTGGACCTTATCCTGCATGGAATCTAGCGCAGCTCCGCCACTGGTGTGACGGGCCTGGCGAGCTTGCGCTCGCGCAGCCAGATGTAGAGGCCGCTGGCGATGACGATGGGGGCGCCGAGATAGAGCCAGATGTCAGGTGGTTGGGCGAAGATCAGCCAGCTCGAGGCGGCCATGAACAGGATCTGGAGGTAGGAAAACGGCGCCAGCACGGAAGCCGGGGCGTAGCCCAGCGCCACGGTGGACAGCTGGTGGCCGACGAAGCCGAACAGGCCGACGGTGAAGAAGGCCACCCAGGTCGCCGGATCGGAGGGCCAGGTCCAGCCGGGCAGCGCCACTGGCGCCAGCACGACCGTCGCGCAAAGACCGACATAGAACTGCTGCGTTGCCGCGGAGTCGCGCCCGGCCATGCGCCGGGTCAGCAGGAAGTAGAAGGCGGAGAACAGCGCACCGGCGAGACACAGCAGCGCCGCCGGGTGGAAGGCCTCGGAGCCCGGCCGGACGATGATCAGCACGCCGAGGAAGCCGACGGCGATGGCTGCCCAGCGGCGCCAGCCCACCGACTCCCCCAGCATCGGCACCGACAGGGCGCAGATGAACAGCGGCATGGTGAAGGCGATGGCGCCGGTGACCGTCAGCGGCAAATAGAGGACAGCCACGAAGTTGGACGTGGTGGCCCCGAGCAGCATGGCCGCGCGCAGCACCTGCACCTTGAGGCTCGCGGTACGGAACAGCGCGGTGCCCATGGTCGGCAGGTTGATGCCGGCAGTCAGCCCGAGGTGGAGGACGTACCGCATGAACACCACCTGCATTGCCGGAATGCCGGCCAGTCCCAGCCATTTGGCCGAGCTGTCGATGCCGGTGAACATGAAATAGGAGGCGAGCGCGAGCCCGATACCGAGAAGACGGCGCTCCTCGGGAGGCACGAAGGCAGGTGGCATGACAGGTCCGAATGCCGGCGGAGGTGGAAAAGGGCCGGCATTGGTAGGGTTGGAGGATGCCGCCGCTGGTGTCAATCGCAGCGGCGGCATCTTGTATGGAAAGACTAGAACGTCTCCGCAAGGTTGCGGATCGTGAGGCTCTCGGCCAGCTCCGCCGCCGTGACGGCCGCCCCATGGCGGGGCACGAAGGTGAGCTCGGTGATCTGCCCGGGCACCAGGGTGATGGCATTGTCGGAGAAGTAGCCTGGCGCATCCACCGTGGCGGTGGTGAAAAAGGCCGGCTTGTCGGTCTCCAGCGTCAGCACCACCTTGCCGTTTCGGTCTGCGAGCGAGCCGGTGACAACCGGGCGGGACAGCTCGTAGGCCTTGTAGGGCTTGGGGAAGTAGTCGTTGCTGCCAAGCACGCTGCCGTTCGCATCGGACCAGACGAAATACAGGAACTCGTCAGCGGCGATCTCCCCATAGGGCAGCGACGTTACCGCGACGGCTGCGTCGGCGCCGACAGCAGTGTTGCCGGTGAAGACCACCCGCTCGCCACCACCGACCTTGACGGCGCGAACCTCGAGCTTGATCGACACCGGCGCTCCGGTGTCGTTGATGGCGCGCAGCTCGATGAAGTCGGGCGGGGCGCCTTCGACCGGCGTGCCGCGGGTGTTGGTAGGCACCTCGTTCTGGCGCGGCACCGCGACCACGTTGACCGGATAGTAGAAGCGGCGGGCCATGTAGTGCATCAGCTTCCACTGCCCGCCATAGTCGAGGCTCGACCAGGACGCCACGGGCCAGATGTCGTTGATCTGCCAGTAGAGTGTGCCCATGCAGCGCGGCTTGGTGGAGCGCCAGTATTCGATGGCGGTCTTGATGGCGAGGCCCTGCTGGATCTGGGACAGGAACACCATCTGGTCGAAGTCGCGCGGGAAGCGGAAGTAGCGCGTCATCGTCTCGAGGATGCGGGCGTTGCCACCGGCATTGCGCTGGTGGTTCTCCATCACCGGCGAGGACGGGTTGAGGTCTTCTTCGCTGGCGAAGGTTCTCGCCACGTTTATCGAGGTGAAACTCTGGAAGCCGAACTCGGAGGCAAAGCGCGGATTGACGGTGCGGTAGGCCTCGAAGCTCTTGGCCGAGTGCCAGACGTCCCAGTAGTGCAGGTCGCCACGGGTGTCGGAGTGCCAGCCGTCGGAGAAGTCCATGTAGCCGAGCGACGGCGAGGACGGCCAGAAGCGGCGAACCGGATCCTCGTCCTCGACGATCCGGTGGAGCATGGAGTTCAGCCGGTCGTAGTTGGCGATATAGCGCTCCTTGTCGGCTCGGGTCTCGGGGTACCAGTCGAGCGAGCCGATGACCTCGTTGTCACCGCACCACAGGGCGATCGAGGCATGGTGCGACAGCCGGCGCACCTGCTGGGTGACTTCCAGTTCCACGCTCCTGAGGAACTCGCGGTTGGACGGATAGCTCATGCAGGCGAACATGAAGTCGTGCCAGATGAGGATGCCGAGTTCGTCGCAAAGGTCGTAGAAGAAATCGGGCTCGTACTGGCCGCCGCCCCAGATGCGGAGCATGTTCATGTTGGCCGCCTTGGCGCTGTCGAGCAGGTCACGAATGACCGTCGGCGTGATGCGGGAAGGGATGGCATCAGCCGGTATCCAGTTGGCGCCCATCATGGTGATGTCGCGACCGTTGATGCGGCACTTGAAGGTGTGATCGATCTCGTCGGGCTCGACCACCCACTCGAGGTGGCGCAGGCCGACCTTGCGGGTGGTAACCTCGCCTTCGAGATCGGTGGTCAGTTCATAGAGCGGCTGCTCGCCCTGCCCTGCCGGCCACCACAGCTTCGGATTGCGGATGGTTACGGTGTGGACGACGAGGTTCTCGCCCTTCTCTACCGCCACGGCGTCGGTGATCACCTGCCCATCGATCGTGTGCCGGAGTTCCACTTCGCCGGCGGCGAAGGCAAAAAGGCGCGTCCTGATCGAGAGTTCGACCGAGTTCTCGCCATGAAGCTGATCGACCTGAACGCTCTCCTGGCGGGCGAGGCGTGACTTCCTGAGACTCATGGTGCCGTAGACGCCAATGGGCATGAGGCAGATGCCCCAATCCCACCCCGCATGGCACGCGGCCTTGCGGATGAAGTTCATGTGGATGCCCTTGAGCCCGTTGGTCTGGTAGTTCTTGGTGAACGGGATCGGGAAGGGATGGGCGTCGGCGCGGGCCCTGGCAACGTCGGGGGCAACGGCGAAGTCTATGCGCAGGGTGTTCTCGCCGGCCCGAACCTTGCCGGTAACGTCGATATCGTGGCGGACGAAGCTGTTGTCGGTCTCGGCCACCATGTCACCATTGAGCCGGATGGTGGCGATGCAGTCCACCTCGGACAGGGTCAGGGTGAGATAGCCGTCAATGTCTGCCTCGGTAGCGGTGAAGCGGCGCTCGACCGACCAGGGGACCTCGTTGACCCACATCACCGTCTTCTCGTTCTCGCCCCAACAGGGATCGGGAATCTCGCCAGCGGCGAGCAGAGCGGCATGGACGTCGCCCGGCAGCGTGATCGGCAGCGCAAGGTCCTGGCGGGCGGGTGAGGTCAGGTCGAAGGCGCCGCTGAGATCCAGGGCACGGTAGGTCGAGGGCATGGTCATGAAGGCTCCGAGGCGAGGCGACTGGCACAGCCGAAATCGTTACCGGCAGCGTGTAGCCGAGAGCGCCCTACCGCTCCAACGGAAAAATCGAGGGGGTCAGCGACATTGTCGGACTTGACCCAGAGGCCCGGATCAATCGTTGCAATGGCGCAAAACGTCGGTTCGCTTTACCTCCGGATTAGGAATTGGCCCGCTAGACTGCGAGCGTGATACTTCGGCCGAACTTTCATGGTGCTTGACAGACTCTCACGGCTGCTTGCCGTGCCGGACGATCCCGACCTGGTCCAGGCACAGGCGCGTGCGCTCAGCCGGCAGGTGCCGCTGATGTATGGCATGCTGCTGGCGAACACGCTGATCCTGGCGGCAACGCACCTGAATTCGGCGCCCGCATGGCTGACCGCCTATGTGCCTGCAGGACTGGCGCTGGTCTGCCTGATCCGCATCATTCATTGGTGGCGGCAGCGCGGAGCGCAGGCCAAACCACCCGCCGAGGCGCGCAAGACCCTGCAGCGCATGATCTGGATTGCGATGGTGCTGGGGGTCGGCTTCGCCTCGTGGTCGATGTCGCTGTTTCCCTATGGCGACACCTACCAGCGCTCCCATGTCGCCTTCTACATGGGCATCACCACCATCGGATGCATGTTCTGCCTGATGCATGTGCGGACGGCCGCCTTTTCCGTGGGTGCGGTGGTGCTGATCCCGTTCGCGGTGTTCTTCGCCACCTCCGGCGTGCCGGTCTTCGCAGCCATCGCCGTCAACATGGTGATGGTGATCGCGGCGCTGGTGGTTATCCTCCTGGGGAACTATCGCGATTTCGCCGCGCTGGTGGCCTCGCGCACCGAGATGGCGCAGCGCCAGGCCGAAACGCAGCGGCTCTCGGACGAGAACTTCCGTCTGGCGACGCTCGACGGCGTCACGGGGCTACCGAACCGGCGCTCGTTCATGCAGACGCTGGAAGAGGCGGTGGCGGACGCGGCGGTCAGCGGGCACGGCATTGCCGTGGCCTGGCTCGACATCGACAGCTTCAAGGCCATCAACGACACCTTCGGCCACACTACCGGCAATCGAGTGCTGGTGGAAGTTGCACGGCGGATCGACGCGCTGCACCTGCCGGTGAGCATCATCGCCCGGCTCGAGGCCGACGTTTTTGCCCTGATCATCGACGGCGTCACCGACGCGGCAGACCTGCAGTATCTGGGGAATCGCCTGTGCGACGCCATGCGGGAAGTGTTCGAACTGCCCGGCGCCAGCATCCACGTGACGGTGTCGGCGGGACTGGCGGCGTCGCGGACCGGTGACAGTGCCGAGACCATATTCGACCGGGCCGATTATGTGACCAGCGTCGCCAAGCGGGAGGCGCGAGGCAGTGCGGTGGTGTTCGGGGAGCGCCACGAGCAGGACATCAGCAAGGTGCGGGCGCTGGAGCATGCCCTTCACACCGCCGAGCTGGACCGCGAGATCTATGTGCTGCTGCAGCCGCAGTTCGACGTGCTGCTGGATCGCACCACCGGCTTCGAAGTGCTGGCACGCTGGCGCAGCCCAGTGGTGGGCGAGGTCTCGCCGGCCGAGTTCATCCCGCTGGCCGAGCGGCTGGGACTGGTGTCGCGCATCACCCGTACCGTGCTGCGCAAGGCGCTGACGGTGTCGGCACAGATGCCCCGGTCAATCCGGCTGTCGGTGAACCTTTCGGCGCATGACCTGAACTCCACCCAGGCGATCGAGGACATCGTCGCCATCGTGACAGAGGCCGGCAAGCCGTCCCGGATCGACTTCGAAATCACCGAAACGGCGGTGATGCGAGACATCGGGCAGGCCAATGAGGCGCTGGTGGCGTTGCTGGCGCTCGGGTCGCGCATTTCGCTCGACGACTTCGGTACCGGCCATTCAAGTCTGACTCATGTGCAGAAGCTGCCGCTCGACCGCATCAAGATCGACCGCAGCTTCGTCTCGGACGCGCCGCACGACCCGACCAGCCGGGCGATCGTGAAGACCATGCTCGACCTTTGCCGCAACCTTGGCATCGGCTGCGTGTTCGAAGGCATCGAAACCGAACAGCAGCTGGACACGCTCCTTGGCCTCGGCGGCTCGGTGATGCAGGGCTATCTGTTCGGGCGGCCGATGCCGCCCGATGCGGCGATCCGATCGCTGCAGGCGGAACAGTCCCGCCGCCTGGGCGCGGCGGGTTAGCTCGTCTACTGCGCTGCCTGATCGGACTGGTCGGCGTCGATGAAGCCGCCGGACTGTCGGTGCCAGAGCTGGGAATAGATGCCGCCGGTGTCGACCAGTTCGGCGTGGGTCCCCTGCTCGACGATGCGGCCCTTATCCAGCACCACCAGCCGGTCCATCATGGCGATGGTCGACAGCCGATGGGCAATGGCGATCACCGTCTTGCCCTGCATCAGCAGTTGCAGCTGCGACTGGATGGCTGCCTCGACCTCGGAGTCGAGCGCGGACGTTGCCTCATCGAGCACCAGGATCGGGGCGTTCTTGAGCAGCACGCGGGCAATGGCGATGCGCTGGCGCTGGCCGCCGGACAGCTTCACGCCCCGTTCGCCGACATGGGCATCATAGCCCTGCCGACCCTTGAGGTCGCTCAGCCCGGTGATGAACTGGTGCGCCTCCGCCAGTTCGGCGGCGCGCAGCATGTCTTCTTCGGTGGTATCGGGGCGGCCGTAGATGATGTTGTCGCGCACCGAGCGGTGGAGGAGCGAGGTGTCCTGGGTGACGACCCCGATATTTTCGCGCAGCGAGTCCTGCGTCACCCGGGAAATGTCCTGCCCATCGACCAGGATGCGGCCATCGGCGCGGTCATAGAAGCGCAGCAGCAGGTTGACGATGGTGGACTTGCCCGCACCGGACCGGCCGACGAGGCCGATCTTCTCGCCCGCCCTGATGTCGAGGTTCAGGTGGTCGATGACGCCGCCGGTCTTGCCATAGTGGAAGGAGACGTTCTCGAACTTGATATCGCCCTTGACGGTGCCGATCGGCTTGGCGTCGGGCGCGTCCTTGACCACCGATGGCAGCGACAGCGAGTTGATGCCGTCGCGGACGACGCCGATATTCTCGAAGAGCGCCGACATTTCCCACATCACCCACTGGCTCATGCCCTGGAAGCGCAGCACCAGCGCGGCCGCTACCGCGACGGCACCGGGGGTCATGTTGCCGTTCAGCCATTGGCCGATGCCGATGGCGAAGACGGCGAACAGCAGGGTGCAGTTCATCAGCGTGATCGCCGACTGCAGCAGGGTCACCATCCGCATCTGCCGGTGAACGGTGCCGAGGAACTCCTCCATTGCTTCGTGGGCGTAGCCCTCCTCGCGGCGCGAGTGGGAGAAGAGCTTGACGGTGGCGATGTTGGTGTAGCTGTCGACGATGCGGCCGGTCATCAGCGAACGGGCGTCCGCCTGCGCCTCGGAGATCTTGCCGAGCCGCGGGATGAAGTAGCGCAGCAGCGCGACATAGCAGCCGAGCCAGACCAGGAACGGCACGGCCAGCCAGATGTCGCTCATTGCGGCGAGGATCACGGCGCCTGTGAAGTAGACGACGACGTAGACGGTGACGTCGAGGACCTTCATCACCACTTCGCGGACGGCGAGCGCGGTCTGCATCAGCTTGGCACCGATGCGGCCGGCGAACTCGTCCTGGAAGTAGCTCATCGACTGCCGGATCAGGTAGCGGTGCGCCATCCAGCGGATGCGCTGCGGGAAGTTGCCGAGCAGCGTCTGGTGAATGATCAGCGCGTCGATGACCTGCAGGCCCGGAATGGCGATCAGCAGCACGACCGCCATGCCGGCAAGCTTCCAGCCCTCTTCGGCGAGGAAGGTCTGCGGATCGGCGGCGCTGAGCCAGTCCACGATGGAGCCCATGAAGCCGAACAGGGTGATCTCGAGGATCGAAATCGCCGCACCCAGCAATGACATGGCGACCAGGTAGCGCTTGGCGCCTTGCGAATAGTGCAGGCAGAAGGCCAGCAGGCCCTTGGGCGGCTGCTCCGGCTCGCTCACGGGATAGGGATTGAGGCGCTGCTCGAACCAGCGGAACATGATCATCACCACTCGTTTGCCCGGATGGGCGAAGGGATAATGCCGGCACAGCTACGATCTCGACCATCATGAGGGTCGAGATCGACGGGCCGGGGGCGTCTATGGAACTCGGCAGGGCAGCGGACAACAAGGCTTCCGCGCGCCGGGCCGGCAATGCCCCTCCCCAATGCCGTCTTATTTGGCGTAGAAGAGGGGCCGCTGTAGCGGGGCCCGGCAGAATACACAAGCACGCCGAGTCTGCTGTAGCGGCCGGGCCACAGCCCGCATCCAGAACCGATCCAGAGCGGACCAGCTTTCATGCGTACCGAGACCGAGCAGACGATCTTTCTCAAGGACTATGCGCCGAGCCCATACCGGATCGTGTCAGTAGAACTCGACTTCCGCATTCTCGAGGAGAATACGCGGGTGCGGGCACAGCTGACGGTGGAGCCGGCGGAAGGCACGGCGCCGGGAACACCGCTGGTACTCGATTGCGATGAGCTGAAGCTGACCTCGGTCGCCATCGACGGATTGCCGCTGATGCTGTCGGCTTACCTGGCGGATGAGAAGGGCCTGACGGTGTTCGAGCCGCCGCCGCGGCCTTTCGTGCTCGAAACCGAGGTGGTTATCGAGCCGGAGAAGAACACACGGCTGATGGGCCTCTACCGCTCGAGCGGCACCTGGTGCACGCAGTGCGAGCCGGAAGGCTTCCGCCGCATCACCTATTATCTCGACCGGCCGGACGTGCTGGCGACGTTCCGGGTGCGGATCACGGCTCCCCTCGCCGCGGCACCGGTGCTGCTTGCCAACGGCAATCTGGTGGACCGCGGCGATGCCGGTGACGGCCTGCACTATGCTCTTTGGGAGGATCCGTTCCCCAAGCCCGCCTACCTGTTCGCGCTGGTCGCGGGGGACCTCGGCTCGATCACCGACAGCTACACCACCGGCTCCGGCCGCAAGATCGCGCTCGCCATCTACTGCGCCCATGGCAAGGAAGAGCAGTGCCGCTGGGCCATGGACTCGCTGAAGCGTTCGATGGCCTGGGACGAGCGGCGCTTCGGACGCGAATACGACCTCGACATGTTCAACATCGTCGCCGTGAACGACTTCAACTTCGGCGCGATGGAGAACAAGGGCCTCAACATTTTCAACGACAAGCTGGTGTTCGCAGAGCCGCAGAGCGCCACCGATGCCGACTACGAGAACATCGAGCGGGTCATCGCCCACGAGTACTTCCACAACTGGACCGGCAACCGCATAACCTGCCGCGACTGGTTCCAGCTCTGCCTCAAGGAGGGGCTGACGGTCTATCGCGACCAGGAGTTCACCAGCGACGAGCGCTCGCGGGCGGTCAAGCGCATCTCCGACGTGGTGGGCCTGCGCTCGGCACAGGTCCCAGAGGACGGGGGCCCGCTCGCCCACCCGGCCCGGCCGGACCAGTACCGGGAGATCAACAACTTCTACACAGCCACGGTCTACGACAAGGGCGCCGAGATCGTGCGCATGCTGGCAACGCTGCTCGGCGAAGCCGGATTCCGCAAGGGCATGGACCTCTATTTCGAGCGCCACGACGGCGAGGCGACCACGATCGAAGCCTTCCTCAAGGTCTTCGAGGATGCCTGCGGCGTCGACCTCGAGCAATTCAAGACCTGGTATCTGCAGGCGGGCACGCCCCGCCTGTCGGTCAGCGACAGCTACGATGCGGCGGCGCAGACCTATACGCTGAAGCTGAAGCAAGAGACGCTGCCGACGCCGGGCCAGCCGACCAAGCAACCGCTGACCATGCCGGTCCGCTTCGGACTGATCGGTCCCAATGGCAGCCCGATGACCTGGACCGGTGTCAGCGGCGCCAAGGTGCAGGACGACCTGATCGTGCTCGACACGGCCGATGCCGAGGTGACCTTCACCGGTGTCGCCAACAGGCCGGTACCGTCGCTGCTGCGCGAGTTCTCGGCGCCGGTTGTCCTCGACCTGCCACTCTCCCAGCAGGACCGGCTGTTCCTCGCGCGGCACGACAGCGATCCGTTCAACCGCTGGCAGGCACTGCAGGATGTCGGCCTCGCCCTCGCCGTTGCCGCCGTGAATGGGCAGGCGTGGAGCGACGACGAGGTCGCAGCCCTCAGCGAGGCCATGGCGGAAACGCTGGCCAGTTCCACCCTCGACAATGCCTTCAAGGCGCTGGCGCTGACCCTGCCGGGCGAGTCGCAGATCGCCCGCGCCATCGGCAAGGACGTTGACCCCGAGCGTATTCACGCCGTGCGGGATGACCTGACGGTGGCCGTGTTCGGCCCCCTTGCCGACAGGCTGCGCGCCGCGCACCAGGGACTCGACTCCGACGCCCCCTACGCCCCCGACCCGGCCGGCAACGGCCGCCGTGCGCTTCGCAACCGCCTGCTGGCGCTGCTGGTGGGCAGCGGGGCGGACGGTGCGGCGGCGCTGGCGGCGGCGAGCTACCACCAGGCCCACAACATGACGGATCGCCTGGCGGCGCTGGCGACGGCAGCGAGCCGCTGGACGGCGGACGCCCCGGCTTTGCTTGCGGATTTCCGCACCCGCTTTGCCACCGACCCACTGGTGTTCGACAAGTGGTTGAGCGTCAATGCGGGCGTACCCGAAGCCGGTGTCATCGAGCGGCTCCGGGGCATCCTTGCCGATCCGGCCTTCCCGCGCACCAATCCGAACCGTCTGCGGGCGCTGATGGGCACGTTTGCGCTGGCCAACCCCACCCAGTTCGCGCGCGCCGACGGCGCCGGCTTCCGCTTCGTCACCGAGTTCGTGGCCGAAGTCGACAAGGTCAACCCGCAGGTGGCCGCCCGCGTGCTGACCGGCTTCCGCATCTGGCCCATGCTCGAGGCTGGCCGGCGCGAAGAGGCCCGAGCCGCCCTGACGGCGCTGCAGAACGGCGACGGATTGAGCCGCAATACGGCCGATATCCTGGCCCGCATGCTGGCGGGTTGAGTGTACCACCCCGGCCCGTGCCGGTGACCCTCCGCCCCAACCTCTCCCCTCAGGGGAGAGGCGGGGCACCCTTCTGTGGAGAAGAATTTTTCTCCGGCTCTAAGTGATTCCGCCGACTCGCGTTTTCCGGTTCCGCCCATCGGCCCGGCCGGAGAGGGTATGGACATGATTCCCGGGCTGATTCATTGTTCGTTAAGGGCAAATCGGTCGGGGTCCAACCCTCAGTCATGGTGGAGAATTTCATGCGGTCGACGGAGCAATCCGGCGTCAGCGCTACCGGATTCGGCGCGGGCAAAGATAGCAGCAGCGACAGCTCCGAAGCGGGTCCGTCCCGCTCATTCCAAGTTCCCCCAATCGCCGCTGCGGTGGCCGCGACGGCCTTCCTTGCAGCAGCGCTTTTCACCGCCTACGACGCCTATCGCACCTTCGACGACCAGCGGCGCCATCTGGAGCTGATCGGCTCTGCACTGGCCCAGGAAATCACCGAACTCGATCCGCAGTCGGCGCTGACGCGGCTCGGCCATTCTGCCGGCCGGTTCGCGCCGATCGTGCAGGCCAGCCTCGTGTCGGAAGCCGCCTCCGAAGCCTCCCCGTTCGGGCAGGTGCTGCCCGTAGCCGGGCTCGGCGCCATCAAGCTCGAGCCGGCGCAGAACGATGCCGCCACCGGCGTGATGCAGCGTGGCGCCGGCGCCTTTGCCCTTGCGGCCCTGATGTCGTTTGCCGCCATGCGCCGTCGGCCGAGCGGCACCCCGGATCCGGTGCTGAAGCAGAGCTACCGCACCCTCGCCGCGGCCATTCCGATGGGCGTTGCCTGCTGGACGCGCACGGGCGAACTCATTGTCTGCAACCAGCAGTATCGCGACAGCATCGAGATGGAGGACCGGGAGGTCGCCTATCATCAGGCGGTGAAGCGGCTGATTGCAGGGGGCTACATGAAGCTCCTGCGGGAGGGGGACAGTGGCCGCCTGCTCGAACTGCACCGCGAGGACGGCTCCTGCCTGCTGATCGACGAGCGGCCGCTCGGCAGCGACGGCTTCATGACTCTGGTCAGCGACATCACCGAGGCCAAGAAGACCGACACGCTGCTGCATGCCATTCGCGAGGAGCAGCGCATCCTGGCCCGGCGCTACCATGAGGAGAAGCTGAAGGCCGAGGCGGCCAGCCGCGCCAAGACCAACTTCCTCGCCCATCTCAGCCATGACATCCGAACCCCGCTCAACCACATCATCGGCTTTGCCGACCTGATGCGGCACGAGACCTATGGCGCGCTGGGCGACCAGCGCTACCTCGACTATGTCCAGTCGATCAAAGCCTCCGGCGAGAAGCTGCTGGCCTCGTTTGCCTCGATCCTTGAGCTCGCCGAACTCGAGAGCGGCCAGAAGGGCTTGCGCTGCGATCCGCTGCTGATCGACGACCTCGTCGAGGCCGTGGCCCAGCGGTTCCGCTCCCAGGCCCAGCGGGCGGGCGTCGGCATCGTGATCGGTACGCCGACACAGGCCATCGTCGAGGGTGACAAGCTTGGTCTGACCCGCATGCTCGCCAATCTGGTGGAGAATGCTATTCGCTTCACCCCTGCCGGCGGGCGCATCACCCTGGCGGCCTTTGCGGCACCGGACGGGGTGGTCCTCGAGGTCACCGACACCGGGATCGGCATGAGCGAGGAACGGCTCGAGAGCCTGAGCCAGCCCTTTGCGCTCGGAGACGCCACCTTCACCCGCGAGAACGGTGGGCCGGGCCTTGGCATCTCCATCGCCCGCGCCATCGCCGAACTCAGCGGCGGGCACCTTGCCATCGACTCGAGCCCGGCGCTCGGCACCACCGTGGCCATTTCCCTGCCGCTCGCGGGCATGGACGGTCGGATGGCGGCGTAAGTCAGGGTGAGGAGTTAGCCAACTCCCGCGCTCGCCCGTACCAGGCTTCTGCGGCCGCCTGCACCTCGGCCTGCATGGCCGCTACGTCCAACTCCAGCCGCGTGAAATCGGGATAGTGCGTCAGCCCCGCAATCAGGTCGCGGAAGGCGCCGGTCCAGGCCTCGGCCTTGAACGGCGACACCAGCGCCGCGCTCATGACCTGGAGAATGGTCGAGTAGGTCGCGTGGATTTCGGCGAGGCGCTGACCGGTCGGCACCAGCCCCACCTGGTCCAGCCGCGACAGCACCACGGCGGTTGGGGCCTGCGGGCGGCCGAGGGTGGCACCAGCCACCAGTTGCGCCGACTGGGCGATGAATTCGAGATCGACCAGACCACCAGGCGCCAGCTTGAGGTCGAAGGGGTGCCGCGGCGGCCGTTCCCTCGCCATCAGGGCGCGCATGGACACCACGTCCTCGACCGTCTTGCCGATGTCGCGGGGCTGCGCCATCACTTCGGCCACGGCAGCCTCCACCGCCTCGCGGAAGGCGCCATCGGCGGCCACGACGCGGGCGCGACTCAGCGCCAGGTGCTCCCAGGTCCAGGCGTTGTCGCGATGATAGGAGCGGAAGCCGCTGAGGCTGGTTGCCAGCGGCCCGGCATTGCCGGATGGCCTGAGGCGCAGATCGGTCTCGTAGAGCACGCCCTCGGCCGTCGGTGACGACAGCGCCGCCACCAGTCGCTGGGTGAGGCGGGCGTAGTAGTGGCTGATGCTGAGCGGCTTTTCGCCGTCCGACTCGGCGTCGGGGCCATCATAGAGCAGGATGAAGTCGAGGTCCGAGGTAGCCGTCATTTCGCGGCTGGCCATCTTGCCGAAGGCCAGCAGCGCCACCCGCGCTCCGGCGATGCGGCCGTGGCGGCGCTCGAACTCCCGGCGAACCGAGGCGAACAGGCGGTTGACGAGGGTCTCGGCAAGGGCCGTGAACTGCTCCCCTGCCCCGGTGGCGTCGACGGTGCCGGACAACAGACCCGCGGCGATCAGGAATCTCTGCTCCTGGCCGATGATGCGGGCGCGGTCGATGATCTCTTCATAGGAGCGGGCTTCGGCCAGGAAGGCATCGACCTTGGCGATCAGCACCTCCCGGTGGGTGACGTCATTAGCGAAGGCCGGATCGATCAGCCCGTCCATCACATGGGCGCGGTGGATCACCTGCTCGGCCATGCGCGGCGCCGAGGCCATGAGCTGCACCAAAAGGGTGCGCAAATTGGCGTGGTTGCGCAGCAGCGAGAATAGCTGCACTCCCGAGGGCAGCCGCGACAGGAAGTTGTCGAAGCGCAGCAGCGCCTCGTCGGCATTGCCGGCATGGCCCAGCGTCGCCAGCAGCAGCGGCAACAGCTCGGTGAGGTGTGCCCGGGAGGCGCTGCTGCGGGTGGCGGCATAGCTGCCATAGTGCCACCGGCGCACCGTTTCGATGGCCTTGGAGGGATCGGCAAAGCCGAGGCTGGCTAGGGTCTCGACCGTCCCCGGATCGTCGTCCGAGCCGGTGAAGACCAGATTGCCCCCCTCGACGCCCAGGCTCTCGCCCTCTGTGAACAGCTCGCCATAGTAGCGCACCACCCGCTCCAGGGCGGCGCGGTAGCTGCGCTCGAAGGCGAGACGATCCGGCTCACCCATCAGCCGGCCGATCACCGCTACGCCTTCAGGGGTGGACGGCATCACGTGGGTCTGCTCGTCGCGCAGCATCTGCAGGCGGTTCTCGACGGCGCGCAGGTACCAGTAGGTCTGCGTCAGCTCCGTCGCGGCCCGGGTCGTGATCCAGTTGGCATCGGCGAGGGCCGCGAGTGCGTGGGCCGTCGGCTTGACCCGCAGGCCGCGGTCGCGGCCGCCGGCGATCAGCTGCTGGGTCTGGGTGAAGAACTCGATCTCGCGAATGCCCCCGCGACCGAGCTTGACGTTGTGGCCCTCGACGCGGATGTCGCCGACATTCTTGGCGATATTGATCTGGCGTTTCATCGCCTGGATGTCGGCAATGGTGGCGAAGTCGAGGTGCCGCCGCCAGACATAGGGCGCCAGTTCCTTGATGAAGGCTTCCCCGACGCTGCGGTCACCGGCGCAGGGCCTGGCCTTGATCCAGGCGGCCCGTTCCCAGTTCTGGCCGCGGGCTTCGTAGTAGGTCAGTGCCGCATCTACCGAGATGGCGACCGGAGTCGAGCCCGGGTCGGGGCGCAGGCGGAGGTCAGTGCGGAACACGTACCCATGGGCGCGCCTGTCCTCCATCAGGGCAACGAGCCGCTGCACCATGCGTGAATAGACCCTGGTCGCCTCGGCTGGCTCGGCGAGCACGCCGCGCTGGGGATCGTAGAAGGCGACGATGTCGATGTCGGAGGAGTAGTTGAGTTCCTGGCCGCCATGCTTGCCGAGGGCGAACAGCGCGAGACCGGAATTGGCCGCAGTCGCCTCTTCGACGGGGATGGCGAGCTTGCCGCGCTCGGCCGCCTCCCGCATCAGCAGGTTGAGGCAAGCATCGAGCGCTGCATCGGCGAGATCGGACAGGGCGGCGGTTGCCTGCGCGGTGGTCCAGGCGCCACCGGCCTCTGCGATGGCGGCGAGCAGGGCGGTACGGCCCTTGGCGATGCGCAGCGCCGGGCTGAGCGCCTCTTCATCGGCCGCATCCCGCCCTGCGGAGTGAACCGCTTCGATGATGTCGGCGAGCGCGCCGTCGGCCCTGTCCGCCAGCGCGCCGGCGAGCCAATCGGCATTGGCCTGCGCCAGTTCCAGCAGGTAGGGCGCCTGCTCCAGCAGCGGGCCGAGGCAGGCCCTGGCTGCGGCGATAGGCTCCCGCTGCTCCGGCGGGAGTGCGTTGAGCCAGGCCTGAACGGCCGGTGTGTCGATGGGTGGCAAGGGCGCGAGGTGCATGCGAATGGCTTAGCAAGCGGCGTGGGTGGAGAGAACCCCTCACACCGGCAGGTCGATCACCGCGCGTACCCCCGGAGCGTTGTCCTCGATGCGGAAGCTGCCGCCGTGGAGGCGCGCGACGGCATCGACGAGGGAGAGGCCGAGGCCGGAGCCTGGCTCGGAGCGGCTGGCTTCGAGCCGCACGAAACGCTCCAGCACGCGGGTGCGGTCGGCTTCCGGGATGCCGGGACCATTGTCTCCCACGTCGATCAGCAGCCGGTCCTGGATGCGGCGCAACTGCACGGTGATGCGCCCGTCGGCGCCGCCGGTCGGCTGCGCATACTTCACCGCATTTTCGAGCAGGTTCACCATGGCCTGGCCGATCAGTTCGCGATTGGCGCGCAGATGCACACCGGGTTCGACGTCCGTCTCGAGCGCGATGCCCTCGTCCTCGGCGACGGGGCTATACAGTTCGGCCATGTCGGCGACCACCGCGCTGATGTCCACATCGGTGAACGCCCCGGAAGGCGCACCCGCCTCGGCCCGGGCAATCATCAACAGGGCGTTGAAGGTGCGGATCAGCCGGTCGCTTTCGGCGATGGTGGTTTCCAGCGCCTCGCGTCGGGTTTCGTCGCTGGCGCCGTCGCGCAGTGCCGATTCCGCCTGGTTGCGCAGCCGCGTCAGGGGCGTCTTGAGATCGTGGGCGACATTGTCGGTGACCTCCTTGAGCCCTTGCAGCAATTGCTCGATGCGGTCCAGCATGGCGTTGAGGTTGGTGGCGAGGCCGTCGAACTCGTCGTTGCGGCGGGTGACGGGCACGCGCTCGCTCAGATTGCCCGACATGATCTTGGTGGAGGTGTCGCGAATGGTGTCGATCCGCTTCAGCACCCGGCGGGCGGTGACACCACCGGCCACCAGCGAAAACAGGATGATGCCGATGGCTCCGACAAAAAAGCTCTGCACGATGATGGCGCTGAAGCCGCGCCGCTCGACCACATCGCGGCCGACGACCAGCCGCATGCCGTTGGGCAGTTCCACCGAGCGCACCACGGCATAGCCGCCGTGGGGGCGTCCGGCTCCGGGCCCCATCGGCAGCCCGTTGGCGCGCTCGTAGTCGAAGCTGTAGATGCCGGGCTCGATCAGCACTTCGGGGGGGACATCGGTGACGTTGCCGATCAGGTACTGGCCGGTGGCGTCGCCCAGATAGTAGACGCCCGGCCCCGGTGAGCGCGAGATGCGGTCGAGCGCGAAGGCCATGGCGCGAATGCCCTGGTTGGCGACGATCCGCTCCAGCACGCGCACCTCGCCATCGATGTCGTTTGCCTGCTGGCGCTGCAGTTGCAGGCTCGACTGCCAGCCGATGAAGGCCAGCAGAAGAATGGCAAAGATCGAAAAGATCAGGATGAAGGTGGCGGTCAGCCGGACCGTCGAGGTGCGCCAGAGCTGGACGAAACGATTCACGCCGTTACTCGCGGATCATGTAGCCGGCGCCGCGCACGGTGTGGAGCAGCGGGCTGGCATAGCCCTTGTCGATCTTGCTCCTGAGGCGCGACATGTGCACGTCGATGACGTTGGTCTGAGGGTCGAAATGGTAGTCCCAGACATTTTCGAGCAGCATGGTGCGGGTCACCACCTTGCCGGCATGCTTCATCAGGTATTCGAGCAGGCGGAACTCGCGCGGCTGCAGCAGGATGGTCTCGCCGTCACGCTCCACCTTGCGCGACAGCCGGTCGAGCGTCAGTCCGCCGACGCTGTAGCTGGTTGCCGCCTCGGAGGGGCTTGAGCGGCGCGCCAGCACCTCGATGCGCGCCAGCAGTTCGGTGAAGGCATAGGGCTTGGTCAGGTAGTCGTCGCCCCCTGCCCTGAGCCCGGTCACCCGATCATCGACCTCGCCGAGCGCCGACAGGATCAGCACCGGAGTGTTGTCGCCTTCGGCACGCAGCGACTCGACGATGGAGAGCCCATCGCGGCGCGGCAGCATGCGGTCGACGATCAGCACATCGTAGTCCATGCCCGAGGCCATGGCGTAGCCGGTTTCGCCGTCGCTGGCGTGATGGGTGACGTGCCCGGCTTCGTCGAGAGCCTGGATCAGGTAGCTCGCCGCCTCGCGGTCGTCTTCGATCAGGAGGATTTTCACCGGACGCTCTCGGGTGACGGGGCTGCAGACTGCACCACCCACAACCCCGGTGTCATCCCCGCGGAAGCGGGGATCCAACTTGATATCTCAGGATGGGCCCCGGCCCATGGCCGGGGCGACACCGAGTGTGAGGTGAGATTGTGCAAGCGGGAAAGGCCGGAGCAGAGCCCCGACCTTGTGCTTCTTATTCCTCGCCGAGCGGCAGGCCGATGAAGCGGGCGTTGCCGTCACGCTGGACCATGACCAGCGCGGTGTTCAACCCACGCTCGCGGACACCGTCCAGGGCGGCCTCGAACTCGTCGAGGCTGTTCACCGGCTTGTTGTCGACCTGCAGGATGGCGTCACCAACGGCGAGACCCTTCTCGGCCGCAGCCGATTCCGGATCGACGTCCTGGATCAGCAGGCCACCATTGCCATCGGCATTGGGGACGAGGCTGAGGCCGACGCTCGACTCGGACGGCAGCGGCGCCGGCGGGGTCAGGGTGTCGGGCTCTTCGGCCTGCGCAGCCTGCTGTTCGGTCAGCGTACCCAGCTGCACCGAGACGGTGGTCTCGGCGCCGTCGCGCCAGATGGTCAGCTCGACGGTGGAATCCGGGGTCTTGCTGGCGATAGTGCGGCTGAGATCGAGGGCGTCATCAATTTGGTCGCCGTCCACGGCGGTGATGATGTCGCCCGACTGCACACCTGCCGGACCGGCGGGACCGTCCTCGGCAACGTTGCTGACGATCGCGCCGCGGGCATTCTCCAGCCCGACGCCGTCGGCGATGTCGCGGGTGACGTCCTGGATGCCGACCCCGAGATAGCCGCGGGTGACTTCGCCGTTGTTGATCAACTGATCGACGACCGACTTGACGGTGGAGGCCGGGATGGCGAAGGCGATACCGACATTGCCGCCGTTGGGCGAGTAGATGGCGGTGTTCACGCCGACCACTTCACCGCGGGTGTTGAAGGTCGGGCCACCGGAATTGCCGGTGTTGACCGCCGCGTCGATCTGCAGGAAGTCGCCGTAGTTGTTGCCGCCGATGTCGCGGCCGGAAGCCGAGATCACGCCGACGGTCACCGAACCGCCAAGGCCGAACGGGTTGCCGACGGCCACCACCCAGTCGCCGACGCGGCTGGCTTCGGACTCGAAGGTCACGAAGGGCAGGTCGGCGCCATCGATCTTGAGGACCGCGAGGTCGGTGCGCTCGTCGGTGCCGACGACTTCGGCCTGCTGCTCGCTGCCGTCCTCGAACACCACGGTTACCTTGGTGGCGTCGGAGACGACGTGGTTGTTGGTGACCACATAGCCGTCGGCAGAAACGATGAAGCCGGAGCCGGCCGCCATGAAGCGGCGCGGAGCACGCTCGGGCGAACCACCCCCACGCGGACCGAACTGATTACCGAACTGGTCGAAGAAGTCCTGGAAGGGGTGGCCTTCCGGCAGGTCCGGGAAGTTGAACTCGAACTGGTCGCCACCACGGCGAACGGAACGACCGCTCTCCTCGGCTTCGACGAGAATGGAGACCACGGCAGGCTTGACCGCCTCGACCAGGTCGGCAAAGCCCGGATGGGCGTTGACTTCGGGCACGCTGATCTGGGCGGCGGGCTGGATTTGGGCGTTGGCAGCGGTGCCGGTCATGACGTAGGCGGTGCTGACGCCGCCAACACCAACCATCAGCGCAAGGGCCGAAGCCCCGAGCCAGCGGCTGGTCCGCTTGAGAATGGACGATCCCATGAAACTCTTCTCCTTCGGCAAGCCCTCAACAGCTTGTGCCGTAGATATGGAATGTCCCGGCTTTCAGAGAAGTTGCCCCAAGATTAAACCTTGGCAATGTTGCGGGCGGGATTGGGGCGGAGGGATCGAGCGAGCGTCTCAATTCTCGCAGACCTCATGGTGAGCCTGTCGAACCACGAGGTCGGTAGCACCGTGCCCGCGACCTCGTCCTTCGACAAGCTCAGGATGAGGTCTATGACAGCAGAGGGTGGCTATTTCAGCTCCTCAAGAGCCGCGCGTTCTTCGTCCGTCAGCCCGTCCGAGCCGGCCTCGGCAGCACTCCGGCGGCGGCCGGCCAGCCACAGGGCGACCAGTCCCACGACCAGCAGCGCCGGTGCTACGCCCCAGAGCAGCAGTGTCTGCGCGGACACTCTTGGATTAAGCAGCACGTATTCGCCGTAGCGATCGACCACGAACTGGCGGACGTCCTCGTCGCTGTCACCGGCGACCAGCCGCTCGCGCACCAGCAGCCGGAGGTCCCGCGCCAAGTCCGCGTCGCTGTCATCGATGGACTGGTTCTGGCACACAAGGCAGCGCAGTTCCGCCGAGATGTCGCGGGCGCGCTGTTCGAGCGCCGGGTCCGGGAGAATCTCGTCGGGGCTGACTGCAAGGGCGGCACCGGGCAGCAGCAAGGCCACGGCGAGAATGAGGGAGCGCAGCCAGGTCATTGCGCCGGCTCCGCCACCGGCCGCGCCGCCCGGTTCGGGACGCCGACCCTGAGGCGCCGGTCGGTCAGCGACAGGGCTCCCGCCCCCGCCATCAGCAGGGCGCCGATCCAGATCAGGGTGATGTAGGGCTTGTACC
>JAEYXQ010000172.1 GCA_023431205.1 Pseudomonadota bacterium | reverse complement strand
CGACAGGCTCACCATGAGGTCTACGAAGGTTCGGTGCGACCGCTCTCTCATAGACCTCATCCTGAGCTCGTCGAAGGACGAGGTCGCGGGCACCGAGGTGCCTGGCAACACCACCTTGCGGCTGTGGGGGCATCTCGGGATGGGCCCCCGCTTTCGCGGGGGTGACACCGGGGTGTGATGAGGGTGGTGAAGGGGTCGAGAGTTTGGCCGCTCCCTTACCGCAGGCGAGGTGGAGAGAGCGTACCTTAACCCGCGCCGACCGCCTTTCGCATCTTCGCGGTGATGGACTGGGTGGTGGTGAAGTAGCCTTTCCAGGGGTCGGGCTGTTTGGCGCGGGCCGCAGCCTGGGGGAGGGAGAACTGGTTGGCGGCGCGGAGTCCGTCCAGTTCGGTCCAGGCGATGGGGACAGCGACGGGGGCGCCGTCGCGCGAGCGGGTGGACCAGGGTGCGATGGCGGTTGAGCCGCGCTCGTTGCGGAGGTAGTCTATGAACATGCGGCCCTTGCGCTTGTCCTTGCGGATATTGGCGGTGAAGCGGTCGGGCTCGCACTCGGCAAGGAGGTTGGCGACGCCCTTGCAGAACGCCTTGACCTCCGGCCAGTCGAGGGTGGGGCGGACGGGGGCGATGACGTGGATGCCCTTGCCGCCGCTGACCAGGGGATAGGTCTCCAGGCCAAGTTCGGCAAGGAGGCCGCGGATGTCGGCGGCGGCGCGCTTGACCTCGTTGAAGTCGAGGCCGACATCGGGGTCGATGTCGAAGATCAGCCGCTCGGCCTTTTCGACGTCCTTGATGCGGGCGCCCCACAGGTGCCATTCGAGCACGTTCATCTGGGTGCCGGCGATCAGGCCGGAGAGGTCCTCGATATAGAAATATTCCTCGGTGTGGCCGTCTTTCTCCACGATGGGGATGTGCTTCATCTGCTCGGGAAAGGCGCCGGTGTCGTGCTTCTGGAAGAAGCAGTATTTGGCCCGGCCCTGCGGGCAGCGCACGAGGCTGAGCGGGCGCTGCTCGATATAGGGGAGCATGCGCTCGGCCACCGCGGCGTAATAGGCGACGAGGTCGGCCTTGGTGACGCCCTGGCCGGGATAAACGACGCGATCCGGACTGGTGAGCTTGACCCCGGTGGCTTCAGCCGCATGGAGGCCGGCCTGCGGGCTGAGGGGCGTGGCGGGCAGGGCGGCGTCGTCGGACGTGTCGACGGGCTTCTCGATGGTGATCTCGGCGGCGGGCTTGTCTTCGCGGAGGCCGAGGAAGGAGGGGTGGCGCAGCACGCCATCGGGGGTGAATTCGGTGAAGGCGACCTCGGCCACCAGTTCCGGCGCCACCCAACGGGCATTGCGGGCAATGGGGCGGGGGACCTTGTCGAAGGGGTTGGTCTTGCGGGCGCGGCGGTCGAGCTCCTGCTGCAGGACGCGGGAATCTTCCTGGGTGAAGCCGGTGCCGACGCGGCCGCGATAGACCAGCTTGCCGTCTTCCAGCGTACCGATCAGGAGCGAGCCGAAAGTCTTCTTTTTGGTCGAGGGCGACCAGCCGGCGATGATGAACTCCTGGCGCTTGGAGCATTTCACCTTGAGCCAGTCCCGCGTCCGCGAGCCCTGGTACGGGGCGTCGGCGCGCTTGGCGATGATGCCTTCGTGGCCGGCGCGGCAGACGGTGTCGAACACCTTCTGGCCGTTGCCGCTGACGTGGGTGGAGAACTGCAGCAGGGAATTGGCTTCGGTCTTGCCGAGGAGCTTTTCGAGCCGCTGCTTGCGCTCGGTGAGGGGCAGGCGGGTGAGGTCTTCGCCGTCCTGCTCGAGGAGGTCGAAGGCGAAGAAGGTAAGGGGGCCACCATTGGAGAGGTGGGTCTTGAGGGTCGAGAAGTCGGTGCGGCCCTTGTCATCGAAAGCGCAGAGTTCGCCATCGATCAGCGCGCTGCCGGCGGTCAGGGTCTCGAAAGCGGGGGCGATGGCGGCGAACTTGTCGGTCCAGTCCTGCCCAGTGCGGGTGTAGAGGCGGACCGCCCCGCCTGACACGGCGGCGAGGCACCGATAGCCGTCATACTTCATCTCGAACACCCAGCCGGAGCCGTCCGGAACGTCCGAAACCAGGGTGGCGAGTTGGGGCTGACGGTAGTCGGGGAGAGCTTCCGGCTTCGCCTTGGGTTTGGCTGCCGCCTTCCTGCTGGCGGGTTTGCTGGTGGCCTTCGGCTCGGCATTGGAGTGCCAGACATTTTCGGCGGGAGTGGTGGAGCCCTTTTTCGGCTTCAGCCCCCGGGCGATGCCGTCGAGGTCGCGGCCGGTGGAGACGGACTTGGTGAAGCGCTCGGTAATCAGCGGGCCGTCGTCGCGGGCGTAGTCATCGCGATGCTTGATCAGCAGCCAGTTCTCACGCGGGGGGCCGGATTTGCGCTTGGTGTCGCGGCCCTTCATGTGGACGAGGACGTACTCCCCCTTCAGGCGCTTGCCGTTGAGGCGCATCTTGAGGTCGCCCTTTTCGAGCCCTTCATGGGGGTCGCCCACCGGCTCCCAGGTGCCTTCGTCCCATAGCATGACGGTGCCGCCGCCATATTCGCCCTCGGGAATGGTGCCCTCGAAGCTGCCATAGTCGAGCGGGTGATCTTCCACGTGGACGGCAAGGCGCTTGTCGGCGGGGTTGTCGGACGGGCCCTTGGTGACGGCCCAGCTCTTGAGCACGCCGTCGAGCTCGATGCGGAAGTCGTAGTGGAGGCGGGTGGCATCGTGCTTTTGAACGCAGAAGCGCAACTGCTGGGTAGAGGCCCTCTTGCCGCGGGCCTTGGCACCCGAGGGTTCCTGCGTTTTGGTGAAGTCGCGCTTGGCGCGGTATTCCTTGAGCAGTTCGGTGGCGGCGGCGGGCATGGCTCAGCTCGCTTTCTTGCGGGGTGCGGCCGCGGCTTTCGGCTTGGCCGTGGACTTGGTCGGGCTGGACTTGCTGCTGCGCGGCTTGCTGGCAGCGGGCTTGGCTGCCGTGCTCTTTGATGCCGTGCTCTTGGTCGCGCGGGACTTGGCGGCAGGCTTTTCCGCTGCGGCGGCCTTGGCGGCCTTGCTGCCGCCTTCAAGGCTCGACTTGAGCGCTGCCATCAGGTCGATGACGTTGGATTTCTGCGGCTTGGCCGGGGTGTTGTCGTCCTCGGCGGCGGTGACGCGATTGCCCTTGTTCCTGAGCTTCTTGCCGATCAGTTCGCGCAGCGCCGCCACGTAATGGTCCTTGTAGGCCGAGGCGTCGAAAGTGTCGGTCTTCTTGTCGATCAGGGCGGTGGCTACCTCGAGGAGATCCGGGTCGGCCTTTTCCGCGGGGATCTCGGCGAAGTAGGGGTCGGCCTCGCGCAGTTCCTCCTCGTAGCGAAGGGTTTCGAGCAGGAGGCCCTTGCCCGACGGCTTGACGGCGACGAGGTATTCCTGCCCGCGCAGCGCCAGCTGGCCGAGGCCCACCTTGCCCGTCTGCTTGAGGGCATCGCGGATGACGCGGAAGGCGTCTTCGGCGAGGTCGTCGGCGGGGACCATGTAGTAGGGCTTTTCGAAATACAGCGGGTTGATCTCGCAGGCGCCGACGAACTGAGTGAGCTCGAGGGTCTTGCGGGTCTCGAGCTTGACGGCGTCGATCTCTTCCTCGGTGAGGAGGACGTAGTCGCCCTTCTCGTACTCGAAGCCCTTCATGATCTCGTCCTTGTCGACGGGACCGACGCCTTCGGCGACCTTCTGGTAGTGGATCGGCTTGCCGGAGGGCTCGTGGATCTGACGGAAGCGCGGGCGGGCGGTGGTTTTCGTCGCCGAGTAGAGCTCGACATCGATCGACACCAGCGACAGACGCATCTGGCCTTTCCAGACGGGGCGGGGCGCCATGGGGGTTCCTCGTGAATGCCCGGGATTGCTGTGGATGAGAACGAGGGGCGCTTCGGCTTCGTTCCGCACACTGGCGCGTTGCGCCGATGGCTGGGGGTCCCTACATTCGCGGGGGAGTGGGACGAGGGAGAGAATCGATGGAATTGCTGGACGGTTTCGCGCTCGACGGGCTCAGCATCACACTGATCGGCCTGGGCATCCTGGCGCTATTGGTGCTGTTTGCCGGCGCCAAGACGGTGCCGCAGGGCTACCACTACACGGTCGAGCGGTTCGGGCGGTACACGCGGACGCTGAAGCCGGGGCTGAACCTGATCGTCCCCTTCATCGACGGGATCGGCAAACGGCTCAACGTGATGGAGCAGGTGCTCGACGTGCCGCACCAGGAGGTGATCACCCGCGACAACGCCACGGTGACGGCGAACGGGGTGACCTTCTTCCAGATCCTCGACGCGGCCGCGGCGGCCTATGAGGTGTCCAACCTCGAGAACGCCATCCTCAACCTGACCATGACCAATATCCGTTCGGTGATGGGGTCGATGGACCTGGACGAACTGCTCAGCCATCGCGACGAGATCAACGAGCGGGTGCTGCGGGTGGTGGACACCGCGGTGTCGCCATGGGGCGTCAAGATCACCCGCATCGAGATCAAAGACATCGATCCGCCCAAGGACCTGGTGGAATCGATGGGCCGGCAGATGAAGGCCGAGCGCGAGAAGCGGGCGGCGATCCTCGAGGCCGAGGGCCGGCGGCAGTCGGCGATTCTGCAGGCGGAGGGCGCCAAGCAGGCGCAGGTGCTGGAAGCAGAAGGCCGGCGGGAGGCGGCGTTCCGCGACGCCGAGGCGCGGGAACGCTCGGCCGAGGCGGAAGCCAAGGCGACGCAGGTGGTGAGCGACGCCATCGCTTCGGGCAGCGTGCAGGCGATCAACTATTTCGTTGCCAACAACTATATCGAAGCGCTCGGCAAGCTTGCCGCCTCCCCGAACCAGAAGGTGCTGATGCTGCCGGTGGAGGCCTCGAGCGTGATCGGCTCGATCGGCGGCATTGCCGAGATCGCGCGCGAGACCTTTGGCGGCGCGGCGCCGGCGCGCTCCACGTCGCGGCCGCCGTCGTCCGGCCAGTAAGGAAGAGCCAAGATGCAGGTGATCGAGTTCGTCATCGCCTATGGGCCCTGGGCCTGGGTGGTTGCGGGGCTGGTGCTGTTGGCGCTGGAACTGGTGGTGCCGGGGGGCATCCTCGTGTGGATGGGGATCGCGGCGGTGGTCACGGGGATGATCGCGCTGTTCCAGGCGCCGCCCTGGCCGGTGCAGTGGCTGATCTTCGGCGTCCTGTCGCTGGTCAGCATCCTGGTGTGGCTGCGCTGGAGCAAGGATCGCAAGGAAACCAGCGACCGGCCGCTGCTCAACCGCCGGGCAGAGCAACTGGCGGGGCAGGAAGCGGTGCTCGACCAGGCGATCAGTCACGGCTTCGGCCGGGTGATGCTTGGGGACACGGTGTGGCGGGTGTCGGGACCGGACCTGCCGGCTGGTCAAAGAGTGCGGATCACCGGCAGCCAAGGCAATGTGCTGAGCGTCGAGCCGGTTTCCGGCTGAGCATCGCAAGCATTCGTTAACCATAAGCTGGAAGGATCGCGCCGAGCCGGTGCGGCCCGCTTCGGGCCGGGCCGGGCTTTGGAGCGGAGCTGGCTGGGTGCGCAAGTGGCGGCGACATGGGGTTATCGGGACCCTCGCTGTGGCGCTCTGCGGCACCGCGGCGCCGCAGTTCGCCCTGGCGGGTGACGGCCTCCACAACGAGCGATTGATGCCCGGGCAGCTGCCAGAGGCGCCCGTCGCCGACCGGGGCGTGTGGCTGCGCGAGCCCTATGATCCGTTCTTCGACGTCGACTGGTCGGTGGCGCTGCGCGGCGCCTACACCAGGACGCGGACTCTCGAGCGTTACGATACGCTGCTGGTGCCGCACCTGCGGCTCGAGCATATCGGCGTGCGGGCCGCAATTGCGGCGGAAGGCGATGCGGAGATCGTGCGGGAGCAGGATGGGCGGCTGAGCGTCACCGGGCTGCGCCTGGGGCTCGATGCCGGTTATGATCTCGACAGCGTCACCCGCGCCACGGCGACCGCCGACCTGACGCTGAGCCAGCCTTTGGCAGGGACGCCCGGCGTCAACAGCGCGGTGGCGATCGCGCCGCAGGCTCTCTCCGGCTCGGCGGGCGTCGGGGTGACGCGCCAGTTCGGGCGGTTCAATGTGGGCGTGACCGGGACGGTGCAACGCAGCCTTTATGGCGACACCACCCGCACCGACGGCACGGTCGTTTCCAATGCCGAAGAGAATCTGTGGTCGCTCGATGGCGCGCTGCGCGTCGGCTACCAGATGACCCCGGTGTTCGAGGTGTTCGGGGAAGCCGGGGCTGGGCGCGACCTGTTCGACGATCCCTCGAGTTCGCTCGGGGTGAAGACCGATGCGACCGACATGACGCTGGTGGCGGGCGTGACGGGGCGGTGGAACAGCACGCTGGAGGCGACCGCCGCAACCGGCGTCACCGTCCGGCGGTTCGACGTTGCGGCGCTCGGCGAGGTGCAGGCGCAGGTCTATGACGCCAGCGTCGTGTTCACACCCGACCCGACCCTGCGGCTGCGGGCCGGCCTCAACACCACCATAGCGCCGCCTGGCCCGGACAATGCCGGGACGGCGCGGGTCGAGTACACCGCCAGCTTCGGGGCGGAATATACGGTGAATTCCTGGCTGGCGATGCGGGCGCAGGCGGCGTGGAACACCGCGACCTTCACCGGGACCGGCAACACCGAGACCGGCTACAGCCTTGGCGCCGGGGCGGACTACAAGATCAACGCCCATACCGCGATCGGGGCGGACTACTCCTACTCACAGGCCGTCACCACCAGCGACGGCCTGCAGGAGGCGCACCGCGTCACGCTGGGCGTGACCCTCAGCCGCTAGAGCCGCTCGCTGAGATCGAGCTTGCGCAATTCGGCGAGGAAGCCGGGTCGGATGTCGTCGCGGTCGAGCGCGAAGACGACGTTGGCGGTGAGGAAGCCGAGCTTGGAGCCGCAGTCGAAGACCTTGCCGTCGTATTTCACGCCGGTGAAGGGCTGCTGCTTCATCAGCGCCTGCATGGAATCGGTGATCTGGATCTCGCCGCCGGCGCCCTTTTCCTGCTCGCTGAGCAGGGTGAAGATCTCGGGCTGGAGGATATAGCGGCCGGAAATGAAGAGGTTGGACGGCGCTTCGCCGACCTTGGGCTTTTCCACCATGCCGGTGATGCTGAAGCCCTTGTCGGAGCCTTCGCCGCGCTCGACGATGCCGTAGCTCGACACTTCGCTGGGGTCGCACTCCTCGACGCCGACGATGTTGCCGCCGGTTTCCTCGTAGGCCTCCATCATCTGCTTGAGCACGCCCGGCTGGGCGCGGAACACCATGTCGGGCAAGAGCAGCGCGAAGGGATTGTCGCCAACGATGTCGCGCGCACACCAGACGGCGTGGCCGAGGCCCAGGGGCTCCTGCTGGCGGGTGAAGCTGGTGCGGCCGGCGGACGGCAGTTCCTTGCGCAGTTCGGCAAGGGCGGCTTCCTTGCCGCGGGTCTCCAGCGTGGTTTCCAGTTCGAACTGGCGGTCGAAGTGATCCTCGATGACACCCTTGTTCCGTCCGGTGACGAAGACGAAGTGCTCGATCCCGGCCTCGCGCGCCTCATCGACGGCGTACTGGATCAGCGGCCGGTCGACGACCGTCAGCATCTCCTTGGGCATTGCCTTGGTGGCGGGGAGAAAGCGGGTGCCAAGACCCGCAACAGGGAAGACCGCAGTGCGAACGCGCTTCGGCAAATCATTGCTCCGTGTTATCGCTCTAATGCTATCTCAACACACAGATCATAGCATCAGGTCAAAATCGTATTGTTTGGTTAGGGGTTAACACATGGCCGTCCTGGTGACCGGCGGTGCCGGCTATATCGGCAGCCACATGGTTCTGAACCTCGCTGATGCCGGCGAAGACGTAGTTGTCCTCGACAATCTGGTGACCGGCTTCGACTGGGCCATCGACGGTCGCGCCCGCTTCGAGCAGGGCGATGCCGGTGACGTCGGCTTCGTGCGCGGGCTGATCGAGAAATACGGCATCAGCGAAATCGTTCATTTCGCCGGCTCGATCGTGGTGCCGGAGTCGGTGACCAACCCGCTGAAATACTACGGCAACAACACCGCCACCTCGCGCAACCTGATCGAAGCGGCGGTGGCCGGCGGGGTCAAGCATTTCATCTTTTCCTCGACGGCCGCAGTCTATGGCATGACCGGGCTGGCGCCGGTGGTCGAGGAGACGCCGCTCAACCCGATGTCGCCCTATGGCCGCTCGAAGCTGATGACCGAGTGGATGCTGCAGGACGTGGCGGCGGCGCACCCCATCACCTATGGTGTGCTGCGCTATTTCAACGTCGCCGGCGCCGACCCGGGCAAGCGCAGCGGGCAATCAACGCCGCTGGCCACGCACCTGATCAAGGTCGCCTGCCAGACTGCGCTCGGGCAGCGCGAGAAAATGGACATTTTCGGCACCGACTACGAGACGCCCGACGGCACCTGCGTGCGCGACTATATCCACGTCACCGACCTGATCGCCGCCCACGCGCTGCTGCTGAAGCATCTGCGCGGCGGCGGGGACAGCACCACGCTGAACTGCGCCTACGGGCAGGGATATTCCGTGCGGCAGGTGGTGGACACGGTGCGGCAGGTGTCGGGCGTGAACTTCCGCGCCGACGAGGCGCCGCGACGGGCGGGGGATCCGGCTTCGATCACCGCCACTGGCGAGAAGGTGCGCAGGCTGCTCGGCTGGGTGCCGGAGCATGACGACCTCAACGAAATCGTGCGGCATGCCTATGACTGGGAGCGGCACCTGATGACCCGCAACCGCTGATGCGGGTATCGGCCTGGCTCCTGCTGTTTTTCCTGGCCCTCGCGGCGCCGGTGGCGGCGCAGCCGGTCGAATCCTTCGACGCGTTCGTGGCGGGGTTCCGCGCCAAGGCGCTCGCTGCGGGGGTATCGGCGGCAACCTATGACCGGGCGATGGTCGGGCTCACGCCCGATCCGAACGTGCCGAATCTGGTGACGGGTCAGCCCGAGTTCACCACGCCGATCTGGGAATATCTCGAGGGGCGGGTGACGGCATCGCGGATCGAACGGGGACGGGCGGCGATTGCCCGCAACCAGTCGCTGTTCGAGAGTGTGGGGCAAACCTTCGGCGTCGACCCCTACCTGCTCGGCGCCATCTGGGGGATCGAGACCGACTATGGCACCGTGCTGGGCAATGAGCGGCTGATCCGGCCGATCATCCGGTCGCTGGCGACGGTGGTGCATCAGCGGCGGTCGCGCCTCGCCGACGACGAGAAGGACCTGATCGCAGCACTGCTGATGCTGGAGCGGTCCGGGCTGGCGCCGGAGCAACTGGTCGGCTCCTGGGCGGGCGCGATCGGCCACCTGCAGGTGAACCCCGCCAACGTGCAGGGGCATGGGACCGATGGCGACGGGGACGGGCGGGTGAACCTCCATGCCTCCTTGGCGGATGCGCTCGCGACCAGCGCCAAGTACCTGCGCGCCCTTGGCTACCAGCCCGGTATCGACTGGGGCATGGAGGTGGTCGTGCCGGAGGGCTTCGACTACCTGCTGGCGACGCGGACCGAGATGCGGCCGGTGTCGTTCTTTGCCGAGCGCGGGGTCAGCCGGGTGGCGGGGCGGCAGTTCGGCGACCCCAACCTGCCGGTGTTTCTTTATGTCCCGGCCGGCAAGGACGGGCCGAAATTCCTGATGACGCAGAACTACCTGGTGCTGAAGGGCTACAATTTCTCCGACAGCTACGCGATGAGCGTGGCGCACCTGACAGACCGGCTGAAGGGCGGGGGCTCGTTCGCGGATGACTGGCCGCGGGGGACGGCTTTTCCCAATCTCGAGCAGAGGCGGGCGATCCAAGCGGCGCTGGCGCGGCTCGGACTCTACAAAGGTGACGTCGATGGGCGACTGGGGCCGATCACCCAGGAGGCCTATGCGCGCTTCCAGGCAACGCGCGGCGAGGTGGCCGACGGGTTCATTACCCGCGCTGCCCATGACGCGCTGGTTGCCGCAACGCAGTAACGGGCGGGCGAGGCGATGGTCCGGCGGCTGCCGCTCTGCTATGAAACCGGCATGTTGCGCTTTGCGATTGCCATCGTGATCGGCCTGTTCGTCTTCGTGGACGTGGCGCCCGTTTTCGCCCAGAGCGACGGCACTGTGATTGTTGCGCAGCAGCAGAAGCGGCGGACCCTGTTCGACCTGCTGTTCGGCGAGGAGCCGGCAGCCCAACCGGTGGAGCAGGCGCCGCAGCCGCAGCGACAGCAACAACAGCAACCGCGGCAGCAATCGGCGCCAGCGCCGGCGCCCAGCCTGCCCCCGCCCAAGCCGGAGGTGGAGAAGGCCGAAAACGCCACCCGCCTCGCAGTGTTCGGGGATTCCCTTGCCATAGACCTCAGCCGGGCGCTGGAGCGGTTCTATGCCGAGGATCCCAACCTGGTGGTGATCGACCAGGGAGTGAGTTCGTCCGGGTTCGTTCGCGACGACTTCTTCGACTGGAATACGGCGATCGAGGAAGCCATTGCGGAAGACAGTTTTGACGTGGCGGTGGTGATCATCGGCATCAACGACCGCCAGGAACTGCGCGGCAACGGGCAGACGCTCTCTCCGCTGACCACAGAGTGGAATGCCGCCTACCAGGGGCGTATCGCGAGCTTTCTCAACAAGTTGCGGGCGGCGCGCAAGCCGGTGATCTGGGTCGGGCTGCCACCGATGTCGAAATCGGAATACTCGGCGGCAATCAGCCAGATCAGCAATCTGCAGAAGATGGCGAGTTTTGCCGGCGGGGCGGAATATGTCGACATCTACGAGCGCTTTGTCGGCGAGGACGGGCAGTACGCCTCCTACGGCCCCGACGTGAACGGGCAGAATGCGCGCATGCGCAAGGACGACGGCATCCACTTCGCGGCGGCCGGCGCCGACAAGCTGGCCTTCTATATCAGCCAGAGCCTGCGGACCTTCTACCGCGGCGGGGCGGTGACCATCGCGGTGGCCGATCCGCTCGCGGGCACGGAGGCGGCCAGCATGATGCGGCCGCCCTACCAAGGGCTTGGGCAGACGCGGCTGCTGGAAGTGGCGGGCGCGGTGATCCCGATCAGCCGGGCGCCGGCGCGGGCGGGTGACCTCGTCAGTGCTGCAGCGCTGCCGCCGCCCGAGACAGCGCCATTCAGCCTTGAACAGCTGGTGACGGCGCCGGTCGGGCGGGCCGATGCCTTTGGAGTCGGCATCGACCCAGCCAATGATGACGCCGAGCCGGCGAACGCCGGCGCTCTATAGCACTCAGCCCGCGCGGCGCTGGGTGACGGCGGCGATCAGGGCGGCCGCGTCCGGTGGGGGCTTCTTTTCGACACGGCGGTAGATGCGCCCGTCGGGCGTGCGGACAAGGAGTCCCATATCCACCATCAGGCGGCGGAGAATGGCGTGATCACCGAAGGTGTGGGCGTCGATGATGATCCGGTTGATCTCGGCTTCGCTGAGCCGGGTGTCGGCTGGAATGGCGGCCCAGATCGCCCAGACGCAGATATCCTGGTGATTGGTGCGGCCGGGCCAGCGCACCATGCGGCCCTCGGCGTCGAAGTGGCGGAGGACCTTTTCGAGGCGGGCGTGATCGACCGGATGTTCCGGCGGGGTGGCGGACAGGCGATCGGCGGCTTCGGCATCGGCGCGCAGGTGCTGGATGTTGCCAAAGCCGGCACCCCTGGCGAGGATGTTGAGCATCTCGGCATGGGTTGGCGGGTGGTCGAGCGCCGCAAGCTGGGCGCGCAGGGACTTGGCCAGACCGGACAGGTCGGCGACGACAAAGGGAATGTGGAGTTTCGACATGACAGCCTCACGGGGTGCCAATGGCGTCAGAGCGACGCTTCGTCGGTTGCCGGCTTGACGATCAGCCACCCGCGAGCGGGGTCACAATCGGTTCAGTCAGATGCAGGTTTAGCTCTCCCAAGGGGAGCGGCAACGCCTCGGTGAACTGCAGACCGTGGCGGCGCTATAGCCGAAGGGACGACGTAAGGCAACGGGCGCTATTCGATGAAGCGGACGGCGCCGATATGGGGCAGGTTGCGATTGCGCTGAGCGTAGTCGATGCCATAGCCGACGACGAACTCGTCGGGAATGTCGAAGCCGATCCAGCGGGCGGCAACGTCGGTCTCGCGGCGGCTCGGCTTGTTGAGCAGGGCACAGACCTCCATGCGCGCCGGATGGCGCGTCGCGAGGATTTCGAGCACGTGCTTGAGGGTGTGGCCGGTGTCGATGATGTCTTCCACCACCAGGACGTCGCGGCCGGCGATCTCGCCGCGCAGATCCTTGAGGATGCGGACCTCACGGCTCGACTCCATGGCGTCGCCATAGGAGGAAGCTTCGAGGAAATCGACTTCGACCGGCAGATCGAGTTCGCGCACGAGGTCGGCGATGAAGATGAATGAGCCGCGCAGCAGGCCGACGACCACCAGCTTGTCGGTGTCGGAGAAATAGGCGGAGATGTCCTTGGCGAGAGCCTCGACGCGGGCGGCGATGGCCTTGGCGGAGATCAGTTCGTCGACGACGTAGGGCGGCTTGGTCATGGGCAGGTTCCGGGATTCGCCGGTGACGCTAGCACGGAACCGCAATGGTGGCAGGTCCGTTGCCGGGAGCAATCCCGAGGAACTTACATGCTCGACGCCATCCACGCCTTCTCCCGTCCGCTCACCATCCGGCTCAACGGGGAAAACCAGACGATCACCACGCCGGTCGAGGCGCGCAACATCCTGCTCATGGAGTGGCCCGGCGAGCGCGGCGACAAGCACAAAGTTGCCAGCAGTCTTTGCCTCGATGCCATGGAAGGCGCGGACCCGGATCCGGCATGGCTCGCCTTCATGGAAGCAGCGATCGAGGCGGGGATTTTTGTGGAGTGAGTTCTGGCCGTCTCCCTCGTGTCAAGCCCGAGGGAGACCCCTGGTGGGATGGGAAGCGTGGCGCTCCCCAGGCTCAGCGCGGCAGGGCGGTGTGGCCCATGAGGTCGAGGTCGATCGAGCGGGCGGCCTGTCGGCCTTCGCGGATGGCCCAGACGACCAGCGACTGGCCGCGGCGCATGTCGCCGGCGGCATAGACGCCGGGGACGGTGGTCCGGTAGCTCATCGTGTCGGCGAACAGGTTGCCGCGCCTGTCGAAATCGGCGCCGAGCTCGGTCAGCATGCCATCCTGCACGGGGCCGGCAAAGCCGATGGCGAGCAGGACGAGATCAGCCTTGATGACGAACTCGGTGCCGGGGATCGGCTGGCGCTTCCGGTCGACGCGGGCGCATTCGACGCCGGTGACCTGACCCTTGCTGTTGCCGATGATCTTCATGGTGCCCGCGGAGAACTCGCGGATGGCGCCTTCGGCCTGCGAGGACGAGGTGCGCATCTTGACCGCCCAATTGGGCCAGTTGGTCAGCTTGTTCTCGAGCTCGGGCGGCATCGGGCGAACGTCGAGCTGGGTGACGGCGATCGCGCCCTGGCGGAAAGACGTGCCGACGCAGTCACTTGCGGTGTCGCCACCGCCCACCACCACCACATGCTTGCCGGCGGCGGAGAGCTGGACTTCGCCCGAGACATCCTCGCCACCGACGCGGCGGTTCTGCTGGACGAGGAACGGCATGGCGAAGTGGACGCCGTTGAGGTCGACCCCTTCGGCATCGACCGGACGGGGCTTTTCGGCGCCACCGGTCAGCAGCAGCGCGTCATGCCTTTCGCGAAGTACCGACAGCATTACGTTACCGCCGACATTGGTTCCGTAGTGGAATTGCACGCCTTCGGCTTCCATCTGCGACACGCGGAAGTCGATGTGCTGCTTTTCCATTTTGAAGTCGGGGATGCCGTAGCGGAGCAGGCCACCGGCCCGGGGCTCGCGCTCATAGACATGGACCTCGTGACCGGCGCGGGCGAGCTGCTGGGCAGCGGCGAGACCGGCCGGGCCGGCACCGACGATGCCGACCGACTTGCCGGTCCTGATCGCGGCCGGCTGCGGCTTGATCCAGCCGCTGCGGATGGCGCGGTCGGCGATCGCCTGTTCCACGGTCTTGATGGCGACCGGCACGTCCTCGAGGTTGAGGGTGCAGGCTTCCTCGCAGGGGGCGGGGCAGATGCGGCCGGTGAACTCGGGGAAGTTGTTGGTGGAATGGAGATTTCGCGCCGCTTCTTCCCAATCGCCGTGATAGACGAGGTCGTTCCAGTCGGGGATCTGGTTGTGGACGGGGCAACCGGTGTCGCCGTGGCAGAAGGGAATGCCGCAATCCATGCAGCGCGCGGCCTGGTCGGCGACGCGTCCTTCCGACATCGGGATGGTGAACTCGCCGAAGTGGCGGATGCGGTCGGATGCCGGCTCGTAGCGCGGCTCCTCGCGTTCGATCTCGAGAAAGCCTGTGACCTTACCCATGGCCATTCTCCTTCTGGTCTGCCGCAAAGGCAGGAAGTCCAAGTTCATGTTCCGAAGCGGCGATCCAGCGTCGAAGCGCGGGACGGCTGCCGAGATCGAAGCCCCCTTCGGAGGCTTCGCGCGTATAGGGCAGGAGCGCAATGTCGGCGATGGTGATGCTGTCGCCGACAAGCCAGGTGCGACCGGTGAGGTGCTGTTCCATCAGGTCCAGCGCCTTGTTGCCGCGCGCTACCAGGTTGGGATCGAGCTCGGCCACCGACTGGCCGTCATAGACGACCCGCGCGCGAGCGACGGCAACGGTGGGCTCGTGGCTGTACTGCTCCCAGAACAGCCATTCGTCGACCTTGGCCGCCTCGTAGCGGTCAGTCGGGATGAAGCGCGAGCCCTGCGCCAGATAGCGCAGGATGGCGTTCGATTGGGCCAGCGGGCGACCGTCATCGAGGACGACCACCGGCATCTGCCCGGCCGGGTTGAGCTTGAGGAACTCGGGCGTGGCGGTGTCGCCCGAGCGGAGCCCGAGCTGGTGCAGGACGAACGGCGTGCCGGTGGCATCGGCGATGAGCTTGACCTTGAGGCAGTTGCCCGACCCAAGGTTGCCATAGAGCTGGATGGTCATGGGTGGGCTCCGCACCAGGCGGGAGCGCAGAGTACCCCCTCCCTAGCTGCGCTAAGGCCCTGCGGGCCAAGCTTCGCTCCCCTCCCCGCAAGGGGTAGGGTGACTGCGGTGAGGCTGGTGGCGTGTTGCCACTCGCCAAATTGTGGCCGGCACACGATTTCGTCCCGCACGCGGTGCGGCACCTTCCCCCTTGCGGGGGAGGGTGGGAGGGGGGTGATCCGGGGCATGATCATTCCGCCGCCATCACGGTGGCGCCGCCGGCGCGCTTCTTTTCCATCTCCTGGATGGCGCGGCGGTACTCGACGGGCATGACCTTGACGAACTTGGGGCGCATCTCGGTCCAGTTCTCCAGCACCTGCCGGGCCCGGCTGGAGCCGGTGTAGTGCAGGTGATTGGAAATGAGCTGGTGCAGTCGCTCGTCGTCGTGCCTGGTCATGTCGCCTGAAATGTCGACGCGACCGTGCCATTCCAGGTCCCCACCATGGTGGTGGAGCTTGCGCATGAGCTCTTCTTCCTCGTGCACGGGCTCGAGATCGACCATGGCGAGGTTGCAGCGGGAGCGGAAGGTGCCGTCCTCGTCGAGCACATAGGCGACACCGCCCGACATGCCCGCCGCAAAGTTGCGGCCGGTGGAGCCGATGACGACGACAACGCCGCCGGTCATGTACTCGCAGCCATGGTCACCCGTGCCCTCGACTACGGCGATGGCGCCGGAGTTGCGGACGGCGAAGCGCTCGCCGGCGACGCCGCGGAAGTAGCACTCGCCGGAGATGGCGCCGTAGAGCACGGTATTGCCGACGATGATCGACTTCTCCGGGACGATGCCGACCTTTTCGGACGGACGCACGACGATGCGGCCACCCGAGAGGCCCTTGCCGACATAGTCGTTGGCGTCGCCGATCATGTCGATCGAGATGCCCTTGGCAAGGAAGGCGCCGAAGGCCTGACCGGCGGTGCCGCGCAGGGTGATGGCGACGGTATCGTCAGGAAGGCCCTCGTGGCCGTAGCGCCTGGCCAGCGCACCGGAGAGCATGGCCCCGGCCGAACGGTCGCGCGAGCGGATCGGCAGCTCGATCTGCACCGGGGTGCCGTTTTCGAGGGCGGGCCGGGCCAGCTCGACCAGCTTGCGGTCGAGCACGGATTCGAGGTGATGATCCTGCGTCTCGGAGTGGTAGAGCGTGTCGCCACCGAGGGGCTCGGGCTTGTAGATGACCCTGGAGAGATCGATGCCGCCGCTCTTCCAGTGATCGACAGCGCGGCGCTGGTCCAGCAGGTCCGAGCGGCCGATCAGTTCGTTGAGCGTGCGGGCACCGAGCGAGGCCATCAGCCCGCGCAGTTCCTCGGCGACAAAGAAGAAGTAGTTGATGACGTGCTCGGGCGTGCCCTTGAAGCGCTTGCGCAGCACCGGATCCTGGGTGGCGACGCCAACCGGGCAGGTGTTGAGATGGCACTTGCGCATCATGATGCAACCGGCCGCAATCAGCGGCGCGGTCGAGAAGCCGAACTCGTCGGCACCGAGCAGGGCACCGACCAGCACATCACGGCCGGTCTTTAGACCGCCATCGACCTGCAGGCGGACGCGGCTGCGCAGGCGGTTCAGCACCAGCGTCTGGTGGGTTTCGGCAAGGCCGATCTCCCACGGACCACCGGCATGCTTGAGCGAGGTCAGCGGCGAAGCGCCGGTGCCGCCGTCGTAGCCGGAGATGGTGATGTGGTCGGCGCGGGCCTTGGCGACGCCGGCCGCCACCGTGCCGACGCCCACTTCGGACACCAGCTTCACCGAAATATCGGCCTGCTCATTGACGTTCTTGAGATCGTAAATGAGCTGGGCGAGATCCTCGATCGAGTAGATGTCGTGGTGCGGCGGCGGGGAAATGAGGCCGACGCCAGGGGTCGAGTGACGGGTCTTGGCGACGATCCAGTCGACCTTGTGACCGGGCAGCTGGCCGCCCTCGCCGGGCTTGGCACCCTGGGCGACCTTGATCTGGATCTGGTCGGAGTTGACCAGGTATTCGG
>JAEYXQ010000129.1 GCA_023431205.1 Pseudomonadota bacterium | reverse complement strand
CCACCATGGCGATGATGGCGACGCCGCGGGCGATGTCGATTGCCGGGAGGCGGGGACGGCTGGGGGTGGGGGCGGGCTCGGCGGTCACGGGAAGGCACCCCTCATCGGCCCCTTCGGGGCCCCTTCTCGCGCAAGGGGAGAAGGGGAGTGCGGCGCGCGCGGCGGGGTCAACCGACGAACCCCTGCAGCACCTTGAGGAAGGCGGCGCCGTAGCGATCGAGCTTGCCCTGGCCGACGCCGGGCAGGTTCAGGAGGTCGTGAGGATGGCGCGGCTGGGCGAGGGCCATGGCCTTTAGCGTGGAGTCATGGAAGATGACGTAGGGCGGCACGCCCTGCTGCCTGGCGAGCCGGGTGCGCTCTTCGCGGAGCGCGTCGAACAGCGGCTGTGCGTGAGCCGGAACCTCGGTGGCGTTCCGCAGCCGCTGGCGGGTCTCGACGGCGCGCTTGGGGCGGTCCTTGCGCAGGGTGACGGACTTTTCGCGCTTGAACACGGCGCGGGCGCCCTCCCCCAGCATCAGCGCGCCGTGGTTCTGGTGGTCGGTGAGAACAAGGCCGGAGGCGGCAAGCTGGCGCAGCACCGACTGCCAGGCCTTGGCATCGAGCTCGCGGCCCTGGCCGAAGACCGGCTGGTTGTAGTGGCCGAAGCGGGTGACCTTTTCGGTTTCCTTGCCGACGAGCACGTCGATGATGTGGGCGGCGCCGAAGCGCTGGCCGGTGCGGTAGATGGCGGCCATGACCTTGATGGCCGCCTCGGTGCCGTCCCAGGATTCGACCGGGGCGGTGCAGGTGTCGCAATTGTTGCAGCCGCCGGGATGAGCTTCGCCGAAGTGGCGCAGGATGGCCTGGCGGCGGCATTCGGCGGTTTCGCAGACGCCGAGCAGGGCGTTGAGCTTGGCGTGCTCGAGGCGCTTGACCTCGTCGGGGGCGTTGCCCTCGTCGATCATGCGGCGGCGCTGGACCACGTCGGCCATGCCGTAGCTCATCCAGGCTTCGGCGGGCTGGCCGTCGCGGCCGGCGCGGCCGGTTTCCTGGTAGTAGGCCTCGATCGAGGACGGCAGGTCCATGTGGGCGACGTAGCGTACATCGGGCTTGTCGATGCCCATGCCGAAGGCGACGGTGGCGACGAGGCAGAGCCCTTCGTCCTTGAGGAAGGCGTCCTGGTTGCGGCTGCGCAGGTCGGCCGGCATGCCGGCATGGTAGGGCAGCGCCCTGACGCCCTTGCCGCTCAGCCATTCGGCCAGATCTTCCACCTTGGCGCGGGAGAGGCAGTAGACGATGCCGGAGGCGCCCTTGTGACCGGCCAGGAAGCTCAGCAACTGCTCGCGCGGCTTGTCGCGCTCGACAATGGAATAGCTGATGTTGGGGCGGTCGAAGCTGGTGGTGAAGACGCGCGCCTGTTCGAGGCCGAGGCGCTCGATGATATCTTCGCGGGTGGTGGGATCGGCGGTTGCGGTGAGGGCAATGCGCGGCACGCCCGGGAACAGTTCCACTAGGTGGATCAGCTCGCGATATTCGGGGCGGAAATCGTGGCCCCATTGGGACACGCAATGCGCTTCGTCGATGGCAAAGAGGGCGATCTCGCAATCGCCGAGCATCTTGGCAAAGCCGGGCGTCGCGACGCGCTCGGGGGCGACATAGAGCAGGTCGAGTTCGCCGCGGCGGAGCTGTCGGCGGACCTCCTGCGATTCTTCGGGGGTGAGCGAGGAATTGAGCGCGGCGGCGCGGACGCCGGCCTGCCGCAGGGCCTCGACCTGGTCGCGCATCAGCGCGATCAGCGGCGAAACGACGATGCCGACGCCGGGGCGGCAGATCGCCGGAATCTGGAAGCACATCGACTTGCCGACGCCGGTGGGGAACAGCACCACGGCGTCCCCGCCGCCGACCACATGGTCGATGACGTCGGCCTGCTGGCCGCGAAAGCTCTTGTGGCCGAAGACGTCGCGCAACACGTCGAGCGGCGCGCGCGCCTTGGGCGGCGGTGGAGCAAAAAGGTCGGTGGTGAAGTCGTGGAGGCTCACCCCACGGGTTGAATCATGGGTCGGGGTGAGCCGCAATGCCTATTACCGGGAAGTTAACACACTGGCCGCGACCTCGTCCTTCGACCAGATCAGGATGAGGGCTACGAAAGATGGCATCCCTAGCCGCCGATGATTTCGCCGCCATTGGGATGGAGCACCTGGCCGGAAAGGTAGGAGCTTTCGTCGCAGGCTAGGAAGAGGTGGCAGGTGGCGACCTCGTTGGGCTGGCCGGGGCGCTTCAGCGGCTGGGAGGCACCGAACTCGGCGACCTTTTCGGGCGGGAAGGTTGCCGGGATCAGCGGCGTCCAGATCGGGCCCGGGGCGACGGCATTCACGCGGATGCCCTTCTCGGCGAGGCTGCCGGAGAGCGAGCGGGTGAAGGCGACGATGGCGCCCTTGGTGGCGGAATAGTCGATCAGGGTGGGCGATCCGCGATAGGCGGTGACCGAGGTGGTGTTGACGATGGAAGCGCCCTCCTCGAGGTGCGGCAGGGCGGCCTGAGTCATGTAGAAATAGCCGAACAGATTAGTTTCGAAGGTCTTTGCCAACTGTTCGGGAGTGATGTCGGTCAGGTCCTGCTGAACGTGCTGCTCGGCGGCGTTGTTGACGAGGACGTCGAGCTTGCCGAACTGTTCGACCACCTTGCCGACGACGTTGTCGCAGAAGGTCTTGTCGGCGACGTCGCCGCGGATCAGCAGCGACTCCTTGCCTTCTGCCTTGATGGCGTCGGCGGTGATCTTGGCGTCCTCGGTTTCTTCCAGATAGACGATGGCGACCTCCGCACCCTCGCGGGCGAAGAGCACGGCGCAGGCGCGGCCGATACCGGAATCACCGCCGGTGATGATCGCCACCTTGTCCTTGAGGCGGCCATTGCCCGGGAACTTCGGCATGTAGTCGGGCTTGGGGTGCATCTCGGTCTCGCGACCGGGCTGGTGGTCCTGATGCTGGGGCGGATTTATCTTGTTGCTGTCGTCGCCGGACATGGAGGCCTCGCTGTGATGGGGTGAGACCGGTGCGGGCGGGATAAGGGCTCGGCTGCCGCTTCGTTGGCCGGGGCGGGAAACCGGAAAAACCATCCCCGTTCCCTATGCCGCCGCGTCCGGTTGACGCGCACCGGTCTCGTGCGTGGGCAACGGCTCCGCTGGGGAGTGGTTCCGGGTACTGCGTGTGTTGAACCCCTCACCCTGGCCCTCCCCTCAGGGGAAAGGGACGAAGGAGGGAGAGCCCTGAGCGGCGGGGCTCAGCCCTTCATCGGACGGCTGAGGAAGGGGGAGCCTTGAACCGCGAAACGCCAGGGGGTGTCGGCACCCTTGGTGATGCCGATGCGAGGACCGGTGAGGATGGGGTGGTCGCAGTCAGCCGCGAGCAGGGTGAACGGCGCCTGGTCGAGCGGCAGATGGTCGTGGCGGCGGTCGATGGCCAGCGCCTGGCAGAGCTTGCCGGGGCCGGAACAAAGCTGGCGATCGGGTAGCCCGCCACGGCGTTCGCGCATCTGATCGAGGCCGTGCGTGGGTACAAGGGCGCGGATCAGGACCGCGCTGCCAGGACGGCACACAAAGTTCAGGCACCAGTGAATGCCGTAGATCTTGTAAACATAGGCGTGGCCCGCAGGCCCGAACATCGCGGCATTGCGGGCGGTGGGGCCGCGGAAGCTGTGCGAAGCCGGGTCGGTGTCGTCATAGGCTTCCACTTCGACCAAAGGGCCGCCAACGCCGTCGACCAGAAGAGTGGCACCGATCAAGTCGCGGGCGACGTCGAGGACAGGGCGGTCGAAGAAGGTGCGGGGGATTGCCGGCATCGAGTCTGAGGCTCCACCCTACCCTCGGTCCCTCCCAATTGGGGGAAGGGAGGCGCAGGGGGAGGGTTCAGTGTGTACTGGGACCAAGGTGTTGGCGGGCAGTCGGGGAGGAGCCGGAGGCCCCCTCCCCGGCCCTCCCCGCAAGGGGGAGGGAGGGTAGAACAGCGACTCCTCAGTCCGCTTCGCCCTTGAGCATGTCCTTGTAGATGCCCGGTTCGCTGCCGGGGATGGGCATGGCGTCGAGGCGCTTCTGGTAGAAGGCGACCGGGCCGGCGCCGCCGATGACGGCGTAGGCGTAGCCGGCTTCCCGCATGCCCTTGAGGGTGGCGATCAACAGGGCCTCGCCGATACCCTTGCCGCGCTCGGTCTCGTCAACGCCGGTGGGACCGAAGAAGCCCTTTGCGGTGGCGTCGTGGCAGGCGAAGCCGAGTATGCGCTGGTTGCGATGAGCGACCCATAGGGTGACCGGCGACTGGGCCAAGGCCGTCTGTGCCTCGCTGACCCAGCCCTGACTAAAATGGCGGCCGATCCATTCACAGATGACATGGGCCTCCGGTGCGATAGCGCGGCGCACGGTGATGCCGGCGGCAAAGACGCGCTGCTCGTTGGCGAAGGCCTGCGGCAGGTCATAGAGCCGGACCAGAAGATCGGGCATGGGTGTTCTCCTCCGTTTGGGGAGAGCCTAATCGACGCGACCGCGCGCCGCCACCTCGACGGTTTCGACGAGTTGCTCGTTCGAGATCAGGTGCACCCGATCGAAGAGGTTGGACACCACGCAGGCATGGTTGGGGATGATGCGGACGATGTCGCCGATCCTGGGCTTCTCCGTGCAGCGCGAGAGGTCAATGGTGCCGTGCTCTTCGCTGAGGCCGGTGATCACCGCCTCGGGATAGGCTTCGATCAGGCCGAAACCGGCAAGGCCAAGGGTGTCGCTGGTCAGTGCCTTGGAGCCGGCATCGATGATGGCGCGGTCCCCGGTGGGGCGGCTGACGACGGTGGCAAGGACGGTCAGGGCGCAATCCGCCCAGGTGCCGACATTCCTCGCGACCTGGGAGCGGTCCATGTAGATATAGGTGCCCGGGCGGTGCTCGGTGGCGACGGCGACCTCATGGGCGCGCCAGAGATCGGGCGTGCCGCCATTGCTGACGATCTCGGGCGCGAGGCCCTCGGCGGTGAGGAGCGCCGCGGCTTCGGCAAGCCCGGCGGCGTTCTGTTCGACCTGCCCTGCTGCAGGATAGGTCATCAGCCCGCCGAAACGGAGGCCGGGGGCGGCGGCGATCACCCGCGCCAGTTCAAGCGCGGCGGCGGGGCTCTGGACGCCGCAGCGGCCCATGCCGGTGTCGCATTCGACCAGTACGGTGAGCGGACGCTCCGCATCGGCGAAGGTTGCGGACAGGCCGGCAACGGTTTCGCGGCTGTCGGCTGTGACCGAGATGTCGACCCGTTCTGCAAGGGCGCGCAGACGCGCCAGCTTGGCCGCCCCGATGATGTTGTAGGGCAGGAAGATCTCG
>JAEYXQ010000093.1 GCA_023431205.1 Pseudomonadota bacterium | reverse complement strand
TGTTCGGCAGGCTTCTTCGTATTCGTGGTTTTCGTCGTCATTCTGGATCTTTCGTCACTCAGACGAGACCAGAACTCTCCTTAACGATCAAACCCAATTCTGTGCCAAGGGCGCTGATGCCGGACAGACCCCGCCGCAGTCGAGGGCCCCGACTTCAAGAAGGAGGCTGCGTTCGACGACGCCTTGCGCTACCTGCGCAACCGCATCGCGGCCTTCATGAACCTGCCGCTGGCGACCATCGATCGGATGTCGCTCACCTCGAGGCTGCAAGGCATTGGCGCCATGGATGGCTCCACCGGATCGGACAAAGGGGCGGCCTGATGCTTGAATACAAGGTTCACGCAAGGCGGGTCGACGCCAATGGCAGCCTCGCCACCTGCAAGGAGGCGGAATTGGTTATCGACACCGCCCTTGCGGGACGCCCGGACGCCTTCAATCCGGCCGAGTTGTTTCTCGCCTCGATAGCCGCCTGCATGCTCAAGGGCATCGAGCGGGTCAGCCCGATGCTGAAGTTCGAGCTTCGCGGGGTGGAGGTGAGCCTTGAGGCCAAGCGCCAGGATGCTCCGCCGCGCATCATCTCGGTCGATTACGTCCTGACGGTCGACAGTGACGAGTCCGACCAGAGGCTGGAACTGCTGCACACGAACGTACGCAAATACGGCACCATCTTCAACACCGTCGCCGAGTCTGCCGGTCTCAACGGCAAGCTGATCCGAAAGACCTGACCCCGTGTCCATCTTCGAACGCTACCTGACCCTTTGGGTCGCCATCTGCATCATTGTCGGGGTCGCCGCCGGCCATTTCCTGCCTTCGTTCTTCGAGGGCTTGGCCGCTCTCGAATATGCGCGGGTCAACCTGCCGATGGCGGTCCTGATCTGGCTGATGATCATCCCCATGCTGGTGCGCATCGACTTCATGTCGCTGCGCCAGGTCGGCGCCTACTGGCGCGGTATCGGCGTCACTCTGTTCATCAACTGGGCCATCAAACCGTTCTCCATGGCATTGTTGGGCTGGCTTTTCATCGGCTGGCTGTTCCGCCCGCTGCTGCCGGAAACGCAGATCGACAGCTACATAGCCGGCCTTATCATCCTTGCCGCTGCACCCTGTACCGCCATGGTATTCGTGTGGTCCAACCTGACCCGGGGCGAGCCGCACTTCACCCTGTCGCAGGTGGCGCTGAACGACGCCATCATGGTGATAGCCTTCGCCCCCATCGTCGGCCTGCTGCTCGGTCTCTCCGCTATCACCGTCCCCTGGGACACGCTGCTGCTCTCGGTCGGGCTTTATATCGTCGTGCCGGTGATCGCCGCACAGCTCTACCGCCGCTGGCTGCTGGCCAACGGCGGGATCGACAAGATGAACCGGGCGCTTGCAGTCCTGCAGCCGATCTCCATTGCCTCATTGCTGCTGACCCTCGTCATGCTCTTCGGCTTCCAGGGCGAACAGATCATCGCCCAGCCCACGGTCATCCTGCTGCTGGCGGTGCCGATCCTGATCCAGGTCTACTTCAACTCCGGCCTCGCCTACCTGCTGAACCGGGTGTCGGGGGAGCAGCACTGCGTTGCGGGACCGTCCGCCCTGATCGGTGCCTCGAACTTCTTCGAGCTGGCAGTTGCCGCCGCCATCAGCCTGTTCGGCTTCAATTCCGGCGCAGCGCTTGCCACCGTTGTCGGCGTGCTGGTGGAAGTGCCGGTGATGCTCTCGGTGGTCTGGATCGTGAACCGCACCAAGGGCTGGTACGAACGCGGTGCAGCCGTCAGCCGCAACACCGAAGCGAGGGCCGCCGAATGAGCGTCACCATCTATCACAACCCCGACTGCGGCACGTCTCGCAACACCTTGGCGATGATCCGCCAGAGCGGCGTCGAGCCCGCGGTGATCGAATACCTCAAGACCCCGCCCGACCGGGCCACCGTCACCCGGCTGATCCGCGATGCCGGGCTCACTGTGCGCGAGGCGCTTCGAAAGAAGGATACACCCTTCGATGAACTCGGATTGGCTGACCCCACCAGGACCGACGATGATTTGCTCGACGCGATCGCGGAACACCCAATCCTGCTCAACCGTCCCTTTGTGGTGACCCCGAGAGGCACGCGCCTATGCCGCCCCTCCGAGGTCGTGCTCGACATCCTCGAAAACCCTGAGATCGGCCCGTTCACCAAAGAGGACGGCGAGGTCATCATCAATGCAGAAGGGAGCCGGCTTGTCTGATCTACCCAACGTCGTACCGGCCGCTCTCGAAGTTCCAGATTTCTCTCGTCTCAATGCTCCGAACCTGCAGCACAAGCCACGCATCCTGATGCTCTACGGCTCGCTGCGGGAGCGCTCCTATTCCCGGTTCCTGACCCTTGAAGGGCAGCGGCTGCTCGAAGCGTTCGGCGCCGAGGTCCGGGTCTTTCACGCTAACGGCTTGCCGCTGCCGAACGACGCACCGGACACTCACCCCAAGGTGCAGGAACTGCGTGAGGCCATGCTGTGGTCGGAGGGGCAGGTCTGGACGTCGCCCGAGCGACACGGTGCCATGAGCGCAGTGATGAAGGCGCAGATCGACTGGATACCGCTACCGGGAGGCGCCATCCGCCCCACGCAAGGTAGAACCTTGGCAGTCATGCAGGTGTCGGGCGGGTCCCAGTCCTTCAACGCCGTGAACCAGATGCGTATCCTGGGCCGGTGGATGCGGATGGTCACCATCCCGAACCAGTCGTCGGTGGCCAAGGCCTTCCAGGAGTTCGACGACGACGGACGCATGAGACCGTCGTCGTATTACGACAGGGTTGTCGACGTCATGGAAGAGCTGGTGAAGGTCACGCTGATCAATCGCGGCGTTTCCGGCTACCTGACCTCCCGCTACAGCGAGCGTAAAGAAACGGCAGCTAAACTTGAGGAGCGGGTCGGCATTAAGTCGATCTAAAACGCAGGTTGGCTCCAGAATTCGTCGATACGAGACGTCAGTTTTCGTAATGCGGACATTCCAAAGCAGCCTGTCAGCATTCCACCCCTAATTCGCCGTAGCTCCGTTCAATCGGTAATGTCGGCTTTCCGGCAATCGCGAAACCCCGTTCAACGGCAGGAATGGGGCGCATAGCCGCTTGACGGCTTTCGACCCCATTTCGGGCGTACATTTACGCCCGACGTTATACCGAAAGCAGACAGGCAGCCCCGATTGATGAAATCGTCATAGTGACTGTCCGTCGTCAGATGCTTTGGCCCAGACCGGCGTTTTGATTAGCGGAGAGTCCTGCTCGTCATTGGGTTGATATTATGCGGCGAGGCTGGCGTGCAGCAAGCGGCGATGCTGGATGGTTTGTCGT
>JAEYXQ010000045.1 GCA_023431205.1 Pseudomonadota bacterium | reverse complement strand
ATCCAGAAGACGGAAGCCGAGATGCTGCGGACCCCGAATTTCGGCCGCAAGTCGCTCAATGAAATCAAGGAAGTCCTGGCTCAGATGGGGCTTCATCTCGGGATGGACGTGCCGAACTGGCCGCCCGAGAACATCGATGACCTCGCCAAGCGCTACGAAGATCACTACTGATCCGGCGCTGCCAAGATTTTAGGAGTTACCCATGCGCCACGCATCTCGAGGCCGCAAGTTCAGCCGGACCGCTTCTCACCGTAAGGCGATGTTTGCGAACATGTCCGCCGCGCTGATCAAGCACGAGCAGATCGTCACCACCCTGCCCAAGGCGAAGGACCTGCGTCCGATCGTCGAAAAGCTGATCACCCTTGGCAAGCGCGGCGATCTGCATGCCCGCCGCCAGGCCATCGCCCAGATCCGCGATGAAGGCCAGGTGCAGAAGCTCTTCGCCGTGCTCGGCCCGCGCTACCAGGACCGTCAGGGCGGTTACATCCGCATCCTCAAGGCCGGCTTCCGCTACGGCGACAATGCCCCGATGGCCGTGATCGAGTTCGTCGATCGTGACCCGGATGCCCGCGGCCAGGATTCCGGCCCGGTGCAGGTCCGAGAGGACGACGAGTACGAAGCCGCGTAAGCGCTTTCGTCGATCTGATATTCAGGCGGCTCCGGAGCAATCCGGGGCCGCTTTTTTGTTCCGGTGAAGAGGTTCCGTCAGCCGGGCTCTTGCGGGGAGTGCCGAGGTGGCGCTAGCCAAGTACTCGGGCAGGGGGGACTCCACATGAACACCGGCACTATTCTGGTCACCGGCGCCAGCGGCTTTGTCGGCAAATGGACTGTGCTCGAGCTGCTCCGCGCCGGCTTCTCGGTGCGCGGAACGGTCCGTCGCCCGGACAAGGTGCCGGCAATCCAGGCGGCCATCACTCACCAACTTGGGAGCGAGGCCCTCTCGCGCTTCAGCCATGTCGAGGCTGACCTGATGGATGACGCTGGCTGGCGTGAGGCTATGGCGGGTGTGGATGCCGTCTGCCACGTCGCGGCGCAGATCGTCGCCGAGGAGCCCAGGAACGCCGATGTCGTGATCCGGCCCGCTGTGGAGGGCACGGAGCGGGTGCTGCGCCATGCTCATGCGGCTGGTGTCCGCCGGGTGGTAATGACCTCCTCCATCGCCACCGTCGCCTATGGCCATGGGCACGAGCGTGGTCGGCGGGACTATGACGAAAGCCACTTCACCCAACTCGACAGCATGCGGTTCACCTGGGCCTACTGCATCGGCAAGACTCGTGCCGAGCAGGCGGCTTGGACCTTTGCTCGCGCCAACGGCATGGCCCTCACTACCATTCATCCCGGCGCCATCCTCGGCCCCGCCCTTGATGACGATGCCAGCATCTCGCTGCTCATGGTCTCGGACCTGTTGAACGGGAAGACGCCGGCCATGCCGAGCAACGGCTTTTCCATTGTCGACGTGCGCGACGTGGCCGCCATGCATGTAGCGGCGCTCCACAACGAGGCGAGCGCCGGCGAGCGCTACCTTGCCGCCGGTGACTACACTCCGTTCCCGCAAGTGGGGCAGATCCTCCGCGAGGCCTACCCGGATCGCACCATCACCCAGAAGATCGTGCCGGACTGGATCATCCGGGTCCTCGCCCGCTTCGGTGGTCCGACCCGTCAGATCATCAACGATATCGGCAACGAAAAGCACTTCGACCGCACCAAGGGCGAAGCCCTGCTCGGCCGTCCGCTTCGCAGCAGCAAGGAAGCCATCCTCGCCGCGGCGGAGAGCAGCATTGCTCTGGGCGTGGTGAAGGCCGATCAAGCCAGCGCTGCCCCGGCTACTGTCCTCTCGTAGACCTCATGGTGAGCTTGTCGAACCACGAGGTCGGAACACCGGGGCCGCGACCTCGTCCTTCGACAGGCTCATGATGAGGTCTACGGGAACCTGGTTCACCTCTCCCCTGCGGGAAGAGGTCGACGCGAAGTGTCGGTTGAGGGGTTCACCGACGCGTCAACTACTCCGCTGCCGCTACCGCATCGGCTGGCGGGATCGGGAAGTTGCTGTTGAACAGCCCCTTCGGGTCATACTCCGCCTTCAGCACCCGCAGCCGCTCCAGGGTCTTGCCGGGGAACGCCCGCTCCAGATGTGACCCGTCGGTGCCGGTTTCAAAACTGAGATAGAGCCCGTCCAACTGCGCCTCGAGCGCCGGCCACAAGGACCCCAGCCGCTTGGCGGTCGAGCCGGAGCCGCCGGCATTGAGGCAGAAGTTCTGGTGCCGGTGGGCATAGGCCGTCGCATCCGGCGCCACCTCGTTCACCGCGCCCCCCACGGCGCGCAACTGCATCATGTCGGTAGCCTTGGCCTTGAGGATGTCGTTCATTCCGCGGGCGATTTCCGGCGTGACGGTGGTCAGCAGCCCGCTATGCGATACCAGCCCACCCACGCCGTCATGGCCGCTGAAATGCGACTGGATCAACCCTGAATAGGGCATCACATAGGCCCGGCTGCCGAGCACGGGTCCGACATCAAGGAAGGGCTGCAGCATCGGCTCGGCGACCGCAGGATCAGGATCATTGATGACGATCATCGCCTGCCCGAAGGCGGGGTTGCCGCTGCGTGCCGGCACCATGGTGAGAAAGCTCGTCAGCGCCCGCGGCGCTGCGATCACCCTGTCGGCCCAACCGGGGATCACCTGCTCGGCATCATTGAGGTCATATGTGATCTGAGCGAACACCACATTGCTGACCGGATATGCCTCCAGTTCCAGCGCCGTCACGATCCCGAAATTTCCTCCGGCGCCGCGCAGGGCCCAGAACAGGTCGGGGTTGTTCTCGGCGTCCGCACGAACCTGCCGGCCATCCGCCAGCACGACCTCGGCGGCGACGACATGGTCGATGGTCAGGCCATGCTGGCGGGAGATCCAGCCGATCCCACCGGCCGTTGCCAGCCCGCCCACGCCCACATCGCCATAGTCCCCCGAGCTCATGCCCAGGCCGTGCGGCGCGAGCGCTGCCGCCACTTCGCCCCAGCGCGCACCGGGTCCGACGCGGAACCGGCCGGTTACCGGATCGAGCAGTTGCACCGTATTGAGTTGGCCGACGTCGATGACGATGCCGCCGTCATTGGTCGCCCGCCCGGAAATTCCGTGTCCACCGCTCCGCACCGCCACGGGCACCTGCTGCGCGGCGGAGAAGGTCACCGCCTTCGCCACTTCCGCGGCGTTGCGCGGGCGGAGCACCAGCCCCGGTTGCCCCCGGTGGATATAGGTGGAGCGATGCTGGGCGTAGGCGTGGTCGCTCGGCTCGATCGTCACCTCGGTCAGGGCGGTCGGCACGTGATCGTAGTCGATGCCGGGCACCCGCAGCGCCATGGCAGCAGCGCTGCGCACCGCGCCGGTGCTGGTGCCCGCCGTGGCGCGGCCGCTCGCCACCTTGTCGCGCACTCGCGGCGCCACTTCCCTGCCGAAGGTCTCGATCAGCTCTGGCGCATCGGCCGGCAGGATGAAGGTCGAGAATCCATGTTCCAGGGTGAGAGCAGTGATCTCGTCTGCAAGCCGCCGTGCGTCTTCGCCATCGGTCAGCCGGCTGCCGAACAGGTTCAGCAGTCGCCGGATCTCGCGGGGGCTGCGCCCGGCCTTCTCCGCGGCTTCGTCGATGATCGCGTTCGACTCAGCAATCGTCGGCTCCTTGATGTAGCTCATCGAGGGCAGCCAGCCGTCGGCCTTGCGTCCCACCAGCCGCAACATCCGCGGCTTGTAGGCCCCCAGCCAGATGTCGATGCGGTGCTGGGGCAGGGGGCCGCGACGTGCTCCGGCGGCCCTGTGGTACTTGCCGTCCACCCGCACCCCGCCAGGCGCCCCGGCGTCCCAGATGCCGCGGATGATGTCCATGGCCTCTTCCAGCGCCTCGACGGCCTCGCCAGGCGTCAGCCTGGTGCCGCCCATCGCCTCGATGCCGTCCCAGAAGGCACCGGACCCGAGCCCCAACTCAAAGCGGCCATGCGACAGCAGGTCGAGGCTCGCGGCGGCGCGGGCCAGCACTGCCGGTAGCCTGAGCGGCAGGTTGAGCACATTGCCGGCCAGCTTCACCCGCTCGGTTCGCGCGGCGACGAAGCTCAGCAGCGTCCAGGTATCAAGGAAGTTGGACTGATAGGGATGATCCTGAAAGGTGACGAGGTCGAGCCCCACCGCCTCGCTCAGTTGCGCCAGCGCCACCACGTCGTCGGCCTGCTTTGCCTGCGGCGTGATGAAGGTGCCAAAGCGCAGCTCGTGCCCATAGTCGGTCATGGCAAGTGTCCAAAGGTTACGTTCGGTAACCTACTATCTAGTGTATACGAAAGCCACCGCAAGCCGGCACACCGGTGTAACTCCGGCCGCCGCGTGTGACCACCTCCGCAACGAAAATGGCCGCCCTCGAGGAGCGGCCATTTCATCTCGTCTCGCCCGCCTCACTCGGCGGGAGACTGATCCTTGCCGGTGTAAATCTCGTCCACCCAGTACTGGTTGCGGCGGTCGAAGCCGTTGAACGGCGTCAGCGACGCCTGGGTGTAGGCGCCCATCAGTCCGAACTCGATCCAGTCATCCTCGTCGATGTCGGCGGGCAGAGTGAACACCTGCGGCAGCACGTCATAGCTGTCGCAGGTCGGGCCCCAGATGGTGAATTCGGAGAACTCGCCATTGTTGTCGTGCACCCGCGGCCCGCGCCACACCCGCACCGGCGGGGTGAAGTGCATGAACTTCACCTCCATCAGCGCGCCATAGGCGCCATCGTTGAGGTAGACCGACTGCCCGCCACGCTGGTGCTTCACCCGCAGCAGCAGCGAGGTCGACGACGTCACCAGCGCCCGGCCCGGCTCGATGATCAGCTCTGGCGGGTTCTTGCCGAAGTGCTCTTTCACCGCCGCGGAGATGGTCTCGAAATAATAGTCCATCGGCGGCGCTTCACTGGTCGGGTAGGGCGCCGGATAGCCCCCGCCGATGTTGAGGCGCTTGAGCTCGATGCCGGCCTCTTCCACGATCCGGGCGGCGGCCGCGATGTGCCGCTCATAGGCATAGGCATCCTCGCACTGCGATCCGACATGGAAGCAGAGGCTGGGCGTATAGCCCATCTTCTCGACCGCCGTGACGATCTCGGCCGCGCCCTGTTCCATCACGCCGAACTTGATGCCGAAGTCATAGGACTTGAGCGCCTTGCCGGCCTTGAAGCGGGTGGTCACCTCGATGTCGCGGCTGGGCGACACCACCGCGGCGAGCTGGTCGAGCTGCTGCGGGTGGTCGATAGTGAAGCTGCGAACGCCGAACTCTTCGTAAGCGCGCTCGATCTCGCGCTTGTTCTTGATCGGGTTGTTGTAGTGCATGGCCGAGCCGGGCGCGTAGTCACGCACCAGCTCCATCTCGCGGTTGGAGGCGACGTCGAACGCCGTCAGCCCCTCTTCGCGCAGCTGCTTGATCACGTGCGGGGAAGGGTTGCACTTCACGGCATAGGTGAGCAGGCCATCGAAGCCCTTCTTGAACACCTTGACCGCCCTGTGCAGTTCCCGTTGCGAGAACAGGAAGGCGGGGTAATCCGGCCCTTCGGCCGCGATCAGCGCCGACGTGTTCGGATGGACATGCTTCGGCTCGGTGGTCATTGACGACTGGCCTTTTCGGGCTGGAGTAGGGGGTCACGGAAAGCGCTGCATATAGGGCTGTCGCCCCCCTCGCGCAAACGAATATTTGGCGTCATTTTTCTGGCCGGAGCAGACGCCATTTTCATGACAGAATCCCGCGGTTTCCAACGGGTTCCCTGGAGGAGGGTTCAGATGTCGCCCCGTAACTGGTTCTTCGCCGCTGCCTTCACCGTTGTTCTGGGCGCCCTCGGCACCGTCGCCATCTCGTCCTACGCGCCGCCCGTTCCGGCTCAGGCGCAGGACCAGATTACGGTGCCGGTCGACGCGCGCGTGGTTCCCGATAGCCAGGAGCAGGTCAGGCTCAGCTTCGCCCCCGTGGTGCGCGAGGTGGCGCCCTCCGTCGTCAACGTCTATGCCACCCGCATCGAGCAGCAATACGCCTCGCCCTTCGCCAGTGATCCGTTCTTTTCCCGCTTCTTCGGTCCCGACACCTTCCGCTCGCGCCCGCGCGAAAGCCGCTCCCTGGGCTCCGGCGTGATCGTCGACGGCGCCGGCGTGATCTTGACCAACCAGCACGTCATTGAAGGCGCGACCGACGTCCGCATCGCCCTCAGCGACGGGCGCGAATACGACGTCGAGATCGTGGTCGAGGATGCCCAGACCGACCTTGCCGTGCTCCGCGTCCGCAATCCGGGCCAGACCACTTTTCCCGCGATCCAGTTCGCGGACTCCGACGCGCTCGCCGTCGGCGACCTGGTCCTTGCCATCGGCAACCCGTTTGGCGTCGGCCAGACTGTGACCAGCGGCATCGTTTCGGCGCTCGCCCGCACCGGAGTGGAAAAGTCCGATTACGAGTTCTTCATCCAGACCGATGCGGCCATCAACCCAGGTAATTCCGGCGGAGCGCTGGTCGACCTTGACGCTCGCCTCGTCGGCATCAACACCGCCATCTATTCCCAATCCGGCGGCTCGGTAGGAATCGGCTTTGCCATCCCAGCCAACATGGCCCGTGTGGTGGCGGAGGCGGGGGTGTCGGGCGGCGAGATCGTGCGTCCATGGTTCGGGGCCAAGCTGCAGGCGGTCAATTCCGACATTGCCGCCAGCCTCGGTATGACCGCGCCCACCGGCGCGCTCGTCACCGACATCGCGCCGGACGGGCCGGCGGCGCGCGCCGGCTTTCAGCCGGGCGACGTCATCCTCTCGGTCGACGGCACCGCGGTGGCCGATCCCAATGCGTTCAACTTCCGCCTTGCCACCCGCCGCGTCGGCGAGGTGGCGCAGATTCAGCGCCAGCGGCACGGCGTCACCGAAACCGTCAACCTGCCGGTCGAGACGGCCCCGCCCGCAGCGCCCGAGGCGACGGCCACCATCACCGGCAACACCCGCTTTGCCGGCACCACCGTGCGCCAGCTCGATGCTGCCCTGGCCGAGGCGCAGGATCTGCCTTATGACGCCACCGGCGTGCTGGTCACCGCAATCGAACCCGGCTCCCCCGCCGAGCAGATGGGGCTGCGCGTCGGCGACATCATCCACTCGCTCAACGACGTGCCGACGGATACCGCCCGGGTCTTTGCCACCACCGCCTCCCAGCGGGTCCGCACCTGGCAGATCATCCTTCAGCGCGATGGCCGCGTGACCCGCAGCATCGTCAGCGGCTAAGGCGGGCGCCGATCACCCATAGACCTCATGGTGAGCCTGTCGAAGGACGAGGTCGGTAACACCGTGGCCGCGACCTCGTCCTTCGACAAGCTCAGCATGAGGTCTGCGGGAGTACGCTCACACTCGATCCGCGCACGACGACGCGCTACAACCGCGCCCATGTCCGATCTCTTCGCCGCCGATCCTGCCCAGACCGACAAGGCTCGCCCGCTCGCCGACCAGTTGCGGCCGCGCTCGCTGGATGAAGTCATTGGCCAGCAGCACCTGCTCGGTCCTGACGGCACACTGCGCCGGATGATCGCCTCCGGCCGGCTGGGCTCGCTGGTGCTCTGGGGGCCGCCTGGCACCGGCAAGACCACGGTGGCGCGGCTTCTTGCCGACGAGATCGACTTCCAGTTCGTCCAGATCTCCGCCATCTTCTCCGGCGTCGCCGACCTCAAGAAGGTGTTCGAGAAGGCGCGTTTCGAGCGACTCTCCGGCCACCGCACGCTGCTGTTCGTCGACGAGATCCACCGCTTCAATCGCGCCCAGCAGGACAGCTTCCTGCCGGTGATGGAAGACGGCACCATCGTGCTGGTCGGCGCCACCACCGAGAACCCGTCCTTCGAGCTCAACGCCGCTTTGCTGTCGCGCTCGCAGGTGCTGCGCTTCGAGTCGCTGTCGCTGGATGACCTCGAGCAACTTCTGGTGCGTGCCGAGACGCTGCTCGGCGCCACCCTGCCGCTCGATGAAGAAGCGCGCCGCACCCTGCTGACCCTCGCCGATGGCGATGGCCGGGCGCTGCTTGGCCTCGTCGAGGAAATCCTGGCCTCCGCCCGAGCCGACGAAACGCTCGATGCCACGAGCCTGCTCACCGTCGTGCAGCGTCGCGCGCCCATCTACGACAAGGCGCAGGACGGGCACTACAACCTCATCTCGGCCCTGCACAAGACCATCCGCGGGTCCGATCCCGATGCCGCGCTCTACTATTTCGCACGCATGCTCGATGCCGGCGAGGACCCGCTGTTTCTCGCCCGTCGGCTGATCCGCATGGCCTCCGAGGACATCGGCCTTGCCGATCCGCAGGCGCTGCCGCTCGCCATTGCCGGACGCGACGCCTACCAGATGCTCGGCTCGCCGGAAGGGGAACTGGCGCTGGCCGAAGTCGTCGTCTACCTGGCGCTCGCGCCCAAATCCAACGCCGTCTACACCGCCTTCAAGGCTGCGATGAGCCTTGCCAAGTCGACGGGCTCCCCCATGCCACCCATGGCTATCCTCAACGCCCCCACCAAGCTGATGAAGGGGCAGGGCTATGGCGACGGCTATATCTACGACCACGACACGCCCGAGGCCTTCTCGGGCCAGGAGTATTTCCCTGAAAAGCTCGGCCGCCAGAAATTCTACGAGCCGGTGGAACGCGGCTTCGAGCGCGATCTGCGCAAGCGCGTGGAGTATTTTTCAAGACTGAGGGCAGCGAAGCGGGGGGAGTAGGCCTTTCATCCGCACTGCGGGCAGAGCGCGGACTTCACCTCTCCCCTGAGGGGAGAGGTCGCCGCGCAGC
>JAEYXQ010000035.1 GCA_023431205.1 Pseudomonadota bacterium | reverse complement strand
CGGCTGACGGGCGAGCGCGCCGAGGCGCTGCGAGAATATGAGCGGCACCAGAGCGAGTTGAGGTCGCTGGCCGCCCGGCTGGGCGCAAGCATAGCCAAGGATCCGGTGTTTGCCGCCAAGCAGGCGGAGCTGGCGGAACTGACCGGGGTAGCCGAGCAGGCGATGCGCAAGACCCAGCAGGCCGAGCAGGACCGGGACGCCAAGGGCAAGCCGTACCGCGACGACCCGCTGTTCATGTATCTGTGGGAGGCGGGCTACGGCACTGCCAATTACCGCGCCGGCAATCTGACCCGCTATTTCGACGGCATGGTCGCCAACCTCGTGGGCTATCACAAGGCGCGGCCGAACTTTGCCGTGCTCAACGAGATCCCGCTGCGGCTGCGCGAGCACGCGGAGCGGCAGGCTGAGCTGGCACACACGGCGCAGGAGGAACTGGACGCCCTCGAGACCGCGGCGATCGATGCGGCGGGTGGCCGGGGCATCCGCGAGACGATGCAGGCGGCGCAGGGGCGGATCGATGCCCTCGACGCCCAGATCGTCGAGGCCGAGGACAGTCGCGACGAGGCGGCCAAGGCGCTGAGCGAACTGGCCGAGGGTCGCGACCCGGCCTTTGGCGGTGCCCTGGGCGAACTCGCGGCGGCGCTCGGGCGCGAGGACATCCAGACCTTGCTTGCCGACGCGCGGCGGACCCGCACCGGGCAGGACGACACTATCGTTGCCCAGATCGACGATGCCCGCTCCCGCATCCGGGCCGAAGAAGAAGAGACAAAGGACCAGCGCGAACGGCTCAAGGTGCTGGCGGCACGGCGACGCGAACTGGAAGACATCCAGTGGGAGTTCAAGAAGCAGCGGTTCGATGATCCGCGCTCCACCTTTCGCGAGGACAAGCTGGTCGGCGACCTGCTCAACGATTTCCTGCGCGGCGGCATCTCGGCTGCGACATACTGGGACCAGTGGCGGCGCTCGCAGAACTGGAGCGCCGGCACCACCGACTGGGGTGGCGGCATCGGGCTGCCCGACAATGGACGGCAGCGCGGTGGCAGCCCATGGGGCGACGGCGGGTTCAGCTGGCCGGATTCAAGCTTCGGCGGCGGTTCGTCCGGCAAGAGCAAGCCCCGGAGCGGCGGCTTCGGCGGCGGCTGGAGCAGCGGCAACTCCTCAGGTGGCGGCAGTTCGTCGGGCGGCGGGTTCTCGCGCCCGCGCAGCGGCACCAGAGGCACGCGCAAGCACTCGGGCTTCAAGACCGGTGGCAGCTTCTAGTTCGTCACCGGCTGCGCCATCAGTTCCCAGACATTGCCCTCGGTGTCGGCGAAGTAAGCCGAGTAGCCCCATTCGGACTGCGTGCCGGGGGTGATGACGGAGCCGCCGGCGGCCAGAACCCGGCTGAGGATATCATCCACGGCTTCGGGGCTTTCGGCCTGGTGGCTGAGCACGAAGCCGGGGGTGCCGGCCCTTGCGGTTTCGAGGCCGGCCGTCTGGGCGATCTGCTCGCGCGGGAAGAGAACGAAGCTGAACCTGTCGTCAAAGAAGAAGGCGACGTGATCCTCCCCTGCCCCGATACTCTCGTCGGGGAGCTCGAACAGGGCGCGGTAGAACACGAAGGCGCGCTCGAGGTCATCGACGCCGATGGTGATGATGGAGATGGACGGCTTCATTGGCTCCTCCGGGAGGATGGAGGATAGCATGCGAGCCCTGTGCGTCGAGCCTTGGTTCGCCGGCGCCCAACGTCTCCGGTGTCATCCCCGCGGAAGCGGGAATCCATCTCGAGCCTGTCGAAGGGCGAGGTCGGGAACACGGTGCCCGCGACCTCGTGGTTCGACAAGCTCACCATGAGGTCTATGAGGGTTCGAGCAGGATCAGCCGTAGTAGACGCTGATCAGTTGGCCGCCGATTTCGTGGACCTTGATGTCCATCTCGTAGATGGGGCCGAGGACTTCGGGGCGGATCATCTCCTTGACCGGCCCCTGGGCGGCGACCTTGCCGTGCTTCATGGCAACGATGGTGTCGGCATACCAGGAGGCGAAGTTGATGTCGTGCAGCACAAGGACGACGGTCTTGCCGAGATCGTCGGCGGCGCGGCGCAGCAGCTTCATCATGCCCATGGCATGCTTCATGTCGAGATTGTTGAGCGGCTCGTCGAGCAGCACGTAGTCGGTATCCTGGCAGAGCACCATGGCAACGAAGGCGCGCTGGCGCTGACCGCCGGACAGCTCGTCGAGGAAACGGTCCGCCAGTTCGTCGAGGGCGAGATAGCTGATCGCGTCGTTGATGTGCCGCTGGTCGTTGGCGGTGGGGCGGCCCTTGGAATGGGGATAGCGGCCGAAGCTGACGAGATCGCGCACGGTCAGGCGCGCGGTCATATGGTTGTCCTGCCGCAGGATCGACAGCCGGCGGGCGAGCACGTCGCTCGGCGTCCTGGTGATGTCGAGCCCATCGACGGTGACGCTGCCACGATCCATCCCCATCAGGCGGCTGATCATGGAGAGGAGCGTCGACTTGCCGGCGCCGTTGGGGCCGATGATGGCGGTGACGCCGCCGGCCGGCAAGGAGAGAGAGACGCCGTCGACGACACAGCTGCTGCCGTAGTTCTTGGTGACTTCGCTGGTGACGATCATCGCGCCATTCTCCGCAGTACAAGCATGATGAAGACAATGCCGCCCAGGAACTCGATGATGATCGACAGGGCCGTATCGAACTCGAAGACACGCTCGAGGATGGTCTGTCCGCCCACCAGGCAGATGATGGCCAGCAGTGCTGCTGCCGGTAGCACATATTTGTGCCGGCTGGAGCCCACAAGCGAGTGAGCGAGGCTGGCAACGAGAAGCCCGAAGAAGGTCACCGGCCCGACCAGGGCGGCAGAAATGGCGACCAGAACCGAGATCATGACCAGCATCGAGGTGATGCTGCGGCGGTAGTTCACCCCGAGATTGATGGCGTTGGCACGGCCGAGATTGAGCACGTCGAACACCGGCAGCATGCGGATGATGAATACCGTGACGATGCCGGTGACCACATAGGCAAACAGCATGTGCTGGGTGTCAATGCGCGAGAAGCTGGCAAAAAAGGTGTCCTGCAGCACATTGAAGGCGTTGGGGTCCATGATGCGCTGCATGAACAGGATCAGGCTGCGGAACATGATGCCGAACACGATGCCGACCAGCACCAGCAAATGGAGGCTGCGCTCCTGCCAGACGAATAGCCAACTGAACAACAGGCTGGCGAACCCCACCATCACCACAACTTCAAGGGTGAAGTGAATGGTGGGATCGAGGCTGACCAGCGAGCCGATGCCGAAAAAGAACACCAGCGAGGTCTGCAGCAGCACGTAGAGCTGGTCGAAGCCCATGATCGAGGGGGTGAGAATGCGATTGTTGGTGGCGGTCTGGAACATCACCGTGGAGACGGCGACGGCATAGGCCACGAGGATCAGGCCAAGGACCTTGCGGCCGCGAAAGGGGATGACGAAGCTCCAGCTGCCCTTGGCACCGAGGGTCATGAAGCAGACCACGGACACGGCAGCAAGGACGCCGAGGATCACCAGGACGAGTACGGGGCGCGACAGGCGGAAGCGCGGCGCGGTCACGGGGGCGTCGGTGGAAACGGCCGTGCTCATGCCGCCTCCCGCTTCTGGCGCAGCAGCAGATACAGGAACACGAAGCTGCCGATGACGCCGACGACCACGCCGATCGGAATTTCATAGGGGGCGCGAACGATGCGGCCAAGGATATCGCAGGCGAGCACGAAGGCGGCGCCTGACACGGCGACCCAGGGCACGGTGCGGCGCATGTTATCACCCACCAGCAGGCTGACGACATTGGGGACGACCAGGCCCAGGAAGGGGATGATGCCGACCGAGACCAGCACCACGGCACTGGACACCGCAACAATGATCAGCCCCAGCGTGAGAACCTGATTGTAGCCGAGGCCCAGATTGGTGGTGAAATCCTCGCCCATGCCGGCGACGGTGAAACGGTCGGCAGCCCAATAGGCGAGGACGGTGCAGCCGAGGCCGATCCACAGCAGTTCGTAGCGGCCTCGCAGAACACCAGAAAAATCGCCGAGTTCCCAAGCCAGCAGCGAGGGCAGCAAGCCGAACCGGTAGGCAAAGAAGGTGGTCACCGCGCCGATTATGCCCGAGAGCATGATGCCGACCAGCGGCACCAGCAGAACTTCGCGCGGGGGAATGGCGCGGATGATCCGCAGGAACAGGAAGGTGCCGGCAAGCGCAAAGGCTGCGGCAACGAGCATCTTGCCCATGATGGGCCAGCCGGGGGCAAGCATGGTCACCACCAGGAAGCCGAACAGGGCGGATTCGGTGGTGCCGACGGTGCCGGGCTCGACGAAGCGGTTGCGCACCACGATCTGCATGACAAGACCGGCAATGGCCATGGAGGCGCCGGCAAGGATCAGCGACAGCGTACGCGGAATGCGGCTGATCAGCAGCACCTGCATCTGCCGGTCCTCCGGACCCGAGGCGAGCAGGCCGGAAATGGAAATGTCGGTGACGCCGACGAACAGGCTGGCAAAGCCCAGAACGATGGTGGCGACGATGGCGATGAGGAGCAGTCGCACGAAGGGCAGTCTCGCCGGCTAGAATGGCAAAGAACCCGGCAGATATCCGCCGGGTCCAGAAGTCAGAAAATACGGTGCTGTCAGGCGTTGAGGCCTTCGAGAACCTGGTCGAGCAACAGCATCAGGCCTTCATAGCCGTGCATGGTGATGTAGGCAGCCTGCGGATCGAGATAGACGATCTGACCTTCCGAAGCGGCAGTGGTCTGATTGACCAGTTCGTTGTCAAGCAGGGCGGCAGCGGCACCGGTGCTTTCGCCGACGCCGGCGTCGCGGTCAACGACGAACAGCCAGTCCGGATTCACCTCGAGGATGAACTCGAAGGAAACGGTGTCGCCACCGTGATCGCCATCTTCCACGTCGGCCATGGCCGACGGCATGCCGATCTCGTTGTAGATCCAGGCAACGCGGGAATCGGGGCCATAGACGCCGACATTGCCGGCATTGGTGACCAGCACGAGCGCGGTGCCCTTGCCCTCGGCGGCCGCCTTCACTTCGGCGATCTTGCTGTCGAGGTTGCCGACCAGTTCGGCGGCAGCATCCTGCTTGCCGAAGATCTCGCCGAGCTTGGTGATGTTGCCCTTGACGCCCTCGAGGAGGGCGTTGTTGTCGATCGTCAGATCGATGGTGGGCAGGATGTCCTTGGCGGTTTCGTAGGCGGTGCGCGATCGGGCAGCGACGATGTAGAGATCCGACTCGGAGGCGGCGATGGCCTCGAAATCGGGCTCCTGCAGCGAACCGATCTTCAACGCGTCAGCCGGAATGGAGTCGGCGAGGTAGGACGGTGCATTGGAGGAGGGCACGCCGGAAACGGAGACACCAAGGGCGGTCAGGTTGTCGAACGCGGCCCAATCGGAGACGAGCACTTTTTGCGGCACGCCGGTGATCACCGTCTCACCCTGGGCATGGGCGACGGTCACTTCCTGGGCAAGGGCGGCGGGGCTGAAGGCAAGGCCGGCCAACAGGGCGGCGGTCAAGGCGAAGTGCTTCACGGGAACTCCAGACGAAGAGGTTGACGCTGGCGCCATATAAAACTGACGGCGCCTGTCAGGTTCAATAATCGGCGCGACGGCCAGCGTCAAAGGTCAAGTTGACAAAGGAAGTCATTTTTTCATGCGGCCGGGGTTCAAGGTTGATGGTGCCCGTGATGACCCTCGGCCGCGGCGGCCGAAACGCCACCGACCGCGAGTTCGACATCGACGGCGCCCGCCTTCTCGAAAGTGAGGGTCACGGTGACGGTTTCGCCTTCGATGAATGGCGTCGCCAGGCCCATGAACATGACATGCAGGCCACCCGGCTCGAGCGTGACGGTTTCGCCGGCGGGAATGACGATGCCATCGGTCATCGGCCGCATCTTCATGACGTCGCCTTCCATGGCCATCTCGTGCACTTCGACCTTGGCGGCTGCGTCGGAGGCGGCGGAGAGAAGGCGATCATCCTCGGTGCCGGTGTTGGTGATGGTCATGAAGCCGCCACCGGAAGGGGCGTTGGGAAGGCTGGCGCGGGTGAAGGGCGCGGAGATCTCGATGTCGCCGACGCGGATGGGCTCGTGCTGGGCGGCGGCAGGGGCGATCAGCAGGAACGCGGCGGCGGCGATGGCGGACAGGGTGCGGAGCATGGCGGGGTCTCAGATCGAGGGAGCGTAGGTGTCGCTGCAAAGGGCGAGGAAGCTCTTCATGGCAGCAGACAGGGGGCTGGATTTTCGGCGGGCCACCAGCAGTTGGCGCTGGGCCCAGGGGTCGGCCAGCGGGGCGCAGACGAGGTCGGTGCCGGCAAGGAGATGGAGGCTGGTGGAGCGGAGAAAGCCGATACCGAAGCCGGCTTCGACCATGCGCACCAGCGCCGGAAAGCTCTCGACCCGCAGCGTTTCGGACAGCGTTTTGTTACCGTCACGGGCGGCATCGGCGAGCAATCTGTCAAGCGAGCCGGTGTGGTGGATGCCCACGATTGGGTGGTCGACGAGTTCGGCAAAGGCGATTGGGGTGCGGGTGTCCAGGCGCGGCGCGAGGGGGTGGTCCGGCGGGGCCAGCACCCAGACGCGCTCGTCCTCGAAGGCTTTGATCTCGAAGCGGGTGAAATCGTAGTGGTCCGAGACGATGGCGAGGTCGGCCCTGCCCTCTTCGAGCGCCAGCAGGGCGCGGGCGGCGCCCATTTCCTGAATGTCGATGCGGATGCCAGGATGCCCGCCGGCGTAACGCGCGAGGAGTTCGGGGAGACGGCCGGTGAGGGCGGAACTGGTGCAGGCGAGGCGCAGGGCGCCGCGCTGGCCGGTGCCGTAGTCAGCCATCACCGCATCAAGGTCAGCAATGGCGCGGAGCACGGCGCGACAGCCCTCGGCATAGGCCTCGCCGGCGCTGGTGAGACGGACACCCTGGGCGGAGCGGTCGAACAGCACGACGCCGAGCCGGGCTTCGAGATCGGAGACGCGGCGGCTGACCGCGGAAGAGGCGATGCCTTCGCGCTCAGCGGCGCGACCGATCGAGCCGGTTTCGGCCAGAAGCAGGATGAGGCGGGCGGTGACGCTGTCGAATGGTGCCATTGGGTCTCTCGCCGGCACCATAGCGATCAGGCGCCAGCGAGCAAGGACAAGCCGCGGATGAGGTAGAAAATGCCGATGGCAGTGACGATCAGCCGCGTCCAGCGACGGAAATTGGCGTCGGTCAGGCGCTGGAGGATCCAGTGCCCGAAGCTGGTGCCGCCGATGGCGAAGGGGGCAGCGAGCAGGATGCCGGTCCACTCGATGGGCGTGAGCACCATGGTGGCGTTCCAATAAAAGACGATCTTGACGGCGTGGGACAGCACCTGGGTCGCGGCCTTGGTGGCGATGATGGTGCGCCGGTCCATGGGGGTGCGGATGAAGAAGATGTCGATGGTGGGCCCGGAGACGCCGACGGCGAGATTGAGGCCACCGGCGACGAGGCCGCAGATCATCGCCTGATGCGGGCGGCTGGCGTCGAGGGTGAGCCAGCGCTGCGGAATCCAGACCAGGATCGGCATCAGCCCGATGGCGATGCAGACGGTGGCGAGGTCGGGCGTGTAGCGCAGGATCAGCAGGGTGATGGCAGCGGCGACGAGGCCGATGATGATGAAGCCGAGGCTGCGCCAGTTGATCCAGGCGCGGGAGAGCCAGGCGCGCGAGCCGTTGGCGATGAGCTGGACCATGCCCTGGACGGCAATGGCGGTGCCGACCGGCAGCAGCATCAGGAGGATGCCGAGCAGGATGAGCCCGCCGGCCATGCCGAAGATGCCCGAGATGGCGGAGGTGACAAAGACAGCCGCAATCAGGGCGGCGCCGATCCAGATGCTCATGGCGCCGTCATGCGCCGGTCACCGGGGCGGCGCCATGCGGATTTCGGCATGAGGGGGTGCCGGCCGGATCAGCCGCCGAGCTCGGGGAAGTAGTCCTTTGCGGTGGGGGCAAGGAAGGCGTCGAGTTCGGCCAAAGGAACGGTGAACAGGTCGGTGTTGCAGACCGAGATCACGTGGGGGAACCCGGACAGGGTAAAGGTTGCGGCAGGGGCACCGTCGAGGTCGGCGAATCGGATGTCGAGGTGCTCGGCGATGGCGTCGGTGCCGTAGCACTGCTGGTCGAGTTCGGCCTCGCCGGTCAGCACATTGGCCGGCAGGTTGCCGCGGACATAGTTGGCGAGCGCAGCATCGGGGCCCCAGCGATAGCCGTCGGGGTTCTCGAAGGCGAGATCGGTGTCGGCGACCTGGTCGATGCTGGCGCCCCATTCGCGCGGCACCCAGGCGGAGAAGATGCGCGAGAGCTGGAGCGGCGCGGCGGTTTCGAGATCGTAGGTGTAGCTGTCGTGGTGATTGGCCGGGTGGGCGCCACCGCACCAGAGGCTGCCCGACTCGGTCCAACTGACGAGGCGCGGCGATGCGTAGGTCAGGCGCACGGTCTCCCTGTCGTAGTCGGCGAGGGTGCCGCCCGCCTCACTCAGCCACTCGTTGACGCCATAGGCGGCGTAGCGGAAGGCGAGGCAATCGAGCGCCGACAGGCTCATGCGGTAGTGACGGTTGGCGAGCGCGGCGTTGGCGGCCTCCACCGGCTCGCCACCGGCGAAACTCTCGATCCGCGGAAGGTCGAACAGGGTGCGCGGATCGGCAACATAGTACCAGTTCGCCTCGCCGAGGGTCTTGACCTTGCCCACCGGAAACTCGAGGTCCAGCAGCGCCATCTCGTATGGCGCCGTTTCCCAGTTCAGCGGCATTTCCGGCGTGTAACCGAACCTGGCGGAGCGGTTGTGCAGGGCTTCGGCCGTTGCTTCCTCGCCACCATCAAGGGGCCGCCAGGCGATGACATAGAACTCGCCGGTGGTCACTTCGGCGCCGACGGTGCGGTTGACCGTCAGCCTGAACGCCTCGGGATCGTATTCCACCTCCCAGGTGGCGGCGACAGGCGGGTCCGCCACGACGCCATCGTCACCGGAGATGCAGTTGTTCTCGCCGCATGGCGCCTGCTCGGTGAGCAGCCACACCGTGCCGCCATCTTTGGTGCCGGCGGCAAGCAGGGGGATATCGCCGCCAGTGTCGGTGAAGGTGTAGCGCCCGGCCACGGCGCCGTCGGCCGGCTGGGTGATCTCGAGCAACACGTCCTGTCCGCCGATCACGCCGCCCAGCGTCAGCGCGTCGGCAAAGGCCGGGGTGGATGCAAGGACGCAGGCAAGGATGAGTGGCAGGCGCATGACGATTTCCCCCCAAGGTTGTTGACGGGGCGTTGGCAGCGCCGTCGTCCAACCAACCAAGCTTCCGCCAATCCGGCGGCGGCGTGAAGGGGCATTTAGCAGGCGCGGCTGAACCGCGCCTGAACGGTCAGGTCGAAGCGGCCCTTGCGTTTGCCTCAGCCACGAGCTCGTCGGGAATGTCATCAAAGCTGGCGTAGTTCATGTTGTAGAGGCGTGCGTAGAGACCGCCCTGCTCCATGAGCTGATCGTGGTTGCCTTCCTCGATCTTCTCGCCGTTCTGGAGGACGATGATGCGGTCGGCACCGCGAATGGTGGCGAGGCGGTGGGCGATCACGAGCCCGGTGCGACCTTCGAGCAGGCGCTCCAGCGCCTTCTGGATCTGCCGTTCGGTATAGGAGTCGATGGAGGCGGTGGCCTCATCGAGCACCAGGATCTTGGCGTCGGCGACAAGGGCGCGGGCAAAGCTGATGAGCTGGCGCTGGCCGAGGGAGATGTTGCCGCCGCGCTGCTCGAGCACGCTGTCATAGCCACCCGGCAGGCGGCTGATGAAATCATGCGCGCCGACCGCCCTGGCGGCCTCGATGACCTGTTCGCGGGTAGCGTCAGTCTTGTTGTAGCGGATGTTCTCGAGCACGGTGCCGGTGAACAGGAAGGGCTCCTGAAGCACCATGGCAACCTGCCGGCCGAGCGAGTCCTGGGTGATGTCGCGCACGTCGTGCCCACCGACCAGGACGGCGCCGGACTGCACCTCGTAGAAGCGGTGGACCAGGGCCATGGCGCTGGTCTTGCCCGAGCCGGTGGGGCCGACCAGGGCCACGGTTTCACCGGGGTTGACGCGGAAGCTGACATTGCGGAGCACCGGCCGGTCGGGGGCATAGCCGAACACCACATCGCGGAACTCGACCGAGCCGTCCATGTCGCCGGTGAGTTCCACCGCACCGACCTTGTCGGCAATGGCAACGGGCAGGTCCAGCACCTCGATGATGCGGCGGCCGGAGGTCATGGCCCGCTGCATGATCGAATACTGCATGGTGAGCGAGCGAATCGGATCGAAGAAGCGCTGGATGTAGAACAGGAAGGCGACAATGACGCCGACCTGGAGGGAGCCGTTCAGCACCAGCGAGCCGCCGACCACCACCACCGTGGCCATGGCAACGCCGGTGAGGGTATCGACGATCGGCACCATCACCTGGGCAAAGCGCGAGCCGGTCAGTTGGTTTTCGAGGTTGTGGTAGGCGCGATCGTCGAACAGGTCGAAGTTGACCTTCTGCCGATCCAGGTTCTGGACGGTGCGGACGCCATTGATGCCCTCGGCCATGGCGCCGGCAGTGAGCGAGTTGGTTTCGTGCGCCGCCCAGAAGGCTCGCTTGGCCGGCGGCAGCCAGAAGATGCGCACGAGAAACAGCACCGGCATTGTGGCCAGCGTCAACAGGCCAAGCTGCCAGTCGAGCCCAAGCAGCACGACGATGATGCCGCCGAGCAGGACGATGTCGCCGACCGAGATCACCGAGGTTTCGAGGAATTCCTGCATGGAATTGACGTCGCCCTGGAGGCGGCTCATCAGGCGGCCGACCTCGGTCTTGTCCATGAAGGACAGCGAGACGCGCTGCAGGCGGTCGAACATGGCGCGGCGCATGTCGAACAGCACGTGCTCGGCTACTTCGCCGACCTGCTTCTCCTGCACGAAGGAGGCGCCAAAATTGACCAGCACGACGAGGGCGAAAAGACCGACGGCCCGCAGCAGCAGCGAGCCATCGCCACCAGCGACCAGAGCGGAGTCGATGGCATTGCCAATGATCAGCGGAATGGCGAGCTGGGTGGCGGTGAACAGGATCACTGCGGCCACCGACAGGTAGATCTTGTGCCGGTAGGGGTGAACGAAGGCCCAGATGCGGCGAACCGTGCGCGGATCATAGGCCTTGCCGAAGACCTCTTCCTCGATGCGATGCGAGCCGACGCTGGCGCGCGGCGGGCGGGCGCCGTGGCTGATCGGCTCGTCCTCGTCCTGCTCGATGGCACTCATTGGGCGGCACTCCCGATATCGAATTCCTCGGTCGGGCGGGTCTGCAGCTCATAAAGGGCGCTGTAGCGGCCGCCCAGCTCGAGCAGTTCGGCATGGGTGCCGCGCTCGGCGATCTTGCCGTCATGGAGGAACAGGATGGTATCGGCGTGCATGAGGGAGCTCAGCCGGTGCGAGATGATGAGGGTGACGCGATCCTCGGCATAGCGGCGGATGGCGGTGCGGATGCGGTGCTCGGTGCCGGCGTCGATGGCGGCGGTGGAATCGTCGAACACCATGACGGCGGGGCGCAGCACGAGGCTGCGGGCGATGGAGAGGCGCTGGCGCTGGCCGCCCGAGAGGGAGACGCCCCGCTCGCCCACGACGGTGCCATAGCTGGCCGGCAGGCCCATGATGTAATTGTGGAGCTGGGCGCTCTCTGCGGCCTTCTCGATCCTGGTCTCGCGGGCCCAGGGATTGCCGTAAGCGATGTTGTTTTCGATGGTGGTGGTGAACAGGAACGTATCCTGCTGCACCACGGCAACGCTGCGGCGAAGCGACTGAAGGGTGACGTCTCGCACGTCCTGCCCGTCAATGGTGATGCGGCCGCCGGTGACATCATAAAAGCGCGGGATGAGGTGGGCGAGCGTGGATTTGCCGCTGCCCGGCGCGCCGACGATGCCGACCGTCTGGCCGGGGTGAGCCTCGAAGCTGACCCCATCGAGCGTTGGGTGGGTGGCACCGGGATAGGTGAAGCGCACATCCTCGAAGCGCAGCACGCCCCCGGTGACCTTGAGCGGCTGAGCGCCGGGACGGCTGTCGATCTCGACCGGCTCGTCGAGGAAGCCGAAGAGGCGCGAGCCGCAGGTGGACGCACGGGCGAAGGAGTTCACCATCAGCCCGAGCTGGCGGACCGGCATCTGCAGGATGGTCATGAAGGTGAGGAAGGAGGCGAGCGTGCCAACGCTCATTTCTCCGGCGATGACCTTGTTGCCGCCGACCCATAGCACCAGGCCCATGGCGACAAAGAAGCTGAAGGTCATCATCGAGGTGTTGCGAACGCGGATGCCGACCCGCTGGTGCGACAGCTCCAGAGCCTCAACAGAGGCAGACTCGAACTTGGCCATCTCGTGATCCTGGGCTGCGAATGCGCGGACCACGCGAATGCCACCGAGGTTCTCCTCCATGACGCGGGAGAGGGCCGACAGCTTCTGCTGCAGCACCAGCCAGGTGGCACGCAGGCGAAGCTGCGCAACGGAGGAGCGCCAGGCCACGAAGGGGGCGAAGCTGAGCGCCAGCAGACCCAGCAACACATCGGTTGAGATCAGCAACCAGGCGCCGACACCGAGCAGCACCGAAAGCAGGATGACGCGGATGAACCCGGTCGAGAAGAAGATGCGGACGCCATCAAGATCGAGCAGGCCGACGGTGATCAGGTCACCGGAATGGACCTTGTCGTGATAGGAATACGAGAGCCGCTGGACCTTGTCATAGAAGGCGAGGCGCAACTCGTAGCCCACATGGTGGGCGACGGATTCGCCGAAATAGTTCTGCAGCAGCGTGAACAGGCCGCGGGCGACCGACACCACCAGGATGGTGACGGCGCTCCAGATCAGAGCCCGTTCGGCGCCCTCACCTGCCACGGTCAGGATGTTGTGCGCCTGATCGATGGCCTGGCCGAGCAGGCGCGGAATGCTGAGCTGCAGCACCGCGGCGATGATGGTGGCGCCGATGGCGATGGCGGCCTGAAACGGGTGGCGCAGCGACAAGAGGGTTATGCGCAGGAGCGGGCTCTTGCCTTTGCCGGCATGGGCTGCGGCGACATGGGCAGACGCGTTGCCGCGCGAGCGGGCGCGGCCGGCCTTGAGACTAATCAAGGGAATGATCCAGACGTGCGTGAGGCCCGAACGGTGGCGGGAGAACCGTCGGCCAACGATCGGGCGAAAAATCTCAGCTGTCATACAACGGTGATTTGAACTTCCATTCAAGCCGCATTCTGCGCAAAAAATGCGCAGATCGCCCGGAACCGCGATCAGTCGGCGGACTGCAACTCAGGATAGATCAGGATCGAGCACTGACGGTTCTGCGCGTCGAGCAGCGCCTGCTCCTCGGCGGTGACCAGACCGGTGACGACGGCGTTCCAGAGGTCGTTGGTTTCGACCCCTTCGAGGCCGCACTGGCAATAGGTGGTGCAGCGGTCGGCATCGGTGCCCCCGGCAAGGCAGGTCTGCTGGCAGGCGCGGAGGAAATCGAAGTCACGCATGGCGAGATCGGGGCGGAGCGTGGTCGACAGCGGGTAGATGATGCCGAGCAGCAGCGGCTGGTGGACGAGGTAGATGACGAGGCTCCAGCGGCCAAGCCAGCCGAGGATGCCGGCGAGGCGATTACGGGGCTGGATGCTGGCGAGGCGGTCGAGCCAGCCGCGGGCGCGGGCGATGCGGGTGAGGACCACCGCCAGAAGGACGACGCCGAACCATGGGAAGACCGGCACGAGGTCATTGGCCGGCGGCGGCACCGCCCAGAAGCCGAGCCAGGACCAGGCGCGCTCGTTGAACAGCGGATCGGCATAGACCAGCGGCAGCGCGATGAACAGCGCGGCGGTGATCGCCGGCAGCCATAGCGGGGCGCGCACGAACGGCAGCGCCTTCAGGCTGAACAGGGCGATGGCGTGGAGGACGCCGAAATAAACAAAGCTGTCGGGGAAGGCGAACCAGGTGGTGACGGTGATCACCAGGGCGCCGACGGCAACGAATATCCAGCGTCGCCAGAAGGGTTTCCAGCGGATGCCGTCGGCGTGTCCGAGGGCGAGGCCGACGCCGACCAGAAACAGGAAGCTGGAGAGAATGACGCGGGCGAAGAGCACCCAGCCGGGATCGTAGCCGACATCAACGGGGATGAAGCGGAAATACGAAAGGTCCCAGCACAGGTGGTACACCACC
>JAEYXQ010000183.1 GCA_023431205.1 Pseudomonadota bacterium | reverse complement strand
GCCTATACCTATGAGTCTGCACGCCGGCTGACGGCCTCGATGGTGGATGAAGGCCAGCGGCCGGCGGTGATCGCGGGCCTGCTGAAATACACCACCACCGAAGCCATGCGCGACAGCATGGACGACGCCTTCGACATCCAGGGTGGCCGGGCTATCCAGGACGGGCCGTCGAACTACCTGTTCGGGGCGTACCAGGCCCTGCCGGTGGCAATCACGGTGGAGGGCGCCAACATCCTCACCCGCACGCTGATGACGTTTGCGCAGGGCGTGCTGCGGGCCCACCCGTACCTGCTCCGGGAAATCCAGGCGGCGCAGCACAAGAACCGAAGCGAAGGGCTGGCGCAGTTCGATGCGGCGTTTGGCGGGCACACCAAGTTCATGCTGCGCAACATCGTTGCCAGTTTCGTGCACGGGCTGACCAACGGAGCCTTTGCGTCGAGCCCCAACAGTGGCCCGATGGCGCACTGGTATCGCAGGCTCCACCGCTACTCGCAGGCCTTTGCACTGACGGCGGACTGGACTACGGTGGTCCTGGGTGGTTCGCTCAAGGCCAAGCAGAAGATCTCGGGCCGGATGGCCGACCTGCTGGGTGACCTTTACCTGATGTCGGCGACCCTGCGCCGCTTTCATGACGAGGGGCGGCTGGCCGAGGACAAGGGTCTTGTCGATGCGATCATGCAGGACCGGATTGCCAGCATGGAGCAGACGTTTGGCGAGGTGTTCGACAACTTCCCCAACCGCTTCTTCGGCGTCGCCATGAAGGTGCTGTGCTTCCCGCTCGGCCGCCATGCGCGGCCGGCAGCCGATGACGTCAACTACCAGCTGGTGAAGGCGGTGCTGAAGCCTGGTGCGTTCCGCGACCGGCTGACCACGGGGGCCTATGTCACCAACGATCCCGATGATGTCACCGGGGTGCTCGAGGACGCCTTCGTCAAGGTGACCGAGGCCGAGGAGATCGAGGGCCGGTTCATCAAGGCGGCGCGTCGCGGCGTGATCGAGCGTCGTCTCGACCGCGACGCCATCGCCGATGCCGTCGCGGCCGGGGTGCTGAACGACAACGAGGCCGGCATCATGCGGGCGGCGGACGAAGCGACGGAACGCGCGGTGCGGGTCGACGATTTCACCACCGACGAGATCCTCGGCCGGACGAACGAGCGTCAGGCCGCGGAATAGAGCACAGAAGCCATGGCGACCAGGACCGCAGCCTACGGGCGCGTCCCGGTCGGCCGGCGACAAGAACTCGAGGGAGACACAATGATCCAGCCGCAGATGCCGGAGACTAAGCACTGGAGCTTCAAGCGCGATGTCGAGAACATCGGCTGGCTGACCATCAATTCTCCCGGTCCGGTGAATACGCTGAGCCGCGAAGCCATCATGGAACTGGAGTCGCTGGTCAGCCGCTTCGAGGAACTCGGACAGAGCCGGGAACTGGCCGGGGTGGTGCTGCTCTCGGGCAAGGATAGCGGCTTCATTGCCGGTGCCGACGTATCCGAATTCGACGCGATGAGTGACTTCTCGGTGCTGCCGGAGGCGCTGAAGCGCACCCATGCGCTGTTCGAGCGGATCGAGAACCTCAAGATCCCGGTGGTTGCCGGTATTCACGGCTTCTGCCTCGGCGGCGGGCTCGAGCTGGCGCTCGCCTGCCACTACCGGATCGCGGTCAACGACGACAAGACGCGGATCGGCTTCCCGGAAGTCAATCTCGGCATCTTCCCCGGCTTCGGCGGCACCGGCCGGTCGATCCGCCAGGCCGGCCCGGTCGATGCCATGCAGATCATGCTGACCGGCAAGATGCTGCGGGCCGGCGCGGCGCGGGGCATGAACCTGGTCGACAAGCTGGTACGGCATCGCGACATGCTGCGCTGGGAGGGCCGCAAGGCGGTGCTGACGCACAAGCGCTCGAGCGAAGCGCCGCTGGTCAAGCGCCTCATGGCCATGGGGCCGATGAAGAGCTATGTGGCCGGCAAGATGCGTGAGCAGACCGCCAAGAAGGCCCGGCGCGAGCACTATCCGGCGCCTTATGCGCTGATCGACCTGTTCGAGTCGCATGGCGACGACTGGCGGGCAATGATCCGCGGTGAGATCGACGCTTTCGTGCCGCTGATGGGTTCGCCCACGGCGACCAATCTGCGGCGGGTGTTCTTCCTCTCGGAAGGGCTGAAGAAGCAGGGCGTCAAGGGCGCCAGGTTCGCGCGGGTGCACGTGATCGGCGCCGGCGTGATGGGCGGCGACATCGCCGCCTGGTGTGCGCTACGCGGCATGAGCGTGACGCTGCAGGACCTCGACATGGCGCGCATCCAGCCGGCGCTGGACCGGGCCAAGAAGCTGTTCCGGAAGCGGCTCAAGAAGAAGCACCAGGTCGATGCGGCGATGATGCGGCTCGAGGCAGACCCGGCCGGGCGTGGCGTGGCGCGCGCCGACGTCGTCATCGAGGCCGTGGTCGAAAAGCTCGAGGTGAAGCAGGCGATCTTCTCGGACCTCGAAGGCAAGCTGAAGCCGGGCGCCATCATGGCGACCAACACCTCCTCGATCGAACTGGAGCGCATCGCCGAGGCGCTCAAGGAGCCTGCGCGGCTGATCGGGCTGCATTTCTTCAACCCGGTGCCGCAACTGCCACTGGTCGAGGTGATCCGCTCGACCTTCAACTCCGACGAGGAGATCGGGCGCGGCGCGGCGTTTGCGCTGGCCATCGGCAAGTCGCCGGTGGTGGTGAAGTCGGCGCCCGGGTTCCTGGTGAACCGGGTGCTGATGCCGTACATGCTTGGCGCCGTCGAGCGGGTGGAGCGCGGCGAAAGCAAGGAATTGCTGGACGCGGCTGCCGTGGCGTTCGGCATGCCGATGGGGCCGATCGAACTGATGGACACGGTCGGGCTCGATGTCGGCAAGTCGGTGGCCACCGAACTGGGCCACACCGTGCCGGAAGGCTCGAGGTTCGCGCAACTGATTGCCGCCGGCAAGCTCGGCCGCAAGACCGGCGAAGGCTTCTACAAGTGGGTGGACGGCAAGGCGCAAAAGGGCGACACGCCCAGCCATGCCGACCTCGCCGGGCTCGGACGCGAGCTGGTGAAGCCGCTGGTCGACGCCACCGAAGTGGTGGTGAAGGAAGGCGTGGTCGCCAATGCCGACCTCGCCGATATCGGGGTCATCCTGGGAACGGGCTTTGCGCCGTTCCTCGGTGGACCGCTCAAGGCACGCAAGGATGGAAGGGCTTGACCATGGCTGAACTTCGCAAGGTCGCAATCGTCGGGTCGGCACGACTTCCCTTCGCCCGGGCCAACACCGCCTATTCCGACGAGACCAATCTGTCGCTGATGGCGGCGGCCATTGGCGGGCTCGCCGACAAGTTCGGCCTCAAGGGCGAGAAGATCGACGAGGTGATGGGCGGGGCGGTGATCAACCACTCGCGCGACTTCAACATCGCCCGCGAGGCGCTGCTGGATGCCGGCCTGTCGCCGCGCACCCCCGGCACCACCATGCAGATCGCCTGCGGCTCGAGCCTGCAGGCGGCGCTGAACCTTGGCGCCAAGATCGCCGTGGGCGAGATCGACAGCGCCATCGCCGTCGGCGCCGACAGCATTTCGGACAGCCCGATCGTGTTCGGCAACAAGTTCCAGCACCGGCTGCTGGACATGAACAAGGCCAAGACCACCGGCGACAAGCTGAAGGTGTTCAAGGGCTTCAGCTTCGGTGAACTGACCCCGGTCGCCCCTTCGGTCAACGAGCCGCGGACGGGCCTGTCGATGGGCCAGCATGCCGAACTGATGGCGAAGGAATGGAGCATCAGCCGCCAGGCGCAGGACGAACTGGCGGTCAAGAGCCACCGCAAGGCCGCCCGCGCCTATGACGAGGGTTTCCACGATGATCTCGTGGTGCCGCACGCGGGGCTGGTGCGCGACAACAACATCCGTCCCGATGCGAGCCTCGACAAGATGGCGACGCTGAAACCGGCCTTCGACCGGGACAGCGGCCGCGGCACGCTGACGGCGGGCAACTCGACGCCGCTGACTGACGGCGCGGCGGCGGTGCTGCTGGCCAGCGAGGAGTGGGCGCGGGCCCGCGGCCTGCCGGTACTGGCCTACCTGACCATGGGACGCGTTGCCGGCAATGATTTCGCCCATGGCGAGGGGCTGCTGATGGCGCCGACCCTTGCGGTATCGGAGATGCTGCAGCGGCTCGGCCTCGGCTTCGACGACATCGACTATTTCGAACTGCACGAGGCCTTTGCCGCGCAGGTGCTGTCGACGCTGAAGGCCTGGAACGATGCGGACTACAGCCGCAATGTGCTCGGGCGCGAGACACCGCTGGGCGCGATCGATCCGGACAGGATCAACGTGCACGGCTCGAGCCTTGCCTATGGCCATCCGTTCGCGGCGACCGGAGCGCGCATCCTTGGTCTGACGGCAAAGCTTCTCGCCGAAGGTCCGGGCAAGCGGGCGCTGATCAGCGTGTGCACAGCCGGCGGCATGGGCGTCGCAGCCGTGGTCGAGAGCGTGGCGGCATGAGCGACAATGTCGTCAAGTTCCGGCGGGTAGAGAAGAAGCCGGACCCCAGGGATCAGAAGCCGCGCGGACCGATGCCCGGCTGGGTGCCGTTCGCGCTGCTGGTGGTGGTCGCGATCGGCATTTATTTCGTCCAGCAGGCCATGGCTTAGCAGTTCGTTGCGGCAAAGACATTTGTGCAGCAAAGTCCTCCTAAACCGCAGCCCAGCCTTGCCCAGGTGTTAACATTTTTGGCAGACAGGCGGCACATGGGCATGTTTCGCTTGTCAGTGGTCGGAATTGCGTAATACCGTCCAGCCATCTTGACCATTGGGTCAACCGGTTGGCTTCAAGAGAACCCCGAGCACATAATCGGGAACAAACACTTCAGGTTTCCACAAGGAGATGGGACGAGAATGAAACTCACTCAAACCCTGACCGCGGTTGCGACCGCCGGCGCCATGGCGCTGATGATGAGCACCTCGGCTTCGGCCGTGACGCTCCAGCTGCACAATGGCGGCGATCCGGGCACGCTCGACCCGCATCAGGCCTCGGGTGACTGGGAAAACCGTGTCATCGGTGATTACCTCGAGGGCCTGCTGACTGAAGATGCCGGCGCCCAGGCCATTCCCGGCCAGGCGGAGAGCTGGGACATCTCCGAAGACGGCACCGTCTATACCTTCCACCTGCGCGACGGTATCCAGTGGTCCGACGGCGAGCCGGTGACGGCCGAAGACTTCGTCTATGCCTTCCAGCGCCTGTTCGACCCGGCAACTGCGGCCGACTACGCCTACCTGCAGTTCCCGATCAAGAACGCCGAGCAGATCAACTCGGGCGAGATCACCGATCTCAACGAGCTGGGTGTCAAGGCGATCGACGACAAGACGCTCGAGATCACGCTGAACGCGCCGACCCCCTATTTCCTCGACGCGCTGACCCACTACACCGCCTATCCGGTGCCCAAGCACCTGGTGGAAGAGCTGGGTGAAGACTGGACCGATGTCGAGAACATCGTCTCCAACGGCCCCTACAGCATCGTCGAGTGGCTGCCGGGCTCGTATGTCCGCTCCGAAAAGAGCGACACCTATTACGACGCCGAGAACGTGCAGATCGACGAGGTCTACTACCACGTGCTGGAAGACCAGGCCGCCGCGCTCAACCGCTACCGCGCGGGCGAGTTCGACATCCTGACCGACTTCCCGGCCGACCAGTACCAGTGGCTGCAGGACAACCTGCCGGGCGAAGCCCATGTGGTGCCGTTCCTGGGCGTCTACTACTACGTCATGAACCAGGAAACCGAGCCGCTGAACGACGTCCGCATCCGCGAGGCGCTGTCCATCTCGGTGCTGCGCGACGTGATCGGTCCGGACGTTCTGGGCACCGGCGAACTGCCGGCCTATGGCTGGGTCCCGCCGGGCACCAACAACTATGTCGAGAACGCCTACCACCCCGAATGGGCCGACCAGCCCTATGAGGAACGCGTTGCCCGCGCTGTCGAGCTGATGACCGAAGCCGGATACGGCCCGGACAATCCGCTGACCCTGCAGCTGCGCTACAACACTAACGACAACCACCAGCGCATCGCCGTGGCGATCGCATCCATGTGGGAGCCGATCGGTGTGAAGGTTGAGCTGTTCAACGCCGAAACCGCCGTGCACTACGACGCCCTGCGCGCCGGTGACTTCCAGGTCGGCCGCGCCGGCTGGCTGCTCGACTACTCCGACCCGGCCAACACGCTCGACCTCCTGAAGACGGGCATCGACCAGGGCGGCACCATGAACTGGGGCAACAACTACGGCCGCTACTCGAACGAAGAGTTCGACTCGCTGCTGGCCCAGGCTGCCACCGAGCTCGACCTCGACAAGCGCGGCGAGCTGCTCGCCCAGGCCGAAAAGATCGCCATGGACGAGTTCGCCGCCATCCCGATCTACTGGTATGTGTCCAAGGACGTGGTGTCCCCGAAGATCTCTGGCTTCCAGGAGAACGCCAAGAACATCTTCCGCACCCGCTGGCTCAGCAAGTCCGAATAAGGACAACCTAAACCGGATCGTGGGGGCTGCGGCCCCCACGGTTCTTTTCTGCGGGCGCATGGACGTGGCGCCCAGCGACAAGAAGGCTCAAAAAACATGCTTGGTTACGCCCTGCGGCGTGTGATGTCGGCGCTGCCGATCGCACTGATTGCCGTAACCGTCTGCTTTTTCATCCTGCGCCTGGCGCCGGGCGGCCCGTTCGATGGCGAACGCGCATTGCCGCCGACGGTGCTCGCCAATCTACGGGCGCACTACAATCTCGATCAGCCGCTGTACATGCAGTACATCATCTATGTGGGCCGGCTGCTGCAGGGTGACCTCGGCCCCTCGATGGTGATCCAGGGCTTCGATGTGGCCGACCTGATCCGCATCGGCTTCCCATTCACGCTGACCATGGCGATGACGGCCTTCGTGATCGCCACGGCAATCGGCATCGTCGCGGGCATGCTGGCGGCGGTCTACCAGAACAAGTGGCCCGATTATGCACTAGTGCTGATCGTCATGATCGGGGTGGTGGTGCCGAACTTCCTCAACGCGGCGCTGCTGCAGCTGTGGTTCGGCGTCTATCTCGGCTGGTTCCCGGCCGGTGGCTGGGTGAATGGCTCCTGGGCGCACCTGGTGCTGCCGGTGACGGTGCTCGCCTGGCCCCATGCGGCGCGTATTTCGCGGCTGATGCGCGGCTCGATGATCGAGGTGCTCGGCACCAACTATGTACGCACCGCCCGGTCCAAGGGTATCGGCGAGCGGCTGGTGCTGGCACGGCACGCGATCAAGCCGGCTCTGATCCCGGTGGTCTCCTATCTCGGACCGGGCCTGAGCTACCTGCTCACCGGTTCGCTGGCGGTGGAGCAGATCTTCGGCCTGCCGGGGATCGGCAAGTATTTCGTCACGGCGGCGCTCAACCGCGACTATGGCGTCGTGCTCGGCACGACCATTCTCTACATGTTCATCATTCTCGCGCTGAACCTGATCGTCGACCTGGTCTATGCGTGGCTTGATCCCAAGGTGAGGTACCGCTGATGGCCGGGATCACTGGCAAGGACACGGTCCTCACCAATTACGCACGGCAGTTGGAGACGCTGGACGCGCCGAAGGGGCGGTCGCTGACGCAGGATGCGGTGCGGCGCCTGGTCCGCAACAAGGCGGCGGTGGTGTCGATCTTCATCGTCATCGCCATCGTGCTGGTGGCGTTCATCGGCCCGTACTTCCTGCCCTGGGGCTATTCGCAGGTTGACTGGTCCGGCATTCGCAAGCCGCCCAACTTCGACACCGGCCACTATCTCGGTACCGACCAAAACGGGCGCGACATGCTCGCGCGGGTGCTGCAGGGTACGCAGATGAGCCTGATCGTGGCGCTGGTGGCGACGGTGGTGTCGGTGACCATCGGCGTGATCTATGGCGCCGTGGCCGGCTATATGGGCGGCCGGGTCGATGCGATCATGATGCGCATCGTCGATATTATGTACGCGCTGCCCTACATCCTGTTCGTGATCATCCTGATGGTGATGTTCGGGCGCAATCCGGTGCTGCTGTTCGTCGGCATCGGCTGCATCGAGTGGCTGACCATGGCCCGCATCGTGCGCGGTCAGACCCTCAGCCTCAAGGAAAAGGAATTCGTCGAAGCGGCACGGGCCGGCGGCGCCAAGCCCTGGACCATCATCACCCGCCACATCGTACCGAACCTGACCGGACCGGTGGTGATCTATGCGACGCTGACCATTCCCGAGATCATCATCGCGGAAAGTTTCCTTTCCTATCTCGGCCTCGGGGTGCAAGAACCCCAGACATCGCTGGGCACCCTGATCTCTGCCGGCGCTCCCGTGGCCGAAGTGCTGCCCTGGCTGCTGCTCGGCCCCGCCGCGGTGCTGATCACGCTGCTGCTCTGTCTCACCTATATCGGCGACGGTCTGCGCGACGCGCTTGACCCGAAGGATCGCTAAGATGACCGACCATGTGCTGTCGATCGAGGATCTCTCGGTCACCTTCCAGTTGCACGACAGCGAAGTGCATGCCGTGCGCGAGATGAACTTCAAGCTGCGCGCCGGCGAGACGCTGGCCGTGGTGGGCGAGTCCGGCTCGGGCAAGAGCCAGGCCTTCCTGTCGATCATGGGACTTTTGGCCAAGAACGGTCGCGCCAGCGGCCGGGCCATGCTCGGCGACCTGAACCTTGTGGGGATGGACAAGCGGCGCCTGGACGGTGTTCGCGGCAAGGACATCGCCATGATCTTCCAGGATCCGATGACCTCGCTGAACCCCAGCCTCCGGGTGAAGACGCAACTTGCAGAGGTGCTGGTGAAGCATCGCGGGTTCGATCGCCGCCAGGCGGAGCGCACGGCGATCGAGATGCTGGAGCGCGTCGGCATCCCTGAACCCGCCAAGCGCGCCAATGCCTATCCGCACGAGATGTCGGGGGGCATGCGTCAGCGGGTGATGATCGCCATGGCCCTGCTGTGCCAGCCCAAGATCCTGATCGCCGACGAGCCGACGACGGCGCTCGACGTGACGGTTCAGGCCCAGATGCTGGACCTGTTCAAGAACCTGACCAACGACTTCGGCACCTCGCTGGTGCTGATCACCCACGATCTCGGCGTGGTGGCCGGCGTCGCCGACCGCATGATGGTGATGTATGCGGGCCGCGCGGTGGAGAAGGGGTCTGTGGACGAGCTGTTCTACAATCCGCGCCACCCCTACACCCTTGGGCTGCTGCACTCGACGCCGCATATTGCGCAACGGGCGACGCGTCTCGACCCGATCCAGGGACTGCCGCCGAGCCTTGAGTACCTGCCCAAGGGCTGCTCGTTCAATCCGCGCTGCTCGTTCTGCTTCGACCGCTGCCTCGAGGAGCGGCCGCCGCTGATCGACACCGGCAATGGCCGCGAAAAGGCCTGCTGGTACGAGGGCCCGATGCGCTACGAACAGGAGGTCGCGTGATGGACCAGACTCCGATCAACCTGCTCGAAATCCGCGACCTGAAGAAGACCTTCTCGATCGCCACCGGCCTGTTTGCGCGGCCGCTGAAGCTGACGGCGCTGCAGGACATCAACTTCTCCATCCGCCAGGGCGAGACGCTCGGCATCGTGGGGGAAAGCGGGTGCGGCAAGTCCACGCTCGGCCGCTGCATCCTGCAACTGATTGCGCCGGACGAGGGCCAGGTGCTTTGGCTGGGGCAGGACCTCACCCGCGTCCCCGCCGAAGAGATGCGCAAGCGTCGCGCTGACCTGCAGATCATCTTCCAGGATCCGCTGGCATCGCTCAATCCGCGCATGACGGTGGGCGAGATCATCGAGGATCCGCTACGCACCCTCAAGCCCGAGCTCAAGAAGGAAGAGCGCCGGGCTAAAGTGGTGCGGATCATGGAAGCCGTCGGCCTGCTGCCGGAGATGATCAACCGCTACCCGCACGAGTTCTCGGGCGGGCAGGCGCAGCGCATCGGCATCGCCCGGGCGCTGGTGACCGAGCCGAAGCTGATCGTCTGCGACGAACCGGTTTCGGCGCTCGACGTTTCGATCCAGGCGCAGATCCTGAACCTCCTGAGCGAACTCAAGGACGAGTTCGGGCTGACGCTGATCTTCATCTCGCACAATCTCAGCGTCGTCCGGCACGTCTCGGACCGCATCCTGGTGCTCTATCTTGGGCGGATCGTCGAACTCGCCACCGGCGACGAGATCTACGAAGATCCCAAGCACCCCTATACGCGGGCGCTGCTGACAGCCGTACCGATCCCGGACCCCAAGCTGGCGCGGCAGCGGAACATCGATGCCTTGCGAGGCGAAATCCCCTCTCCGATCAATCCTCCCTCGGGTTGCCCGTTCCGCACGCGCTGCCGTTTCGCCAAGGAGCGGTGCGCGGAGGTGCGGCCGCCGCTCGAGACCATTGAAGGCGGCCGGCTGGTGGCCTGTATCCGCTGGCGGGAAATCGAGACGCCGGAAGCGGCAGTGCTCGGCGCCTGATCGCCGGCTAGTCCTGCCGGCGCCGCTCGTTGCCGCCTACACCCACGGTGCGACGGCGACGGTCGGGTCCGCTATAGGTGCCCGCCTCGATGAAGCCACGCGGGTTGACGGCGATGCTCTCGAGCCGTGTCTGCAGGTGGCTGGCCGCAAACGGCTTGCGCAGGAACTCGGTAATGCCGGCATCCCGCGCTTCGGCAATGCGGCGGGCTTCCGGCGCGGCGCTCATCATGATCACCGGGATGTGGCGGTTCCGGCACTCCGTGTCGGCGCGCAGCTTGCGGGTGAAGGCGGCACCGTCGAGGCCGGCGAGGTCGGCATCGATGATCAGGATGTCGAACGGCAGGCGCTGGAGCTCGAACATGGCGCGGTGCGCGTCATAGGCCTCGTGCACGATACGGCGGCCGATGGCCCGCAGCATCTGGCCGACCAGCGAAGCCATGTGCGGCGTGGAATCGGCAACCAGGACGCGGGTAGGATCGATGGACATCTGTGCGGCTCGCAGGGGCTTCGTCGCGACACTAGCGGGGGGTTGCCTACAAGCGCTTAACGGGCACTGCAGTGCGTCGGCGCAGTGAAAAAGCCACACCTGCCGCGTTGACAGGCGGAGCCCTTTTCCCTATGACTGCCCCCAGTTTCCGGGCGCCTTGGCGCCCCTTTTGTTTGACCGAGGACTACGAGATGAAGATCCGCAACTCGCTGAAGGCGTTGATGACGCGCCACCGCGCGAACAAGCTCGTCCGCCGCCGCGGCCGGGTTTACATCATCAACAAGGTGGACAAGCGCTACAAGGCCCGCCAGGGCTAAGCGTTCGAACCGCAGACTTGCAAGGCCCGCCTCTGGCGGGCTTTGTCGTTTCTGGGGATCAGGAACGAAGTCTCCGCCCGCGCCATTGCCCCCGAAAGCCCGCCAGCAGTGCGGCGGTGCCAAGGGAGGGTTGAATGGCGGTGCCGCGTCGCGACATCTACAGTGCCACCGAAAATGGCGGTATCCAGCTGGCAGCGGGCAGCGATCGCTGGCACTTGCATGATGACTATGTCGACCTGGCGCCGCATCGGGCTTCCGACAAGCTGGTCCGGTTCGACGCTCAAATGATGCCGTTCGTAGATGACCTGTCGCGCGGCGCGCTGGTGGTCATCGACATGCAGAACGACTTCTGCGCGCCCGGTGGCTGGACCGACCGGTCCGGCCTCGACTACCAGCGCTGCCGCAAGGCCATTCCTGGCGTGCAGCGTGCCATCAAGGCGGCGCGCTCGCATGGTATGTGGGTGATCTGGGTCTACTGGTACAACCGGCCCGATCTCAGGAACCTCGGTGCACCGACGCTCTACTCGTTCAAGCACACGCCCGACCAAGCCGGGATCGGGCAGGACCTCGCCCATGGTGCCGTGCTGACGCAGGGCTCCTGGGGCGCCGAGATGGTGGATGAACTCAAGCCGCTGATGGACGCGGAGGACATTCACATCGAGAAGGTTCGAATGAGCGGCTTCTATGGCACCCATCTCGATCAGGTGCTTCGCACCCAGGGCATCAGCACGCTGTTTTTCGCCGGGGTGAACATCGACCAGTGCGTGACGACCACGATGGAAAACGCCTACTTCCGCGACTACAACGCCGTCCTGCTCGAAGACGCCTGTGCCACGTCCAGCCCTGACTTCTGTCAGCAGGCCGTAGTCTTCAATGCAAAGAATTGCTGGGGCTTCGTGATGGACACGAACGCCTTCGCGAACCCGGTGCCGGAGCAGCGCAGCGCCGGCCGTTGACGGGGGAGACGCCCCGCGACGACTGCTGGCGCCGCGGGCGCTTATGGATCAGCTGGAGCCGGCGCCGTCCTGGCGAACGAAGGCGATGCGCAGCATGTTGGTGGCGCCGGGGGTGCCCAGCGGCACGCCAGCGGTGATGGCGATGCGGTCGCCGGGGCGGGCGAAGCCCTCCTGGTAGGCGATGACGCAGGCGCGATCGACCATATCCTCGAGGTTCACCGCATCCTCGGTCTGGACGCAATGGATGCCCCACACCACCGACAGGCGGCGGATGGTCCGGAGATTGGGCGACAGGGCGATGATCGGCTTGTTGGGCCGCTCGCGGGCGGCGCGGATGCCGGTGGAGCCGGAGGCCGTGTAGGTGACGATGGCGGCGAGGTCGAGCGTTTCGGCAACCTGGCGGGTCGCCGCCGAAATGGCGTCGGCCGCGGTGGCTTCCGGCTCGGTCTGGGCGGCACGGATGATGCCGCGATAGTTGGCGTCGCTCTCGACGGCGGCGGCGACCTTGTTCATGGTCGACACCGCTTCGATCGGGTACTGGCCGGAGGCGGATTCCGCCGACAGCATGATGGCGTCGGCGCCTTCGAACACGGCGATGGAGACGTCCGACACTTCGGCGCGGGTCGGCACCGGCGAGGTGATCATCGACTCCAGCATCTGGGTGGCAACCACCACCGGCTTGCCGTAGCGGCGGCACATGCGGATCATGCGCTTCTGCAGGCCCGGCACGGTTTCGAGCGGCAGTTCGACGCCGAGGTCGCCGCGCGCCACCATGATGGCGTCGGAGAGCTTGACGATCTCCTCGAGGCGCTCGATGGCCTGGGGCTTTTCGATCTTGGCCATGACGCCGGCGCGACCCTGGACGATCTTGCGGACGTCGATGATGTCCTCGGGGCGCTGGACGAAGCTGAGGGCGATCCAGTCGGCTTCTGCACCGAGCCCGGCGAGGAGGTCGGCGTGATCCTTCTCGGTGAGGGCGCCGGTCGGCAGCAGGGTGTCGGGCAGGGAGACGCCCTTCTTGTCGCTGAGCTTGCCGCCATAGACCACTTCGGTCTCGATGGCGCCGCCGCCGACGCGGGTCGCCTTGAGCTGCAGCTTGCCGTCGTCGAGCAGCAGACGGTCACCGACCGAGACGCTTTCGATGATTTCGGGGTGGGGCAGGTAGACGCGCTCGGAATTGCCCTGGTCGTCCTCGTGGCTGTCAAGGGTGAACTTTTGGCCGGCCACCAGGTTGACGGCACCATCCTTGAACTTCCAGACGCGCAGCTTGGGGCCCTGCAGGTCGACCAGAACGCCCAGCGGCCGCTTGATCCGGGCTTCGACGCTGCGGATGCGCTCCACGGTCTGGCGCATCAGGTCGTGGCTGGCATGGCTCATGTTGATGCGGAAGACGTCGGCGCCGGCCTTGGCCAGTTCCTCGATCATCTTTTCCTCGTGGCTGGCGGGCCCGAGGGTGGCGACGATCTTTGCGCGTCTCATCCGTCTCATCGTATTTCGTCCAGTCAGTTGCTTGCCGGCGGGGCGTTGCCCGGTGGCAGGGGTGGCACGGGGGCTCCGTCGGATGGCGTGGCGCCGTCTTCCGACGCCTCGACAGTCACGTCATCGGGATCGATGGTGAAAGCCGGGTCCTCCAGATCCTCCCCGGCATCGGGCCCGACAACGGCCGGAGCATCGGTGGTCTCGGTCAGCTGCAGAGTCCAGTCGGAACGGCTTTGGGTATCGATTTCGAAGAACCCGGTGCGCTCATAGCCGCGGGCGAGGCAATCCTCAACCCCGAATATGGTGAAGGTCTCGTCGCGGGTGCACATGAACACCTGGCCGTCCCAGGCGCCGCCGCCGACGTCGTCGACAGCATAGATGTAGTAGAAGCGGCGTTCGAGGTCGCCCTGATAGAGCACGCGGCATTCGCCGGCCGGCGTCTGCCACCAGCCTTCGCTCATCCAGCCGCGTTCGGCGCGGTAGCCGAGCGCCACCGAGACGAGGTTGGCCGTCTCGTTGCACACGCGCAGATCGGCCCGCGCCGGTGCCGCGAAGGCGAGCATGGCGACAAAGGCGCCGATGATGGGCAGGCCTAGACGGAGAAGAGACAAGCGGGAGCCGGCGTGCACTGGAAAACCTCCGGGTGTTTGACCGCAAGGGGCTGGCGGGGTCAATGGCTAGGACGGCTATTTGACCGAAATACGGGTATGCAGCCGTGCATGTGGATTGCCTGACAAAGGGGTTGAACCGCCGGCTGGGCTAGGGTTGAACGGGCGCCAATACAGGAAGGAAGCAGCATGGCCGTCGAAGACAGCGTTGCCCAGGACCAGCTCAGGGCGTTCGTCGAGCGCATCGAGCGCATGGAAGAAGAAAAGGCGGCCATTGCCGCCGACATCAAGGAAATCTACGCCGAGGCCAAGGGAAACGGCTTCGACATCAAGATCCTCCGCCAAATCATCCGCATCCGCAAGCAGGATGCCAATGAGCGGATGGAGCAGGAAGCGCTGCTGGATCTCTATATGAGCGCGCTCGGAATGCAGAACGCGCCGTCCGACGACTGACGCAGGCGTGAGCGGCCGGGGCAACTCCCCGGCCCGCACGCGGCCAGAACACCATCAGCTGATCTTTGCCAAAGCCGCCGCCATGGCGGCTTCGTCATATCCGAGGGTCGTCAGTGCCGTAGCGACAATGCCGGCCCGGTCGAGCCCGGCCTCGGCATACATGTCGGCCTGGGACGCATGCTCTACGAAGGTGTCGGGGATCATCAGCGGGCGGAAGCGCAGCTTGCCGTCGAGCAGGCCGTTGCTGGCGAGGAAGGTCGCCACATGGCTGCCGAAGCCGCCGATGCCACTTTCTTCTGCCGTGATCAGCAGGTCGTGGCGGCCAGCAAGGTCGGCGATCAGTTCGGCGTCGAGCGGCTTCATGAAGCGCGCATCGGCAACGGTGGGGTTGAAGCCCAAAGCCGCAAGCTTGTCGGCTGCCGCCAGCACTTCCGAGAGGCGAGTGCCATAGCTCAACAGCGCCACGGTATTGCCCTCACGCATGATGCGACCCTTGCCGATCGGCAGACGTTCGCCACGAGCGGGCATGTCGACGCCCACACCATCCCCGCGCGGATAGCGGAAGGCGATGGGGCCATCATCGTATCCGGCCGCGGTTGCCACCATGTGGCGAAGCTCGGCCTCGTCGGCCGCGGCCATCAGCACCATGTTCGGGATGGCACCAAGATAGGCGCTGTCATAGTTGCCGGCGTGGGTCGGGCCATCGGCGCCGACATAGCCGGCGCGATCGATGGCGAAGCGGACCGGCAGGCCCTGGATGGCTACATCATGCACGACCTGGTCGTAGGCACGCTGGAGGAAGGTCGAGTAGATGGCGCAGAACGGGCGCATGCCTTCGCTGGCAAGACCCGCCGCAAAGGTCACCGCATGCTGTTCGGCGATGCCGACGTCGAAACAGCGGGTCGGATGCACCTCTGAGAACTTGTCGAGCCCGGTGCCGTTGGGCATGGCCGCATTGATGGCGACGATGCGCGGGTCGTCATTGGCCTCCTGGATCAGGCTCTCGGCGAACACCGCCGTGTAGGAGGGCGCGTTGGAGGGCGCCTTGGCCTGGGCGCCGGTGATGACATTGAACTTGGCAACGCCGTGGTACTTGTCGGCCGAGTTCTCGGCCGGCCCGTAGCCCTTGCCCTTCTTGGTCACAACGTGGATGAGGATCGGGCCCTCTTCCGCATCGCGCACGTTCTCGAGGATCGGCAGCAGATGGTCGAGATCGTGACCATCGATGGGGCCGATATAGTAAAAGCCTAGTTCCTCGAAGAGGGTGCCGCCGGTCAGGAAGGAGCGGGCGAACTCCTCGGTCTTGCGGGCCGGCTCGTGGAGGAAGGGCGGGAGCTTGGACACCACGGCCTTGGCCGCTTCGCGGGTGCCGCGATAGACCGGGCCGGAGACCAGCCGCGCAAGGTAGCTGCGCAGTGCTCCGGTCGGCGGGGCGATCGACATGTCGTTGTCGTTGAGGATGACGATCAGCCGTGCATCCATGGCCCCGGCATTGTTCATCGCCTCGTAGGCCATGCCGGCGGACATGGCGCCATCGCCGATCACCGCCACGACGTTGCGCCGGGTGTCGAGCAGGTCGCTGGCAACGGCCATGCCGAGGCCGGCTGAAATCGACGTCGAGGAATGGCCGGCGCCGAACGGGTCGTACTCACTCTCGGCGCGCCGGGTGAAGCCGGAGAGTCCGCCCTTCTGGCGCAGGGTGCGAATGCGGTCGCGGCGGCCAGTCAGAATTTTGTGCGGATAGGCCTGGTGGCCGACGTCCCAGATGATGCGGTCGTGCGGGGTGTCGAAAATGGCATGCAGCGCCACCGTCAATTCCACTACGCCCAGACCGGCCCCCAGATGGCCGCCGGTCACCGACACGGCTTCGATCATCTCGGTGCGGAGTTCGTCGGCGAGCTGACGGAGGTCTTCGCGGGGGAGGGCTCGCAGATCCGCCGGGGAACTGATGGTGTCGAGCAGCGGCGTCTGGGGTTTTTCTGCGGCCAAGTGTTTCAGGTCCTATTCCGGATCGGAAGGGCAATACTTAGGCTCGCCGTTCACCCAATGCAATCTGCCGAGCGGGGCTCCCCATTTCTGTGATAATGCGCCGGAAGCCGGGCGGTTCAGTTGCCGAGCGCTATCGGCGCGACGGAGCCAAACGCCTGAAGCGGCAGATCGCGCGGATTGCCGCCCGGCCCGAGCACGGGCACGTAGCGGCCCATGTCCGGGGTCGGGTCGAAATCGGCCTCGTCGTGATCATGGATCACGGCGAAATGGCTCGAGGTCAGCGCCGCCGGGGTGAGGAAGATGTCGGCAACATGTTCGAGGTCGGGGGCGACCAGGTGCGGGGCGCGCATGTCGCTCCGGGTGCGCGCCACGTGCTCGGCGAGCGCGTTGGCAACCGTATCATTGCTGCTGAGGGCTGCGGCCCCAAAGGTGCCGGCGAAGAGCGGATCGCGCGGTGCCGTGGTGCCGGAGGGGACTCCGAGCGAAGCATGCAGACCCATGGCGGCGCCTGGCCCCGAGGGCAGCCCCGGCAGGCGCGACAGCGGGTTTGGCTGTGCAGGTGTCGGCGCTGCGGCAGTTGCAGTACCCTGCTCGATCAGGGCTTCAAGGGCGCGCTGGGCCCCAGGGTCCTGCGGCATGGGCGGAAGGTAAGCGGTAACGGCCTGACCGGCCGGCGGCTCGCTCATGATCACGCGCGGCTGCGGGAAGGGTGCGGCAACCGCGGCAATGGCGGTCACGGCGTCCTCCGAGGAAGCCCCTGCGGCGGTTGCCTGCTGCAGGGCCGCGGACTTGAGAACGGGGAAGGGGACGAACTTGGGTTCGGTGAGTTCGTCTTCCGAGAGCGGCGCACTGCCGACGGTCGAGAAGGGGAGCTCCGGCGCGGTGGGTTCGGGCTGCTGTGCTGCGGCGGCGGCAAGCGTTGGCCCGCCCAGGGACGCCGGACGCATGAAGGGAATGGGGGCGACGGCCTGCGCTGCCGGCGTCGTCGGGGCTGTCGGAGCGGGAGCCGGCTGCGGCGCGGTTGCTGCCATCTGTACCGGCGCCGACGGTGCGGCCGCTGCGGATGCGGGGGCGTCCTTGCCACCGAAGAGCATGTCCATCAGCGTGCGGCCCGAGCCTGCGTCCGCCACGGCGGTGCCGGACGACGAGCCGCCGTTACACGGATAGGAGTGGCAGCGCTTCCACTCGGCGAGCGCCACCTGATAGCCCTGCTGCGAGAGCGGCTTGCCGTCGGTGGGCAGGTGCATGGTCTTGCCGTCGGGGAAGAGATCCTGCAACTGCGCGCGGGTCATCCGCGGCCAGGCGCGGACCGAGCCGGTATCCAGGTGGACGAACGGGCTGCCCGAGGTTGGATAGTAGCCGACGCCGCCGACCTGCTTCTTCATCGCCACGGCCCGGAGCCGGGTGAGGGGAACGCCCGGGATAAAGAAATCCATGGCATTGCCCTTGGTGTGCTGCGAGTTCTCGGCAACGCCCGACGAACTCTGGCGCAGCATCTCGTTGGTGGCGGGCGAACGGTACGCCGAGACGATGTGGACCGGCTGGCTGGCGCCGACTTCCTGGTAGACTTCCCAGACCAGGTCGAACAGGCGCGGATCCATCTTGGCCGGTTCGTTGCGGCGCCAGTCGCGCAGGAAATGGTTGAGTTCGTTCAGCCCGGACTGAACGAACTGTCCGTTGCGCTTGAAAACGATACGCGCCGTCTCGCGGGTGTGGGTGTAATAGAGATAGAGCGCGCGTTCGCTGGCCCCATAGGCCGGTACTGCCGCCTGCGGCAGGATGACGGTGATGCTCATAAGGGCGGCCATGAACAACCGCACGATATGGTGCCAGCTCAAGAAGGAAGTCCCCGTCACGCTGAACTCTGCCCGGATACGCCTAAACATCGCGGCAGATTAGCGCTCAATTGGAGCCAATTGATTAACGCTAACCAACTCTGAAGCCTTGGCGACCCAACTCCTCACGAGAAAGTCATAGCGCCGAAATAGCGGCGCCACCAAGGCGAAATTGTTAAGCGAATCCTACCGGGACGTGGTTCAGGGGGAGAGGGCGTTGGCCGCGGCAGGCATTGGCTCGGCGGCCGCGACGATTTCGGTGGCGAGTTCGGGCAGCTTCCTGAGGCCCATCGCCTCGATCAGAGCCGCGTTGTGACCATAGACGTCGCCAAAGGAAACCAGCTCCCCGGCCTCGGTCACCTTGACGGTGAAGTAGGCGAGGTGGACGGGAATCTGCTGCGTCGGGTTCACCCAGCGCTCGCTCGAACCGAACATGGCTTCGAGGCTGGCGCGCGAGATATCGGACTCGTTGGCCATCAGCGCGCCGGCGAACTCCATCGGGTTCTCGACGCGGACGCAGCCATGGCTGAAGGCCCGGGCGTCGCGGGCGAACAGAGACTTGGACGGCGTGTCGTGCAGATAGACGTCGTGCTTGTTGGGGAACAGGAACTTGATCTGGCCCAGGGCATTGCCCGGACCGGGCCGCTGACGCACCCGGAACGGGAAGTTGGAGGTGCTGACCATGCTCCAGTTGACCTGCCAGGGGCTCACCGGACTGCCGTTGTAGAGCAGGTCCATGTTCTGGCTATCGAGATAACCCGGATTGCGCAGCACCGCCGGGGCGACCTCGCCGCGGATGATGGAACTGGGCACGTTCCAGTACGGGTTCACCACCAGGTGGCGGATGCTGTCGGAGAAGATGGGGGTCTGGTTCTTGACCGTGCCGACCACGACGCGGGTGGTGTATTCCTCGACGCCATCGCGATTGATGCGCAGCCGGAACTCGGGGATGTTGACGAAGACGTGGAACGCGCCGAGTTCGCGCGGCATCCAGCGCCAGCGCTCCATGTTGGCGACAATGTCGGCCCGGCTCACAGGTACGCCACCGTTGAGGGCGGAGCGGGTCGCGGGGCCGACGGCGCCGTCGACATCAAGGGAATGGGCGGTCTGGAAGGATTTCACCGCCTCGACCAGGGCGTCGTCATAGACGAGGCTGTCGCTGGTCGGAAGCTCGAGGCGGGTACGCAGCATCGGCACGCGCGGATCGCTCATGCCGGAGCGCAGGGTGGGCCCCTCGGCAAGCTGCGGCGGGCGGTTGGCGCCGCTGTCGTCGAAGCTGGCGAGCGCCGCCTTGAGCGCGAGGTATTGCGGGTGGGTCGGCTCGAGTGCTGCCAGCACGGTTTCCGGCTGGTCCGATGAGGCCAGCTCCATCAAAATGGCGGACTCATCAAGAGACTTGGGCGCGATGTCGAGCAGCGGGTTCACCTTCCGCGGGTCGACCCTGCCGGTATAGAGGTGCGTCGCATACCGCATTACGGCTGCCGAGAACCGGGTCTCCAGCGCTGCAAGGCTGGCCGGATCGGTGCCAGCGGAAGCGAGTTCGAGATCCGGCGTCAGGTAGTCGGCCGGATCAAGGCCCAGGGCGGCGGCTTCACCGAACAGGCGCATGATGCGCTGCGCGCTAGCCGAGAACGCCACCTTGCCGTCGCCGGCCTCATCGAGCCAGATCGGTTCGAAGTGGCGAGCGCCATAGAAGAAATAGAGGTCCTGTCCCTCGCGGTAGGCTGCGGAGTCGCGGGCAGCGCTGTAGTAGGCAGCGGACAGTCCGGCCTTGATGGTGGCCGCTAGCGGTGTTGCAGGCGGGGCGATCACGACCGGCGATACTGCCAGTCCTGCGGTGAGTTCCTGAGCCGTGACCGGCACAACCGGTGCAGTGCCAGCCAAGGCGGCAGCAAGGCAGAGTACGAACCTGTTCATGAGCGCTCCCACACACGCAGGCGGCCATGACGCCCGGCCGCCAACGCTTCCGAGCAATACTCTTGAAACCTTAACGGGAGCAATCGCTCGCGAGACTGTGAGCCATGCATGTGGCGCTGGAGCAACGATCGTCAGGCGGCGTCGCTGATCAGGCCGTCGGCGAGGCCGTATTCGTGGAGCTTGCGGTAGAGGGTGGAGCGCCCGATGCCAAGGGCACGGGCGACGCGGGACATGCGGCCACCGTGATGTTCGATGGCGAAGGCGATGGCGTCGCGCTCGAGGTCCGACAGCGGCGTCACGTCGCCGGCCGGGCCGAGGAAGCGGTCGGCCGGGGTCGTGGGACGTTCTACCGGCACCCGCTCGCGCGCCTGGGCAGTATCGATGTGAATGGGCGCCGCCAGCACAGGTGCGGTGGCCATCGCACCCGCGGCGAGGTCGCGGCCATTGGCCTGGGCGACGATCTGCGGGAAGTCGATGGTTTCAAGATAAGCGCCGTCCGCCAGAATGACGGCGCGGTAGACGGTGTTTTCCAGCTGGCGGACATTGCCGGGCCAGTCATAGGCCATCAGTAGCTCGAGCGCCGGCGGCGAGATGCCCAGCACCCGCTTGTTGGCCTCGGCGGCAAAGCGGGCGATGAACATGTCCACCATGGCGGGGACGTCTTCCATGCGCTCGCGCAGCGGCGGCACGTAGATGGGGAAGACGTTGAGCCGGTAGTAGAGGTCTTCGCGGAATTCACCGGTGCGGGCAAGGTTGAGCAGGCGCCGGTTGGTGGCGGAGATGACGCGGACGTTGACCCGTTCGGCGCGGCCGCTGCCCAGGGGCTCGATCTCGCCCTCCTGCAGGGCCCGCAGCAGCTTGACCTGGGTTTCGGGGGGCAGTTCGCCCACTTCGTCGAGGAACAGGGTGCCGTTGTGGGCTTCGGCGAACTTGCCGAGCTGGTCGGAGACCGCGCCGGTGAAGGCGCCCTTCTTGTGGCCGAACAGCACGGACTCAACGAGATTGGCGGGAATGGCGCCGCTGTTGACGGTGACGAACGGCTTGCCGGCACGATCGCTGCTGCCCTGGATGATGCGCGCGATCAGTTCCTTGCCGACGCCGGTCTCGCCTTCGATCAGCACGGGAATCGTGGACCGCGCGGCCTTGCCGTACAGGCTGATGACCCGGGCCATGGACGGGGCCCGCGCGATCATGTCGGCAACGGTGAAGGTGCCGGCGCGGCGGGACTGTTCGGCCCGGATGACGGTTTCGAGGGTGTCGAGCTTGATGGCGTTGCGAAGCGACACGATCAGCCGCTCGGGGGCAACCGGCTTGACGAAATAGTCGGCGGCGCCGTTGCGCATGGCCGAGACCACGGTCTCGAGGGACGCGTTGCCGGTCTGGATGATGACCGGGGTGCTCAGCCCTTCACGGCGCATCGCGTCCATGACACCCATGCCGTCGAGGTCGGGCATGACAAGGTCGAGAATCATCGCGCCGATGCTCTTGTCGTCGCGGAGAATCGCGAGCGCCTGCTCGCCGCCGGTGGCGGTCAGCGGACGGAAGCCGGCGCGATTGGCCACTTCGGCCGTCAGTCGCAGTTGCACCGGATCATCGTCGACTACGAGAACGCGCGTCATACACACTCCAGTCTTGTCGTGGCCCGCGTGGAATCGCGGTGTGCCGTTTTGGGAGCAGCATGCGGGCGGGACCTTAAGAGGGGATTAATCGTAACCGATTGCCTCCGCGCCGGCGGTTGCGGCAGACTGGCGGAGCGGCAGGCAACCGCAGCGGGGCGAAGCGCATTTGCCGGAACAACAAAGGAGCAACAGCATGGCAACCAAGACTTATACCGGCCTCGAGTTCATCGGGGGCTTCGCGCTTCTGGCCGGCGCGCTGTGGCTGATCGGGGCACTGCTGGTGGGCGGGCTGGTGCTGATGGGGCAGGATCGGGTGGCGGGGACGCCAAACGACTCCAACCAGACCGCCGTCGGCGAGATGCCGACCCAGTGAAACGTCGCGGCGGCGCCTGCCGCAAGGCGCCGCGCACCCTTCACAGCCCACCCTGCGCTGGCTAAGGTCCGCCGCGACCGATCAGCGGAGACGACCTGATGACTCAAGCGGCACCCAGCAAGGGCCACAACGCATTCGGCACGCTGCCGGTATGGGACCTCACCGACCTTTATCCGGCGCCGGACAGCCCCGAGTTCAAGGCCGCCCTGGATGAGGCGCGGGAGCGGGCGAGCGGCTTTGAGAGCACGTACAAGGGCAAGCTTGCCGAACTGACCCGCACCGGGAGGCTGATTGAAGCCATCCGCGACAGCGAGGTCCTCGGCGACCTGACCGGCCGCATCGGCTCCTACGCCTTCCTGCGCTACGCGCAGAACTCGGCGGATCCGGATCGCGCTAAGTTCATGGGCGACACCAACGAAGCCCTGACGACGCTGTCGACCCGGGTGCTGTTCTTCGAACTCGAGCTCAACCGCATCGAGGACGCCGATCTCGAGGCGGCGATCAGCAAGGATCCTGAGCTGGCGCGCTATCGCACCTGGTTCGCCGATCTGCGCAAGGCCAGGCCGTACCAGCTCGACGACAAGCTCGAAGAGCTCTTCCACGACAAGTCGGTCACCGCCTTCTCCGCCTGGAACCGGCTGTTCGACGAAACGCTGTCCAGCCTCGAATTCGAGGTGGATGGCGAAAAGCTGAACATGGAAGCAACGCTGCACCTGCTGTCGGAAAAGGAGGAGAGCAAGCGCGAGGCGGCGTTCAAGGCCTTGGCCAACACCCTTTCCGGCAATGTGCGGCTGTTCACCCACATCACCAACGTGCTGGCCAAGGACAAGGAAATCTCCGACCGCTGGCGCGGCTACCAGGACATCGCCGACAGCCGGCACATGGCGAACTCCGTCGAGCGCGAGGTTGTCGATGCGCTGCAGGCGGCGGTGCAGGAAGCCTATCCCCGCCTCAGCCACCGCTACTACCAGATGAAGGCGAAGTGGTTCGGCAAGGACCAGCTCAACGCCTGGGATCGCAATGCGCCGCTGCCGACCAGCGACGAGCGGATCTGGAACTGGGACACGGCGGTGTCGACGGTGCTCGAGGCCTATGGAAGCTTTTCGCCGGAACTGGCAGAGGTCGCCCGCCCGTTCTTCAACTCGGGCTGGATCGACGCGCCGGTGGTGGAGGGCAAGCTTTCCGGTGCCTTCGCGCACCCGACAGTGCCAAGTGCGCACCCCTATCTGATGCTCAACTATCTGGGGCGGACGCGGGACATCATGACGCTCGCCCACGAACTGGGCCATGGCGTCCACCAGCGCCTCGCCGCGGCGCAGGGGCCGATCCTCGCCAACACGCCGCTGACTCTGGCGGAAACCGCCTCGGTGTTCGGCGAGATGCTGACCTTCCGGCACCTGCTGGCCAAGACCACCGACCCGCGCCAGCGCTTTGCGCTGCTGTCGGGCAAGGTCGAGGACATGCTCAACACGGTGGTGCGCCAGATCGCCTTCTACACCTTCGAGCGGCGGGTCCATACGGCGCGGCGGCAGGGTGAACTGAGGGCCGAGGAGATCAACCGCATCTGGCTCGACGTGCAGGCAGAATCACTGGGCCCGGCCATCAAGGCCAATGAGGGCTACGAAGTGTTCTGGGCCTATATCCCGCACTTCATCCACTCGCCGTTCTATGTGTACGCCTATGCCTTTGGTGACTGCCTTGTGAACTCGCTCTACGCACAGTATGAGAAGGCACATGAGGGGTTTGCCGAGCGCTATTTCGAGCTGCTCAAGGCCGGGGGAAGCAAGCATCATTCCGAGCTGCTGGCTCCGTTCGGGCTCGACGCCAAGGACCCGCAATTCTGGTCGCTCGGACTCGGCATGATCGAGCGACTGATCGACGAGCTGGAAGCCACGTCGCCTCCTGCGACTTCCGGCTGACAGACTTAAGAACGACTGTACTTTCGAGGACGATATGGCCACCAAGCATCCCACCACACCCCACCCGGCGCCGCAGCAGGAGACGGCCATGGACTATGCCCAGCACGAAGCGACCTATAGCGGTTTCGTGGCGGGCTTGAAGTACGTGATCGCCGCGATGGCCTTGCTGATGGTGGGACTGTACTTCGCCGTCATCGCCAACCAGGCCGGTGTCGGTTGGGTGCTGATCCTCGCCTCGCTGGTGGGGCCGGTCGTCTGGGCTGTGCTCGACCGCCGCTAAGCCTCGACTTCAATCGTCTGGTGCGCCGGACCACGAGGCCCGGCGGCAAATCTTTCGGCATGCCGCAGCCGTTCCCGGCGCTCAGCGGCGGGAGCTTGCGACATGAAGATTGCCATCGTCCGCGAACGTTTCGAAGGGGAGAACCGCGTCGCGGCGACGCCGGAGACGGTGGGCAAGCTGATCGGGTTCGGTGCCAATGTCACCGTCGAGCGTGGCGCGGGCGCCGGCGCACGCATTCCCGATGCGGAGTATGAAGCGGCGGGGGCCACCCTTGCCGCCGATCCTGCGACGACCCTCAGCGGCGCCGATGTGGTGCTCACCGTGCGGCGGCCGGCAGCGGCCACGCTGGCGGGTGTCAATCCCGGAGCGCTGGTGATCGGGGCGCTCGACCCCTATGGCAACGAAGCCGATGTCGCAGCGCTCGCCCAGGCGGGCGTGACTGCGGTGTCGATGGAATTCATGCCGCGCATCACCCGGGCGCAGGTGATGGACATCCTCTCCTCTCAGGCCAACCTCGCTGGCTACCAGGGCGTGATCGAGGCCGCGGCAGTGTTCGACCGAGCGCTGCCGATGATGATGACGGCGGCCGGTACGGTGCGGCCGGCCAAGGCCTTCGTCATGGGGGCCGGCGTTGCCGGGCTGCAGGCGATCGCCACGGCCAAGCGCCTCGGCGCGGTAGTGTCGGCAACCGACGTGCGTCCGGCTGCCAAGGAGCAGGTGGAGTCGCTCGGCGCCAAGTTCATCGCGGTCGAAGACGAGGAGTTCCGCCAGGCCGAGACCGCCGGTGGCTACGCCAAGCAGATGAGCGCCGAGTACCAGGCCAAGCAGGCCGCACTCACCGCCCAGCACATCGCCAAGCAGGATATCGTCATCACCACGGCGCTGATCCCGGGGCGGCCGGCGCCACGGCTGATCAGCCGCGAGATGGTTGAATCCATGGCGCCCGGTTCGGTCATCGTCGATCTCGCAGCAGAGCGCGGCGGCAATGTCGAGCTGACGCAACCGGGCCGGGTGATCGAGCACAACGGCGTCACCATCATCGGCTACACCAATATGCAGGGCCGGATCCCGACAACGGCGAGCCAGCTCTATGCCCGCAACCTGCTGGCCTTTGTCGAGACGCTGATCGACAAGGCCGACAAGCGCCTTGCGATCAACTGGGACGACGAACTGGTCAAGGCGACGGTGCTGACCCGCGACGGCGCGGTGGTGCACCCGAACTTCGCTCCCGCGCCTCCTGCTGCAGCCGCACCGGCAGCAGCAGTCGAGGCTGCGCCGGCTCCGCCGCCAGCCGAGGTTGTCGCCCCGGCCGGCGCTGCCAAGACTGGCGCCACCGGGAAAACGCCGGTGCGCAAGGGGAAGGGGGCGGCCAATGTGGCCGTGCCCGCCATGGCCGATCCGCCGAAAAAGGCGCAGCCGGGCGTGGAGCAATCCATTCCGGGCGTGGCCGAGGCGGGACCGAGCCCGCGCAAGCGCGCCGCAACCAAGAAGGCGGAGCGGGTGATCGCCACCGCGGCCGAGGCGGCCAAGCCCGCCGGCCGGAAGGCCACAGTGCGCAGGATCGCCACCGAAGCTGTGTCGGATATTCCGTCCACGCCCAAGCGCACCCGCAAGCCGGCAGCACCCAAGGGGACTGAATGATGGAAGCGACCGCAGAACAGACCGCCGATGTTGCCGCCGCGGTGGCGCATGGCGCGCTCGGCGGGGCGATCGACCCCTTCACCTTCCGCCTCGCGATTTTCGTCCTGGCGATCTTCGTCGGCTACTTCGTGGTCTGGAGCGTCACGCCGGCCCTGCACACGCCGCTGATGAGCGTGACCAACGCCATCTCGTCGGTGATCGTGGTGGGGGCGCTGCTCGCCGTAGGGGTCCAACTGGCAACCGATGCGAGCTGGGTATCGAAGGTCTTCGGCTTCATCGCGCTGGTGTTTGCCAGCGTGAACATCTTCGGCGGGTTCCTCGTCACCCAGCGCATGCTATCAATGTACAAGAAGAAGGGCTGAAGCCATGATCTCGGGGGACATCTCGGCTCTGCTCTACCTTGTCTCGGGCGTGCTGTTCATTCTGGCGCTGCGGGGGCTTTCGCATCCGTCATCGGCCCGGCAGGGCAACACCTTCGGCATGGTGGGCATGGGTATTGCCATCGTCACCACGCTGCTGGTGGCGGCGCCGACCGATTGGATCAGCTGGCTGCTGATCGTGGGCGGGTTGGGCATCGGTGGCGGCATCGGCGCCTTCATGGCGCGCACCGTCAAGATGACCGACATGCCGCAACTGGTTGCGGCGTTCCACTCGCTGGTCGGTCTGGCAGCCGTGTTCGTGGCAGCGGCGGCGCTCTATGCGCCGGAGGCCTTTGGCATCGGTGTGCCGGGCGATATCCACGCCCAGGCGCTTGTCGAGATGAGCATCGGCGTTGCCATCGGCGCCTTCACCTTCACCGGCTCGGTGATCGCCTTTGCCAAGCTCAACGGCAACATGAGCGGCAAGCCCATCATCCTGCCGGCGCGACACGCCATCCACATCGTCCTCGGCCTCGTCGTCATCGGCCTTGTCTGGGCTTTCACCGTTACGGCCGATCCGCTGCTGTTCTGGCTGATCACCATCCTGGCGCTGGTGCTGGGTGGACTGATGATCATCCCGATCGGCGGCGCCGACATGCCGGTGGTCGTCTCGATGCTGAACTCCTATTCGGGGTGGGCAGCGGCCGGCATCGGCTTCACGCTGGGCAACACCGCGCTGATCATCACCGGCGCGCTGGTGGGCTCCTCGGGCGCCATCCTGAGCTACATCATGTGCAAGGCGATGAACCGTTCGTTCATCTCGGTGATCCTGGGCGGGTTCGGCGCCGATACGTCGAGCGCCGCTGCCGCCGAGGACGACCGGCCAGTCAAGCAGGGTGCCGCCGACGATGCGGCGTTCCTGATGAAGAATGCCGGCAAGGTCATCATCGTGCCGGGATACGGCATGGCCGTGGCGCAGGCGCAGCACGCCCTGCGCGAAATGGCTGACCTGCTGAAGGCAGAGGGCGTGACGGTGAAATACGCCATCCATCCAGTGGCAGGCCGCATGCCGGGGCACATGAACGAGCTGCTGGCGGAAGCCAACGTGCCCTATGACG
>JAEYXQ010000139.1 GCA_023431205.1 Pseudomonadota bacterium | reverse complement strand
ACTTTGGATGGATGCGCTGCTCACCTCAGAGCCGTGCCGCCGTTTCAGCCCTTGAGCACCTCGGCCAGGGTCCGGCCGATCCGGGCCGGGGAATCCGACACCTTGATGCCGGCCGCTTCCATGGCCGCGATCTTTTCCTCGGCGCCGCCCTTACCACCCGAAATTACGGCGCCAGCATGGCCCATGGTGCGGCCCTTGGGCGCGGTGCGGCCGGCGATGAAGCCCGCCATCGGCTTCTTGCGGCCGCGTTTGGCCTCGTCGATCAGGAACTGGGCCGCTTCTTCCTCGGCCGAGCCGCCGATCTCGCCGATCATGATGATCGACTTGGTGGCTTCGTCGGCAAGGAACATCTCGAGCACGTCGATGAACTCCGTGCCCTTGACCGGGTCGCCGCCGATGCCGACAGCGGTGGTCTGGCCAAGGCCTTCATTGGTCGTCTGGAACACTGCCTCATAGGTAAGCGTGCCGGAGCGGGAAACAATGCCCACCGAACCCTTGGAGAAGATCGAACCGGGCATGATGCCGATCTTGCACTCTTCCGGGGTAAGGACGCCGGGGCAGTTGGGGCCGATCAGGCGGGACTTGGACTTTTCGAGCTTGGCCTTGACCCGCACCATGTCGAGCACCGGCACGCCCTCGGTGATGCAGACGATCAGCGGGATCTCGGCGTCGATGGCTTCCTCGATGGCGGCGGCGGCGCCCGGAGGCGGCACATAGATCACCGAAGCGTTGGCGCCGGTCTTTTCCTTGCCTTCGGCGACGGTGGCGAACACCGGCAGCGAGGCAGAACCATCAACACCTGAAGTCCAGGTTTCGCCGGCCTTCTTGGGGTTCACGCCGCCCACCATCTTGGTGCCGTAATAGGCCAGCGCCTGTTCGGTGTGGAACGTACCGGTCTTGCCGGTGAGGCCCTGAACGAGAACCTTGGTGTCTTTGTTGACGAGGATCGACATGGCGCTTCCTAGAAATGGAGTCGATTGAGTTCGGTGACAGTCTTGTTGGAGACCGCGTTGCCGGTGTTGAGCGTGGTGGCGGGTTCCACCATCAGCACGATGGGTTCGTGAGTCAGCGAGCGGGGACGATGCTCGGTGCCGCGCGGCACGACCAGGAATTCGCCCTCGTCGAGCTCGACGGTTTCGTCGCGGAAGTCGATGGCGATGCGGCCCTTGAGGACGAGAAAAGCCTCGTCCTCGCTCTCATGGGCGTGCCAGTCGAAGACATCGCCGAACTTGGCGAGCTTGATCTGGGTGTCGTTGACGTCGCCAGCGACATGCGGCTGCCAGACGCCCTTGATCTGCTGCGCGGCGGCGCTGACGAGGTTGAGCTTGCCGGGAGCCATCATTCCGTCTCCGCGGCGGTGGGCGTGATGACCGTCAACTGGATGACGAAGGTGTTCTCGGTCCAGTGCGCCAGGAGCAGCGACTGGCCAACGTCACCGGTGCCCTTGAGGCTGGCGAAGCTGCCGTCGGCTACCGTCTCGGCCGTGCCTTCATAGCGGTCCAGCGACCGTATGGCCTGGATCTGCTGCTCGCCATTGCTGCCGGTGGGCTCGATCACGTCGATGCGGCAATAGCCGAAGGTGGTGTCCGGATAGCTCTCGACCAGCGCGAACAGATTGGCCGAGCCGATGCCCGGCAGGTCGCGGCTGGCGGAGTAGGAGCGGACATAGGGGCTTTCGCTGTCGGTGGCGTAGGCGTCCCAGCCCTTGGCATTGGCATCATCGATGGCGAGCACGTCGCCACTGGCGAACCGCTCGCACACCTCAAGCGCGGCGACGCTCTGCGGCACAGCCGGGCTCTTGGTCTTCTGCGCCAGCACGGGGCTGGCGCAGAGCGCGAGGGCTGCAGCGGTGGCGGCGAGCCAGGCGCGCATGGCGCTAGCCCTTGATCGCCTTGACGATCTTCTGGGCGGCGTCATCGAGATCGTCGGCGGAGATGACGTTGAGGCCGCTCGAATCAAGGATGGCCTTGCCTTCCTTGACGTTGGTGCCTTCGAGGCGAACCACCAGCGGTACCTCGAGGCCGACTTCCTTGACCGCGGCGATCACGCCCTCGGCGATGACGTCGCAGCGCATGATGCCGCCGAAGATGTTGACCAGGATGCCTTCCACGTTCGGATCGGCGGTGATGATCTTGAAGGCCGCGGTGACCTTCTCCTTGGACGCGCCGCCGCCGACATCGAGGAAGTTCGCCGGCTCGGCGCCGTAGAGCTTGATGATGTCCATTGTGGCCATGGCAAGGCCGGCGCCGTTGACCATGCAGCCGATATTGCCGTCGAGGGCGACATAGGCGAGGTCGTACTTGGAGGCCTCGATTTCCTTGGCGTCTTCCTCGGACAGGTCGCGCAGTTCCTTGAGCTCGTCGTGGCGGAAGGCGGCGTTGTTGTCGAACGAGACCTTGGCGTCGAGCACGCGCAGGCGACCGTCCTGCATGACGATCAGCGGGTTGACCTCGAGCAGGCTCATGTCGGTTTCGACGAAGGCCTTGTAGAGGATCGGGAACAGCCTGACGGCGTCCTCGCGGGCGGCGGCCTCGAGCTGGAGCGCATCGGCGATGCTGGCGACGTCGGCGTCGGTGACGCCGGCGGTCGGGTCGATGGCGACGGTGATGATCTTGTCGGGGGTGGCTTCAGCCACGGCCTCGATGTCCATGCCGCCTTCGGTGGAGACCACGAAGGAGACGCGGCCGGAGGCGCGGTCGACCAGCAGCGAGCAGTAGAGCTCACGGGCGATGTCGGCGCCGTCCTCGATATAGAGGCGGTTCACCTGCTTGCCGGCGTCGCCGGTTTGCTTGGTGACGAGGGTATTGCCCAGCATCTCGCGGGCGTTGCTGACGACCTCTTCCACCGAGCGGGCGAGGCGGACGCCGCCCTTGGCCTCGGGGCCGAGTTCCTTGAACTTGCCCTTGCCGCGGCCACCGGCGTGGATCTGCGACTTGACCACATAGAGCGGGCCGGGGAGCTGGCGGGCGGCGGCTTCGGCTTCGTCGGCCGAGAAGATGGCGACGCCTTCGGCCACCGGGGCGCCGTACTTCTTGAGCAGGGCCTTGGCCTGGTGTTCGTGGATGTTCATGTCAGTCCTCTCGATGAGCCAGGCGCCAAGCCGATTTAGAAGTAGACCTCATCCTGAGCCTGTCGAAGGACGAGGTCGTAAGCACCGTGGCCGCGACCTCGTGGTTCGACGGGCTCACCATGAGGTCTACGGTAGTTTGTTACGCCAGCTTCGGCGCGATCTTCTTGCAGGCCTCGATCAGACCCTCGACGGCGGCGACGGACTTGTCGAAGGCCTTCTGCTCGGCCGAGTTCAGCGAAATCTCGACGACCTTTTCGGCACCGCCGGCGCCGATCACGACGGGGACGCCGACATAGGTGCCGGTGACGCCGTATTCGCCGTTGAGATAGGCAGCGGAGGGCAGCACGCGCTTTTTGTCCTTGAGGTAGCTCTCGGCCATGGCGATGGCGGAGGCGGCCGGGGCGTAGAAGGCCGAGCCGGTCTTGAGCAGGCCGACGATCTCGGCGCCGCCGTCACGGGTGCGCTGGGTGATCTCTTCGAGGCGCTCCTTGCTCATCCAACCCATCTTGACGATGTCGGTGAGCGGGATGCCGGCAACGGTGGAGTAGCGGGCGAGCGGCACCATGGTGTCGCCATGGCCGCCAAGCACGAAGGCGGAGACGTCTTCGGTGGAGACGCCGAGCTCTTCGGCGATGAAATGCACGAAGCGTGAGGAGTCGAGCACGCCGGCCATGCCGATCACCTTGTTGGTGGGCAGGCCCGAGAACTTCTGCAGGGCCCAGACCATGGCGTCGAGCGGGTTGGTGATGCAGATGACGAAGGCGTCCTTGGCATACTTGGCGATGCCCGCGCCCACCTGCTCCATCACCTTGAGGTTGATCTCGAGCAGGTCGTCGCGGCTCATGCCGGGCTTGCGCGGCACGCCGGCAGTGACGATGACCACATCGGCGCCCTTGATGTCCTCATAGGCCGAAGTGCCCTTGAGCGACACGTCGAACCCCTGGGTCGGGGCGGACTGGGCGATATCGAGGGCCTTGCCGGCGCCCACGCCATCCACCACGTCGAACAGGACTACGTCGCCCAGCTCCTTCTGTGCCGAGAGCAGCGCCAGCGTGCCCCCGATCTGACCCGCACCGATGAGAGCAATCTTCTTGCGCGCCATAGTCCATCCCCGCTGCGTTGAATTGGCGCACCTCTTAACCCTGTCGGCCATGACGGGCAAGTGAACCGTTGGTCTAAGCAGCCGGATTGCCCTTGCCGATGGGCGATGGGGTGGTGCCGGATGGGCAAAGTGGGGTTCCGGTTGTTGCCGGGCCCCCACCCAGCCTCCCCCTGAAGGGGGAGGGGTGGATCGTGGTTGGGCCAGGATCTCATCCCACACGCAGATCGGTCCCTCCCCCGCAAGCGGGGGAGGTTAGGTGGGGGCGTTGCCCGGTGAATCCCGCAGGGCCTTTTCGAGATACTCCTCGGACTGCATCTCGGTCAGGCGCGAGACGGTGCGCTGGAACTCGAAGGCGGTGCGGTCGTCCTTGCCGAGCTGATCGAGAGGGACGGCGAAACTGGCGCCGAGCTTCACCCCGCGATCATAGAGGGAGTCGATCAGCAGGATGAAACGCTTGGCCGCGTCGGAGCGGGTGCGGTCCATCTGCGGGACGTCATCGATGACCACGGAATCGAACTGGTGGGCGATGCGCACGAAGTCGCGAGTCCCGAGCGGCTTGTCGCACAGGTCGCCAAAGCCGAAGCGGGCGGCGCCCATGGCGGTGAGCGGAACGCGGATCTGGCGGCCGATGCTCTCGACGGTGCCGGGTTCCCCCGGCTCGCCACCGGTGATCCTCAGCCAGAGCCGGTCCATGGTGGCCCGCACCTCCGGGCCGGTGCCAAAGGCATAGACGTGCTGGCCGGCAAACTTGAGGCGCCGGTAATCCTGCGCCGCGGGCAGGGCGGCGACCACGGCGCGTTGCTTCAACAGCTCGATGAAGGGCAGGAAGAGCTGCCGGTTCAGCCCGTCCTTGTAGAGTTCGTTGGGCACGACGTTGGAGGTCGCCACCAGCGTCACGCCGCCGGCAAACAGCTTGTCGAACAGCCGGTAGAGCAGCATGGCATTGGTGATGTCGTGAACGTGGAATTCGTCGAGGCACAAGAGGCGCAGCCCGCCCTTGAGCATCGGACGGACCACCGCCTCCACCGGGTCGGCATCGTCGTCGCGGCCCCTGGCGGATTTGCGGAAGGCAGCAATGCCCGCATGCACCTCATCCATGAACTCGTGGAAATGCACCCGGCGCTTCTCCGTCAGCGGCACGGCGGCAAAGAACAGGTCCATCAGCATGGTCTTGCCGCGGCCGACCTCGCCATGGAGGTAGAGGCCGCGCACCGGTTCGGGCTTGTCGAAGAAACGAGCGAAGAAGCCGGAGGGCCTGGTCGCCGTCAGTTCGGCAAGCACGCGGTCGAACTCGGCGACGGCGTCGCGCTGGGCCGGATCCGGGGTGACGGCGCCGCGGCTCACCAAAGCGTCGTAGGCGGAGCGGACGGGAGTGTTCGTCGCCTGAGGCATCTCAGCGGACCTCATCCTGAGCCTGTCGAAGGACGAGGTCGTGCGCGCCGAAGCCTCGGGTCACCAACCTCGTGGTTCGACAAGCTCACCATGAGGTCTACGGGGGTGCGGTGTGGCGGATGGTTGCGCCGGGGTCAAGCCCGAGTGAAGTGGCGGCAAGCGAGGGGTGGCCGCTGAAACGCAAGAGCCGGCCTTGCGACCGGCTCCGGAGCGATCAGCGCTGCATGGAGACCGGCTGGCCGCCGCCCATGGTGCCGATGTAACGGCCGCTGGAAGGGGCAAGGAAAGCAGCGATGTTGCCGTTTTCATCATAGAGCTGCAGCTGCGAGCCGACCTGCTGCCAGCCGGTGACCGAGGCCAGTTGCGGCACGGTGCAGCCCGGGGCCGAAGCG
>JAEYXQ010000104.1 GCA_023431205.1 Pseudomonadota bacterium | reverse complement strand
GGGTCCAGCGCTTGTTCTTCGAAATCGGGGCGGTCTCTTCGATCCACACCACATCGCCGACCTTGGCGACGTTGTTCTCGTCGTGGGCGTGGTACTTCTTGGAACGGCGAACCGTCTTCTTCAGAAGCGGGTGGGTGAAACGGCGCTCGACGCGGACCACGACGGTCTTGTCATTGGCGTCGGAGACGACAGTCCCCTGCAAAACGCGCTTTGGCATGGGTGCGAATCCTTACTTAGCTGCGTTCTTCTGGGTCAGGATCGTCTTGATCCGCGCGATATCGCGGCGGACCTCACGAACCCGAGCCGGCTTTTCCAGCTGCTGGGTAGCACGCTGGAAACGCAGGTTGAACTGTTCCTTCTTGAGGTCGACGAGCTGAGCCTTCAGTTCGTCTGCGGTCTTGGCCCGCACATCACTGCTTTTCATGCTCGTTGTCCTTAGTCGGCGATGCGGGTGACAACCCGCGTGGTTACCGGAAGCTTCATGGCGCCGAGGCGCAGGGCTTCCTTGGCGACGTCCTCGGGGACGCCGTCGATCTCGAACATGATGCGGCCCGGCTTGACGCGGGCAGCCCACAATTCGACGGAACCCTTACCCTTACCCATACGGACTTCGGTCGGCTTCTTGGAAACCGGCACGTCCGGGAAGATACGGATCCAGACACGACCCTGGCGCTTCATCTCACGAGTGATCGCGCGACGGGCAGCTTCGATCTGGCGGGCGGTGACGCGCTCCGGCTCGGTGGCCTTCAGGGCATACTGGCCGAATGCCAGGGTGGTACCACCCTTGGCCGTACCATGGATGCGGCCCTTGTGAGCCTTGCGGAACTTTGTTCTCTTCGGTTGCAGCATAGTGAACTGACCTCAGTTATGCGCGTTCGCGGTCACGGTCACCGCGCTCACGGCGCGGTTCGCGATCACGGTCGCCACGCTGGCCCTGACCATCACCCTCGACGGCACGGCGCTCATGGGCGGTCGGATCATGCTCGAGCACTTCGCCCTTGAAGATCCAGACCTTGATGCCGATCACGCCATAGGTGGTCTCGGCTTCGGCCACGCCGTAGTCGATGTCGGCGCGCAGGGTGTGCAGGGGCACGCGGCCCTCGCGGTACCACTCGGTGCGGGCGATGTCGGCACCACCCAGGCGCCCACCGACGTTCACGCGGATGCCGCCGGCACCCATGCGAATGGCAGTCTGAACGGCGCGCTTCATGGCACGACGGAAGGCCACGCGGCGTTCCAGCTGCTGGGCAATGCCCTGGGCAACCAGCGTCGCGTCGGTCTCGGGCTTGCGCACTTCAACGATGTTGATGTGCACTTCGCTGTCGGTGAACTTCTTCACCTTGGCGCGGATCTTGTCGATGTCAGCGCCCTTCTTGCCGATCACGATGCCCGGGCGGGCAGTGTGGATCGACACGCGGCACTTGCGGTGCGGACGCTCGATGACGATCTTGGAGACCGCGGCGGCCTTCAGGTCCTCGAGAAGCGTCTCGCGGATCTTCAGGTCTTCCTGCAGCCGCGAGCCGTACTCGCCCTTGTTGGCGCACCAGCGGCTGTCCCAGGTGCGGTTGATGCCGAGGCGGAAGCCGATTGGATTGATCTTCTGGCCCATTATGCGGCCTCCTCAACTTGCCGGACAACGATCGTCAGGTGCGAGAAGGGCTTCTCGATCCGGGACGACCGGCCGCGGCCACGAGCGGTGAAGCGCTTCATGACCAGCGAATTGCCTACATAGGCTTCGGCAACGACGAGGGCGTCGGTGTCGAGACCATGGTTGTTCTCGGCGTTGGCGATGGCGCTCTCGAGCACCTTCTTGACCTGGCCGGAGATGCGCTTGTGGCTGAATTCGAGTTCGGCCAGGGCCTTCTCAACCTTCTTGCCACGGATCAACTGAGCGACGAGGTTCAGCTTCTGAGGGCTGATGCGCAGCATGCGCAGAACAGCCTTGGCCTCGTTGTCCTTGAGAGCGCGCGCAGTCTTTTGCTTGCCCATCTCTTACTTCCTCTTGGCCTTCTTGTCGGCCGCGTGACCGTAGTAGGTCCGGGTCGGCGCGAACTCGCCAAACTTGTGGCCGATCATGTCCTCGGTCACGTTGACCGGGATGTGCTTCTGGCCGTTGTGGACGCCGAAGGTGATGCCCACGAACTGCGGCAGGATGGTCGAGCGACGGCTCCAGATCTTGACCACATCGTTGCGGCCGGACGACTGGGCCTTCTCGGCCTTCTTCAGCAGATAGCCGTCGACAAACGGCCCCTTCCAAACTGAACGGGTCATGGCTTACCTGCCCTTCTTCACGTGACGGCTGCGAACGATGAACTTGTCCGTCGCCTTGTTGCTGCGAGTCCGCTTGCCCTTGGTCGGCTTGCCCCACGGGGTCACCGGGTGACGGCCGCCGGAGGTACGCCCTTCACCACCACCATGCGGGTGATCGACCGGGTTCATGGTCACACCGCGGTTGACCGGCTTCTTGCCGAGCCAGCGGTTGCGACCGGCCTTGCCGATCGAGGTGTTGGCGTGGTCCTGGTTCGAGACCGAGCCGACAGTGGCCAGGCAGGTGCCGTGGACGCGGCGCTGCTCGCCCGAGTTAAGGCGCAGGATCGCCCAACCGGCATCGCGGCCGACATACTGGGCATAGGCACCGGCAGAACGGGCGACCTGGGCGCCCTTGCGGGGCTTCAGCTCGATGTTGTGCACGATGGTGCCCACCGGCATGCGCTCGAGCGGCATGGTGTTGCCCGGCTTCACGTCGACGGCGGACAGGGACGAAACGACCTTGTCACCGGCGGCGAGACGCTGCGGCGCCACGATGTAGCTTAGCTCACCGTCCTCGTACTTGATCAGCGCGATCCAGGCGGTGCGGTTCGGGTCATACTCGAGCCGCTCGACGGTCGCGACCTGGTCGAACCGGGTGCGCTTGAAGTCGATCATGCGGTAGGTGCGCTTGTGACCACCACCACGATGATAGACGGTGATGCGGCCACGGTTGTTGCGGCCACCGCTCTTGGTGAGGCCTTCGGTCAGGGACTTGACCGGGGCGCCCTTCCACAGCTCGGAGCGGTCGGTCGTAACCAGCGTACGACGGCCTTCCGAAGTGGGGTTGTAAGTCTTGAGAGCCATTTTCCTGTCTCTATCCCCTTAGAGGCCGGTCGAAATGTCGATCGACTGACCATCGACCAGCGTCACGACTGCCTTCTTGACGTCGTTGCGGTTGCCGAGCCGGCCGCGGAAGCGCTTCACCTTGCCCTTGCGGACCAGGGTGTTCACTGCCTTGACCTTGACCGAGAACAGCTGCTCGACGGCAGCCTTGATCTCGGGCTTGCTGGCATCGATCGCCACGTCGAAGACAACCTGGTTGGCTTCCGACGCCATCGTCGACTTTTCAGTCACGACGGGGTTGCGGATGATGTCGTAGGCGGCAAGCTTGTTCATGCGAACCTCGCTTCCAGCGCTTCGAGCGCTGCCTTGGTCAGGACGAGCTTGTCGCGCTTGAGGATCGAGACAACGTTGATCCCCTGAACCGGCAGCACGTCGATGTGCGGGATGTTGCGGGCCGCCAGAGCAAAGTTCTGGTCGACGGTCGCACCATCGATGATCAGCGCATTGGCCCACTCGAGCTTGCCGAAGGTGGTGCGCAGAGCCGCAGTCTTGGCCTCGGCCTGGGCAACGCTGTCGACGACGATCAGCGAACCGGCGCGAGCCTTGGACGACAGGGCGTGCCTCAGAGCGAGAGCGCGGACCTTCTTGGGCAGGTCGATGGCGTGCGAGCGCGGGGTCGGACCGAATGCACGGCCACCACCACGGAACTGCGGCGCCTTGCGGTCGCCGTGACGCGCGCCGCCCGAGCCCTTCTGCTTCACGAACTTCTTGCCGGTGCGGACACCTTCAGAGCGGTTCTTGACGTCGTGGGTGCCGGCCATGGCCTTGAGCTGCTGGTAGCGAACCATGCGGTGCAGGATGTCCGGGCGGACTTCCAGACCGAACACGGCGTCAGCGAGCTCAACCTTGCCAGCAGACTTGCCGTCGAGGGTTGTGACGTTGAGTTCCATTTACTTACCTTCCCCCGCGGCTTCGGCGGCGGCAGCGAACGAGCCCGGGAACTGGGCGTTCTGTGGGGCCGGCTTCTTGACCGCGTCCTTGATCTGAATCCAGGCACCCTTGGCGCCCGGAACCGAACCCTGGACCATGATCAGGCCACGCTCCACATCGGTGCGCACCACCTTGAGGTTCTGCGTGGTGATGCGACGGTCACCCATGTGGCCGGGCATCTTCTTGTTCTTGAAGGTCTTGCCGGGGTCCTGACGACCACCGGTCGAACCGATCGAGCGGTGCGAAACCGACACGCCGTGCGAAGCACGCAGGCCGCCAAAGTTCCAGCGCTTCATGCCGCCGGCAAAGCCCTTACCGATCGAGGTGCCGGTGACGTCCACCAGCTGGCCTTCGACGAAGTGGTCGGCACGGAAGGTGGCGCCCACGTCGATGAGGTTGTCGGCGTCGACGCGGAATTCGACCACGTGGCGCTTGGGTTCGACCTTGGCAACGGCGAACTGGCCGCGCTCTGCCTTGGTGACATTCTTGGCCTTAGCCGCGCCGGCACCCAGCTGCACCGCAGTGTAGCCGTCCTTGTCGGCGGTCCGCTGGCCCACCACCTGGCAGTTCTGCAGGCTCAGCACCGTCACGGGGACGTTTGTGCCGTCCTCCATGAAGATGCGGGTCATGCCCAGCTTCTGTGCGATCAATCCAGAACGCATCGGTTGTTACCTTCTATTTGGCGCCGTACCGGGTCATGG
>JAEYXQ010000098.1 GCA_023431205.1 Pseudomonadota bacterium | reverse complement strand
GACCTCGGCACCACCAATAGCTGCGTCGCCGTCATGGACGGTTCGACCCCCAAGGTGATCGAGAACGCGGAAGGCGCCCGCACCACCCCTTCCATGATCGCCTTTTCCAAGGATGGTGAGCGTCTGGCTGGCCAGCCCGCCAAGCGCCAGGCGGTCACCAACCCCGAGAACACCCTGTTCGCGGTGAAGCGCCTGATCGGCCGCCGCTTCGACGACAAGATGGTGGAAAAGGACAAGGGCCTCGTCCCCTACAAGATCGTGCGCGCCGACAATGGCGACGCCTGGGTCGAAGCCTCCGGCGACAAGTACTCGCCGTCGCAGATTTCGGCGATGATCCTGCAGAAGATGAAGGAAACCGCCGAATCCTATCTCGGCGAGACCGTTACCCAGGCCGTCATCACCGTTCCCGCCTATTTCAACGACTCCCAGCGTCAGGCCACCAAGGACGCCGGCAAGATCGCCGGCCTTGAAGTGCTGCGCATCATCAACGAGCCGACCGCTGCCGCACTCGCCTATGGCCTCGACAAGAAGAACACCGGCACCATCGCGGTCTATGACCTGGGCGGCGGCACCTTCGATATCTCCATCCTCGAGATCGGCGATGGCGTGTTCGAGGTGAAGTCCACCAATGGCGACACCTTCCTCGGTGGCGAAGACTTCGACATGCGCCTGGTCGACTACCTGGCCGACGAGTTCAAGCGCGAGCAGGGCATCGACCTGCGCAACGACAAGCTTGCCCTGCAGCGCCTCAAGGAAGCTGCCGAAAAGGCCAAGATCGAACTGTCGAGCGCAACCCAGACCGAAATCAACCTGCCCTTCATCACCGCCGACGCCTCGGGTCCGAAGCACCTGACGCTGAAGCTGAGCCGCTCCAAGCTCGAATCGCTGGTGGAAGACCTGATCCAGCGCACCATCGAGCCGTGCCGCCAGGCAATGAAGGATGCCAGCGTTTCGGCGTCGCAGATCGACGAAGTGGTGCTCGTGGGCGGCATGAGCCGCATGCCCAAGGTGCAGGAAGCGGTCAAGCAGCTGTTCGGCAAGGAGCCGCACAAGGGCGTGAACCCGGACGAAGTGGTGGCGCTCGGCGCGGCCATCCAGGGTGGCGTGCTGCAGGGCGACGTCAAGGACGTGCTCTTGCTCGACGTGACCCCGCTGTCGCTCGGCATCGAGACGCTGGGTGGCGTGTTCACCCGCCTGATCGACCGCAACACCACCATCCCGACCAAGAAGTCGCAGACCTTCTCGACCGCGGAGGACAATCAGTCCGCCGTGACCATCCGGGTGTTCCAGGGTGAGCGCGAAATGGCGGCCGACAACAAGCTGCTCGGCAATTTTGACCTCGCTGGCATTCCCCCTGCCCCGCGCGGCGTGCCTCAGATCGAGGTGACCTTCGACATCGACGCCAACGGCATCGTGCAGGTCTCGGCCAAGGACAAGGGCACCGGCAAGGAGCAGCAGATCCGCATCCAGGCCTCGGGTGGCCTTTCGGACGCCGACATCGAGAAGATGGTCAAGGAAGCCGAGCAGAACGCTGAAGCCGACAAGCGCAAGCGTGAAGCCGTCGAAGCCAAAAACCAGGGCGAGTCGCTGATCCACTCGACCGAGAAGTCGCTCAAGGATTATGGCGACAAGGTTTCGACCGAAGACAAGAGCGCCATCGAGACTGCCATCACCGATCTGCGCGGCGTGCTCGAGGGTGACGACGCCGAGGCGATCCGCACCAGGACCGAGGCGCTGGCCCAGGCATCGATGAAGCTTGGCGAAGCCATGTACAAGGCGTCGCAGGCCGAAGCCGAAGCCAAGGCGAACGGCAGCGCCGAGTCGGACGACGACGTGGTCGACGCCGAGTTCGAAGAGGTCAAGGACGACGACCAGAAGTCTGCGTAAGCAGGCTTCGGAAACGAACACAGGGGCCCGGCGCAAGCCGGGCCTTTTTCCGTTGGAGCAGGATGCCGACGCAGGAGCGGAGGGCCCCTGCCTGTTCCACGTGAATCACTTGCCGCCAAATGGGCCCAATGGTGCCCAAGTAGCGGCCGGTTTCAGGCTCCTACTGCACGCTCAGCAACGAGGCGGCAGCAGCATGAGCAGCGTGACATCCGACACTTCCGGCGACAGCATCGGCCGGCTGGCCGAACTGATCGGCGGCAACCCGGTGGACCGGCTGGACACCGACATCAGGCACGTGCTCGACACGCTCGAGGAGCTTGGCGCCCGCCCGCTCGAACTTTCGACGCCGGAGCGGGCGCGGCGCATGCCCATCGCAGCCGACGCCATCCGGGCGATCCTGGCCCGCCAGCAGCGGGACCTGCCGGAAGACGGCGTCAGCACCGAGGACCTGGAGTTCGCCAGTGGCGAGGTGAGGCTGGCGGCGCGGCTCTATCGTCCGCAGGGCCTGCTCAGCCGGCTCAATCCGGTGCTGTTCTATTTCCACGGCGGCGGTTTCATCACCGGCAATCTCGACAGCCACGACGACTCGGCGCGGGCCTTGGCGCGGCGCACCGGAGCCCTGGTGGTTTCGGCCGATTACCGCCTCGCTCCGGAACACCGCTTTCCCGCAGCTCACGAGGATGCGCTTGCCGCCTGGCGCTGGCTGACCGGCGAGGTGCAGGCGCTCGGCGGCGATGCACGGCGCATTGCCGTGGCCGGGGAAGATGCCGGAGCCAACCTTGCTGCCAATGTCGCCCTCGCGGCGCGCGACAGCTCCGGGTTGCGCCCGGTGCACCTGCTGCTGATCCATCCGATTGCCGGACATGATTTCAGCACGGCTTCCTATGGAGAGGCGCTCCGGGCGCGCCCTATCGGCATGGCGGCGATGCGCTGGCGCTTCCGCCATCTGGAGGCGAATGCGGCCGAGCTCGACGACAGGCGCATCGATCTCGCCACCCGCACCGACCTTGCCGGGCTGCCACCCACCACCATCATCCTGGCGCAGGTCGATCCGCTGCGCTCGGAAGGCGAGGCACTGGCCGATGCCCTCTCGGCGGCAGAGGTGAAGACCGAGTGCTGGGTCTATGAGGGCATGGCGCAGGGTTTCTTCGGTCTCGGCCAGATCGTCACCCGGTCCCTGTTCGCTCAGGCCGATGCGGCCGGCGCCCTCTACCGGGCGTTCACGACTGCGCGCGCCTGAAGCTGAACGGGGCAGCATTGTTGCCCCAATCGGCCGCTCTTGCTAAGCACCATGCCTGTTCCGACCCCATGTCCCCCTTGCGGGCGGTGGGGTCGATGCTCATCTAGGGGCATGCATTCAGGGCAGTGAAGCGGGGCGCGCGGTCGCGACCCGCGGTTCGGAGTTGAATTTTCTTGGCCAAACGGGATTTCTACGAGGTGCTCGGCGTTGAGCGTGGGGCCGACGAGGCGAAGCTCAAAAGCGCTTACCGCAAGCTCGCCATGCAATTCCATCCCGATCGCAATCCGGGCGACACGGAAGCCGAGCACAAGTTCAAGGAGATCAACGAGGCGTATGACACGCTGAAGGACTCCCAGAAGCGCGCCGCCTATGACCGCTTCGGCCATGCTGCGTTCGAAAATGGCGGTGGGCGCGGCCCCGCCGGGTTCGGACCGGAATTCACCTCCTCGATGTCCGATATCTTCGAGGACATCTTTGGCGACTTCATGGGTGGCGGCGGCCGGCGCAGCGGCGGCGGTGCGGCCCGCATGCGCGGCAGCGACCTGCGCTACAACCTCGAGATCAGCCTTGAGGAAAGTTTCGACGGCCGCACCGTCGAGATCGACGTGCCGACGCTGGTCGGCTGCACCACCTGCGACGGCTCGGGCGCCAAGCCCGGCACCGGCACCCATACCTGCCGGCAGTGCAATGGCCACGGCAAGGTGCGCGCCGCGCAGGGCTTCTTCACCATCGAACGCACCTGCCCGGTCTGCCAGGGCCGCGGCCAGATGATGGACCAGCCCTGCACCGATTGCGGTGGCCAGGGCCGGCGCCAGGAAAACCGCAAGCTCTCGGTGGACATCCCCAAGGGCATCGAGGACGGCACCCGCATCCGCCTTGCCAATGAAGGCGAGGCTGGCATTCGCGGCGGCCCGCCGGGCGACCTCTACATCTTCGTGTCGATCCAGCCGCACGACCTGTTCCAGCGTGACGGCGCCGATCTCTATGCACGCGTGCCGATCTCGATGACCACCGCGGCGCTGGGCGGGGAGTTCGAGGTGCCCACCCTCGACGGCGCCCGCGCCAAGGTGAAGGTCGCCGCCGGCACCCAGCCGGGCCAGCGGGTCCGCCTCAAGGGCAAGGGCATGCCGGTGCTGCGCTCCAAGGACGTCGGCGACCTCTATGTCCAGCTCGACATCGAGACGCCGCAGAGCCTGTCGCGGCGTCAGCGTGAACTGCTCGAAGAGTTCGCGCGCCTCGAGACCGAAGAAACCAGCCCGACTTCGGGCGGCTTCTTCGAAAAGCTCAAGAAGATGTTCGACGCCTAGGTTTTAGCGGGCGAGCCGGGCGTGACCAGCTCGCTTGCATCGAGCTCCCGCGACAACGCCCCCAGCGCCTCCCGGGCAGCGGCTTCGACCGACTCGATCGAGGTCCCGAAAGGAACCTCGAGCCCCAGCCGCTTGGACGGGTCATCGGCCCAGACGAACGACACGTAGGACTTGCCAGCCTGAAGGTCGTGGCTGAGGTGCGTGATGTTGAGCGTCGAGGCCATGGTCTCCTCCGGTGCGTTTGTCGGCATCATTCCGTCGGCATCTGGCTCATGTCCATCCAGATGAATTCCCAGACATGACCGTCAATGTCGGCGACGGCACGCGAATACATGAAGCCATAGTCCTGCTTCTCGCGCACTTCGCGACCGCCTGCCTTGATGCCGGCGTCGGCGATGGCATCCACTGCCGCGCGGCTGTCGCGGGAAAGGCCATAGAGCGCCTGGGTCTGGGCCCTGGGGTCGGGAATGGGATTGGGCGAGAAGCTCATGAACTTCTCGTGCGTCAGCACCATGAAAAAGATGGTCTCGTCGATGACGATGCAGGAGGCGGTGTCGTCGGTGAACTGCGGGTTGTGATCGAAGCCGAGCGCCTTTTAGTAGGCCATGGAAGCCTTGAGGTCGCGCACCGGGATGTTGACGAAGATCGAGGACGGCATGGCTGTTCCGTTATGTCTGCTAACGGTATGGAGCATGCCCTGTTGCGGTCAATGCTCTTGCACCGACGAAACAACCGGGTCAGTTTCGCCAGGTCAGACACTTGGGAGACGACATGAAGACGGCCCTCACCCTGTCCGGGTCGATCCGCCGGGGATCATTCAATCGCGTGCTGCAGCTTCATGTCGGCCGAAAGCTGCTTGAGGCGGGCGTCGAACTGTCCGAACTCGACCTTGCCGACTTCCCGATGCCGATCTTCAACGAGGACCTGGAGCCCGACAACGTTCCGGAGGCGGCAGGGCGGCTGGCGGAGCTGTTCCGCAGCCACGACATCGTCTTCATCGCCACCCCGGAATACAATGGTGGGGTGCCGCCGCTGGTGGTCAACACCATCACCTGGCTCAGCCGGCAGAAGCCGAGCCCGTTCCGCCACGCCGTGTTCGGTATCGGCGGCGTCAGTTCAGGCAAATACGGCACCATCTGGTCGCTGAGCCATCTGCGCGACTCGCTGAGCAAGATCGGCACCCTGGTGGTACCGACGCTGCTGGGCATCGGCCCCGCCGACGAAGCCTTCGACGAGAATGGCGATCCGGTGGAACCTGCCATCATCCGCAAGGTCGGACAGATGGTCGATGAACTGACCCAGTTCAGCCGCGGGTGACGGCAATGCGGGCGCTCTATGTCAGTCACCCGCAGGTCCAGATCGATCCCCACATTCCCGTGCCGCTGTGGCCGCTCACCCATGAGGGGCGGGCGCGGGCGCGGGCTTTTGCCCTGAGCGGGGTCGTCCCGCCGGCGGCGATGATCTTTTCGAGCCGCGAGCGCAAGGCGCTGGAGCTGGCCGAGATCCTTGCCGAATATGCCGGCACGCTGGTCATGGCCGACCACCTGATGGGCGAGAACGACCGCAGTTCGACAGGCTTTCTGCCGTCGGCACTGTTCGAAGCCACGGCCGACCGCTTCTTTGCCCATCCGGAAGAAAGCGTCGATGGCTGGGAGCGCGCCGTCGACGCACAGGCCCGCATCGTCGACACCGTCGCCATGGCGCTTGCCTGCCTGTCGCCGGAGACGCCGGCCATCTTCTGCGGCCATGGCGGCGTCGGCACCCTGCTCAAGTGCCACGTCGCAGGCCGCCCGATCGGCCGCGCGGAGGACCAGGCCCACGGCGGCAACCGGGGTGGCGGCAACTGCTTCACCTTCGATCTCGATCCGCCGCAGCTCGGTTGCGACTGGACACCGATGGAGGCGATGCGGTCGGGCTGGTTCGGCTGAGCTTGCCGGTCGTGGCGGTTTGCTCTAGTCCGGCTCGCAGCAAGGGAGATGGCGCAATGGCAGCAGAACTGATCGTGGGTCTCGACGTATCGTCCCGGGCCCGGGCGGAGGAGATCGTCTCGCTGCTGGGGGACACGGTCGGGTTCTACAAGATAGGCTACCAGTGCTTTTATGGGGCTGACGGTCTGGCGCTGGGCAAGGCGCTGATCGAGGCCGGCAAGAAGGTGTTCTTCGACCTCAAGTTGCTCGACATCGACAACACGGTGGAAAAAGGCGCCGCCGTAATTGCCGCCACCGGCGCTGCCTTCCTGACCGTCCATGCCTACCCCAAGGCGATGCGCGCTGCCCGCATGGGCGCCGAAGGCTCGGGCCTCTCGATCCTCGGGGTTACCGTCCTGACCTCCATGGACGATGCTGACGTCAAGGATGCTGGCTACGCCCGCGACGCGGCCGGGCTCGTGGCCCTCAGGGCACAGCAGGCGCGGGATGCCGGCATCGGCGGCATCGTCGCCTCGCCGCACGAGGCCGAGATGGTGCGCACCATCATCGGCCCGAAGATGGCCATCGTCACGCCGGGCATTCGGCCGGCCGGCGGCGCCGCGGGCGACCAGAAGCGGGTGATGGGCCCGGCGGAGGCGATTGCTGCCGGCGCTACCCACCTGGTGGTGGCGCGCCCGATCATCGAAGCACCCGATCCGGCTGAAGCCGCACGCGGCATCCTCCACGAGATGCAGAGCGGCGGCACACGGCTCGCCTGATGCAGCTCTCCGCCTGCATCGAGATGCTGTTCACCGCCGAGAGCACCGACCCGGCCGAGCGTATCCGGCTGGCCAGGGCGGCCGGTGCAGACGCCGTCGAGTTCTGGCGCTGGTCCGACAAGGATCTCGGCGCCATCGGCGCGGCGCTGAAGGAAACCGGCCTGCCGCTCGCCGCCATGGTAGCGGAGCCCTTCGCGACGCTCACCGACCCCGCCGAGCAGGGCCGGTTCCTGGATGGGCTCGACGACAGTATCGCGGTGGCGAGGAGCCTCGGATGCCCCGTGCTGATCGCCCAGGCCGGACCGGACCAGACTGATGTGGACCGTCCGAGCCAGCGCGCGGCCCTGGTGGCGGTGTTGCGCGAAGCCGCGGGCCGGCTGGCCGGCACCGGTATCCGCCTCGGCGTCGAACCGCTCAACACCCGGATCGACCACCCCGGCTATTTCCTGCCCTATACGGCCGAGGCGCTCGACATCATCGACGCCGTTGGCCAGCCAGAAATCGGCATGGTCTTCGACCTCTACCATTCCGGCGTGATGGAGGAGGAGATAGAGCGGGTGCTGGCCGGCCGCGTCGACCGGCTGGTGCATGCCCACATCGCCGATCACCCGGGCCGGCATGAGCCGGGCAGCGGCTGGCTGCCGTTGCGCAAGGGCCTGCACTGGTTGTTCGCCAACGGCTATGCTGGGCGGGTGGGGCTCGAATTCCGGCCGACCATTGCCTCGGCAGCAGCCCTCACGGCCAGCCGGATGGCGCTGGGGATCGGCAGCCGCCTCCCCTGACGCCGCCGCGGCAATCCTCGCGGTTCGACGACGACCCCGCGGCCGACCGCGCGGCGCAGGACCAGCTCGAGCGGGCGGTTCGGGCGCAGGGCTTTGTCGACATCGCCTTCCAGTTCGAGCCGATCGCGGCGGCGCTCGACTACGAGCGGCAGGTAGACGTCGAGAAGCTGGGGCTGATCGTCGACCTCGGCGGAGGCACCTCGGACTTTTCTCTGGTGCGGGTGGCGCCGGAACGGCGGGGCCGGGCTGACCGGTCCGGCGACATCCTCGCAACTGCCGGCGTTCATATCGGCGGCACCGATTTCGACCGGTTGCTGGCCATGTCGCGCATAATGCCGGAACTCGGGCTCGGCACCCGCACGCGCGACGGCAAGCGTCACCTGCCGGTGGCGCCCTATGTCGAACTTTCGACCTCGCACCGCAT
>JAEYXQ010000055.1 GCA_023431205.1 Pseudomonadota bacterium | reverse complement strand
AGAAGCGGCGCAATAATCCGCCACTCTGCGTCACTGAGATCAAACCGGGCCATGCCAACCTCCACTCAGGAGGTTGAATCACCCAACGTCGCCCATGGGAATCCCATTTATGAGTACAGAACCTAGTCAAGGGTCTCAGGGACCAATGGCTCAACAGCTACGACTGGCGGCAGCAAGAGGAGGAGCTCAACCGCTATCCGCAGTTCATTACCGAGATCGACGGGCAGCGCATCCACTTCGTGCATGTCAAATCGCCGGAGCCGAACGCGCTGCCGTTGATCCTGACGCATGGATGGCCGGGCAGCTTCGTGGAATATCTGGGCCTTGTCGGTCCCCTTACCGATCCTAAGGCGCACGGGCTGGACGGCTCCATTGCCTTCGACGTCGTAATCCCCTCGCTGCCGGGCTTTGGCTTTTCAGCCCCACTGGCCGGCACCGGCTGGGACAGCGCCCGCACGGCCAAGGCGTGGGACACGCTGATGAAGGGCCTGGGCTACGAACGGTACGGCGCCCATGGCGGCGATGTCGGAGCCCTCGTCGGCCGTGAACTCGGCGTGTTGGCGCCGGAAGGCCTGATCGGCACCCATCTCCTGCAGATCTTCGCCTTCCCGTCTGGCGAGCCGGGCGAGATGGAACGGCTCTCCCCCTTCGAAATGGAGGGTATGGCGATCCTGGGCAATTTCGAGAAGTACAACGGCTACCAGGTCATCCAATCGAAGCGGCCGGCGACGCTTGCCTATGGGCTCGTCGATTCACCCGTTGGCCAGCTCGCGTGGAATGCCGAACTCTGGTTCGGCTTCGAAGGCGGTGGTGCCGATCACGTCGATCGCGACCTCTATCTGACGACCAACTCCCTCTACTGGTTTACCGCCACCAGCGGATCGGCCGCCAACGTCTATTTCGAGGACACGCAGAGCGGCGCCGGCTATCGGGAAGCGCCCAACCCCACGCCCACGGGTGTGGCCGTGTTCCCCGAGGACTTCCGGTCGGTGCGCAGCTTTGCGGAGCGCTCCAATAACATTGTCCACTGGTCCGAAATGCCCAGCGGTGGCCACTTCGCCGCGTCGGACAGCACAGATCTTCTGGTCGAGGACATCCGCCGCTTCTTTGCCAGTCTGAACGCCTGACGGAGCGGCGCTGCGTTGAGGTGAGAGCAGGTACGTTGCGCCAGGGCGACCGGCGCAACGTATGTTGCGGGGATCTTGAGTTGGCAGGATGATGACCGAACGCCTAGGATAGTCGCTAACACGCTACGGCGAAGGCACGTGTCATTCATCCTCGCCACCAGCTTGATCCCTTCCGCTGGGCGCTAGTGCATGCCGAATGTTGCTTCGGCTGCGGCGCGGGTTAGCGGCACCTATTAATAGCCTTGAGCTGCCACGGAGTTTTGGCGCTTGTTCTTGAATCGCGCGGCAAGGTCGGCCGTTGCGCGACTGAGGAGAGTCACGTCCGTGCCGACGGCAACGAAGGTGGCGCCGAGGTCGATATGGCCCCGCGCAAGCGTCTCGTCGGCTGTCAGAATGCCGGCGGCCTGGCCGGAAGCCATAATGCGCTCGAGGCCTGAGTTTACGGCCTGCTGTACTTCGGGGTGGCCTGGATTGCCCAGGTGACCCATGTCGGCGGCTAGGTCGGACGGTCCGATGAAAATGCCATCGACGCCCTCGATTGCAGCGATGCTCTCGATATTGCTCAGACCCTTTACCGTCTCGACCTGCACGAGCAGGCAGATCTGGTCATTGGCTGTAGTCAGATAGTCGCTGGTGCGATTGTAGCCGCTGGCCCGGGCCAGGGCAGCACCGACGCCGCGGATGCCGCGCGGGGGATAGCGGGTAGCACGCACAAGGTCCCTCGCCTGCTCGGCGGTATCCACCATCGGCACGAGCAGGGTCTGTGCGCCGATATCAAGCAATTGCTTGATGATCCATGCCTCCCCGATGGGCGGGCGCACGACGGCGTGGCTGGGGGAGGCTTCGAGCGCACGTAGTTGATTGGCGATGGTCGGCATGTCGAAGGGAGCATGCTCGCCGTCCACCAGCAGCCAGTCAAAGCCGGCGCCACCGCAGAGTTCGGCGGTGGTCTCGTGCGGCAGCCCGAGCCAGAGACCCAACTGCAGCCGACGTTCGGCCAGCGCCTGCTTGAACGTGTTGATCGCTACCGGCATGACCTACCTACTCGAAGAAGACCGACACAGTACCCATGGGACCAAAATCGGCAATGATCGTGTCGCCGTGATGGGCTTCCACGGGGCGGATGAAGGAGCCGGACAGAACGATTTCGCCGGCCTTGATGGCCCCGCCATAGCTGGCAAGCCGCTTGGCTAGCCAGGCGACGCCGGCAGCAGGATGGTTGAGCACACCGGCACCAAGGCCGGTCTCTTCCACCTGGCCGTTGCGCGAAACGATGGCGCCGACCCAGCGGAGGTCGACGGCATCAACACGCATCGGGCGACCGCCCGTGACGATGCCGGCATTGGCAGCATTATCGGCGATGGTATCGAAAATCGTGCGCGCCTTGCCCGTTTCCTTGTCGACGCGCTGAACGCGGGTGTCGAGGATTTCAAGCGAGGGCACGACGTAGTCGGTGGCGTTGAGAACGTCGAAAATGGTGACATTCGGCCCCGAGAGGTCCGACTTCATGACGAAGGCGATTTCCGCTTCTACGCGCGGCTGGATGAACCTGCCCGCTGGAATGGTGGCGCTATCGGGAAAGAACATGTCGTCGAGCAGGACGCCGGAATCAGGGATGTCGATATTGAGCGCGTATTGCATGGCCTTGGAGGTGAGGCCGATCTTCCAGCCGCGGGCCTCGCGACCGGCAGCAAGCTTGAGCCGGACGAGCTCGGCCTGCACCGCATAGGCATCGTCCATCCCGGCCTCGGGATGGTCCTGGCTGAGGACGGGCGTCTGAACGCCGGTCCTCTCCGCCTCGAAAAGGCGGCTGGCCAGGTCGAGCACCTGCTCGCGGGTGAGGCTCATGCGACCACCTCGTCGGCCACGGTATTGCTAAGCGTCCCGATGCCTTCGGCCTCGACTTCCACCACATCGCCAGGCTTGAGCCAGATGGGCGGATCGAAGCGCGCGCCTGCCCCGGTCGGCGTGCCGGTCACGATCACATCGCCGGGCACGAGTGTCGCGAAGGTCGAGATGTAGGCAATGAGCTTGCGGAAGGGGAAGATCATGCGGCTGGTGCGGTCGGACTGACGGACCTCGCCGTTGACGCGCGTCTCGAACCCGATGTCGGCGATCTGAGCTTCGTCGGCATAGGGTACGAGCCAGGGACCGATGGAGCCGGTGCCATCGAAGTTCTTGCCCTGGGTGACGTTGAACTTGGCGTGGCGAACCCAGTCGCGGATCGTGCCTTCGTTGCACAAGGTCAGCGCGGCGACGTGGTCGAGTGCCTGCGCTTCGGGGATACGACGACCGCCCTTGCCGATGACGAGGACGATTTCGCCTTCATAGTCGAGCTGCGGGGATTCCGGGGGGCGGTTCAGCGCAACGCCGTGGCCGACGAAGGAGCGGGCAAAGCGCGGGAACAGCGAAGGGTTCGGCGGGGCAGCCTGGCCGTCCTTGTATTCCTCGTTCCGGTCCGGATAGTTGACGCCGACGCAGATGATCTTCTCGGCATCGGGAACCGGGATCTCATAAGTGATCTCGTCGAGGCTGTAATCGGGTGCGAGGCCAGCCCCCTTGTCAGCAAGAGCCTGCAGTGCGCCGGCTTCGATGGCCGACCTCAGCGTCGGCCAAACCGTGGCGTGACGGGCGGACAGATCGACAAAGCCGTTGTCGAGAATCAGGCCGTAGCGGGTCGCGCCGGCCGCGGTGACGGTTGCCAGACGTGGATGGGTTGTCATGCGTCGATGCCTCCCAAGCATACATATTTGAGCTCGATGAAGTCCTCGATGCCGTAGCGCGAACCCTCACGGCCGAGCCCCGATGATTTGACTCCGCCAAACGGGGCTTCGGCTGTGGAAATGAGGCCGGTATTGACCCCGACCATGCCGTATTCTAGGGCCTCAGCCACCCGCCAGACGCGCGAAAGGTCCCGTGCATAAAAGTACGAGGCGAGACCGAACTCGGTGTCGTTTGCCTGGGCGATGACATCGGCTTCGTCGGTGAACCGGAAGAGCGGTGCGACAGGCCCGAAGGTTTCCTCGCGGGCGACGGCCATATCGGGCGTCACACCAGTAATGACGGTCGGCTCGAAGAAGGTGCCGCCGAGCGCGTGGCGCTTGCCGCCGGTGGCAATTGCCCCGCCTTTGCCCAGGGCATCGGTGATGTGCTCTTCGACCTTGGCGACAGCCTTGTCGTCGATCAGCGGGCCAAGCATCACGCCTTCATCGAAGCCGTCGCCGACCCTAAGCCCGGACACCGCCCTGGCCAGCTTCTCGGCAAAGGCATCGTAGACCTTGTCCTGCACATAGAGCCGGTTGGCGCAGACGCAGGTCTGGCCGTTGTTGCGGAACTTGGCTATGAGCGCGCCCTCGACCGCGGCATCGAGATCGGCATCGTCAAAGACGATGAAGGGCGCGTTGCCGCCCAGTTCCAGCCCGAGTTTCTTGATGGTGGGGGCGCACTGGCGATAGAGTTCGGCACCCACCTCGGTCGAGCCGGTGAAGGTCAGCTTGCGCACCAGCGGATTGGCGGTCATTTCGCCGCCGATGACACGAGCAGAGCCGGTCACGACGCTGAACAGACCTGCCGGAATTCCCGCCCGTTCGGCCAGCACCGCCAAGGCGATGGCCGAGAATGGCGTCTGGCTGGCGGGCTTGAGCACCATGGCACAGCCCGCCGCGAGCGCCGGGCCCACCTTGCGGGTGATCATCGCATTGGGGAAGTTCCACGGCGTGATCGCGGCGACAACACCGATGGCTTGCTTGAGCACCATGATGCGCTTGTCCGGCTGATGGCCGGGGATGATGTCGCCATTGATCCGCCGGGCTTCCTCGGCAAACCACTCGATGAAGCTGGCGCCATAGGTGATCTCGCCCTTGGCCTCGGCCAGCGGCTTGCCCTGTTCGGCCGTCAGGATCGCCGCGAGATCATCGCGATGCTCGATCATCAGGTTGAACCAGGCGCGCAGAAGATCGGCGCGCTGCTTGGCGGTGCCGGCCGCCCAGCTTTTGCGCGCCACTTCAGCGGCCTCGATGGCGCGGCGGGTGTCGTCCACGCCCAGATCAGGCACATAGCCGATGGTCTCGCCGGTCGCGGGATTGGTCACCGCAAGGGACTTGCGCCCGTCGGCTTCAATCCACTCACCGGCGATATAGGCTGCCTGCCGCAGCAGAGCCGGGTCCTTCAGCTCCGGAAACACGGCTACTTCGCCAGCTTGGGAATGGAATGCGCGGTGGTGGCAAAGGCGATGTTCTTGGTCTCCATGTAGAAGTCGAACGACCAGTCGCCGCCGTCGCGGCCAATGCCTGAACTCTTCACCCCGCCGAACGGGGTCGGCAGGTGGCGGGAGTTTTCAGAGTTGACCCAGACCATGCCGGCCTGCAGCCCGTCCGAGAACCGGAAGGCCCGCGTCACGTCGGACGTCCAGAGATAGCCGGCAAGGCCGTATTGCACATCATTGGCAATCTCCAGCGCGTCAGCCTCGTCTTTGAACGGAATGGCCGAGAGGACCGGACCGAACACTTCTTCCTGCGCGATGCGCATGTCATTGCGCACGTTGGTGAAGAGCGTGGGCGAGACATAGCAACCGCCGCCGGGACCTTCATAGCGGGCACCACCTGCTGCCAGAGTTGCGCCTTCGGCCTGCGCGATGCCGATATATTCAAGCACCTTCTTCTCGTGCACAGGATGGATCAGCGGGCCAACCACGGATTCCGGGTCGAGGGGGTGGCCCACCTTGATGCGGCTGGCGCGGTCGGCAACCATGGCGGTGAAGCGCTCGTAGATGCTCTCCTCGACCAGGAGGCGCGAGGACGAGGTGCACCGCTCGCCATTGAGCGAGTAGATCATGAAAGCGGCAGCATCGGCCGCGCGCTCGAGATCGGCGTCCTTGAACACGACTACCGGATTCTTGCCGCCCAGTTCGAAGTGGACGCGCTTGAGCGTATCGGCACCCTGCTTCATGATCATCGAGCCGGTGCGGCTTTCGCCGACAAAGCCGATGGCCTTGATGTCCGGGTGCTCGGTGAGGGACTTGCCCGCGTCTTCGCCAAGACCGTTGACGAGGTTCCAGACACCGGGAGGAAGGCCTGCCTCTTCCGCGATCTCGACCAGCAGGCGGGCCGTCAGAGGCGAGAATTCGGCCGGCTTGTGGACCACGGTGCAGCCCGCAGCCAGTGCCGGCGCGATCTTCCAGGTCGAGAGCATGAACGGGGTATTCCAGGGCGTGATCACGCCGACCGGCCCGATTGGGTTTCGAGTGGTCAGGTTGACCTGCCCCGGCCCCTGCAGCGACTTGCCGTCCCGCGCTTCGGGCGCCTTGTCGGCAAAGAAGCGGAAGTTTTCCGCGCCGCGAAGCGCGGCCTTTTCCATGAACCGCAGCGTCTGCCCGGTGTCCATGCACTCAACGAAGGCAATCTCTTCGGCGCGGGCCACGATGGCATCGGCGATCTTGTAGAGGATCGCACGCCGTGCCTTGCCGCCCATGGCGGCCCAGGCAGGGAAGGCATCCTTGGCGGCCTTGGCCGCAAGATCGATATCAGCCGCCTTGCCGTGTGCAACGCGGGCCAGCGGCTTGAGGTCGACCGGCGAGATGCTCTCGAAAGTGGCGCCGTCGACGGCCGGCATGGCCTTGCCGCCGATGTGGTTCAACACGCCGTCCTGCTGGAAACGGGCGAGATAGGCCTGGGCCTTGGCGAGATTGGATTGAAGGTCGCTCATCGTCACATTCCGTTATTGAGCGCGCAGGCGCGCATGCATGGTGTTGAGCTTCCAGCTCAGGTCCGGGTCGATCTCGCGCACTTCAAGCGAAAGGGCGAAGTGCGGCCGGGCAAGCTGGTCGGCAAGAAGCGGTCGGGCCGCCGCGATCAGCGCGTCGCCCAGAGTTCGTTTTTCTGCCTGGCTGCGCCCTGCCCCCAGACGCAGCGACATGTCGATGAAGCTGTTTTCCGGCAGGTCGTCGGCAATGGCGTAGGCATCGCATCGAAGGGCCCGAACACGCGGTGCGCCACGCTCGACCAGGCCGCTGTCCAAAAGAGCTCCGAGCAGGGCCCGGCACAGCGCGTCGAACTCCACTGCACCGTCCAGGTTGGCAGAATATTCCAGCGTCAGATGCGGCATGGTTCCGCTCCGTTCAGAAAGTCTTAAACTTGGGAGCGAAGGAGCGCCCGGGGACCGGCGCTCCTTCGGCTGGCGGTCAGTCCACCCAGGCGGTGAGGCGCTTTTCGATCCACGTCACGACCTGATTGATGATGACAGCCAGGATCATGATGAACACCGAGATGGCCCAGACCGACGTGAAGTCGAACTGCTTGCCGAAACGGGCCGCCTGTCCGCCGATGCCGATCAGCGCGATGAACATCTCGCCGTTGACCATGCCCTTGACGGCACGGCCGACACCCATGCGCAGCCCCGCGATGATCAGCGGGAAGGCGTCGGGCAGGACGATGCGGAACACCGTCGTGGTGCGGTTTGCGCCATAGGACGCAGCCATCTCGATCAGTGGCCGGTCGACATTGCGCACGGCGGCAGCGGTGTTGATGATGATGATGAACACCGCATAGATCACCACCACGCTGATCCGGGTCGCGTCGGACAGACCGAAGATCGCGAACAGGATCGGGGCAAAGATCAGGCCCGGCGTGAACAGCATGGCGTTCACGTAGACGTCGAGCGCCGTGTAGATCCAGTTGAAGAGGCCCATCAACACGCCGACCACCAGGCCGATGACCAGTGCGATGGCAAAGCCAATGGCCAGAGAGGAGAGACTGGCCACCAGGTGCTGTGACAGCCCGCCCGTGGTGAACAGCTGCACCATGCGCCCCAGCACGCTGGACAGCGGCGGCAGCCAGGGTTGCTGGAAGATCTGGCCGGCCAGTTCCCAGATCAGGGCAATGGCTACCATGCCCATCCAGTTCATGGTGATGTTGCGCACGAACCGGACGGCGCCGGCCGTAGGACTCTCGCCCGGAATTGCCAGAGTGCTCATGGTCATGCCGCGTTCAGCTCGTGCGCCTGCCGCAGCCGGTGCCAGAGATGCTCCTTGAGTTCCACGAATTCGGGCAGCCGCTCGACGGCGTCCGGATCACGCGGCCGGGGGAAGGTCACGTCGATGACTTCCTCGATGCGACCCGGGCGGGCCGACATCAGCACCACCTTGTCAGCCAGCATGATGGCCTCTTCCATGTCATGGGTCACGAAGACCACCGTGCGCTGGTCTTCCTGCCAGATGCGCAGCAGCTCTTCCTGCATGTAGCGGCGGGTCTGCTGGTCGAGAGCACCGAACGGCTCGTCCATCAGCAGGACCGGCGTGGAGACCACCAGTGCCCGGGCAAGGCCGACGCGCTGCTGCATGCCACCCGAGAGTTCCTTGGGGAGCTTGTTCTCGAACCCCTTGAGGCCGACCTGGGCAATCGCCGCGCGGGCCTTTTCCTCGCGCTCGGCCTTGTTGCCGGCGCCGCGCATTTCGAGGCCGAAGGTCACGTTCTGCAGCACGCTTGCCCAAGGCATCAGAGCAAAGCTCTGAAACACGATGGCACTGTCCTGGTTGGGACCGTCGACCTTCTTGCCGTTGACGGTGATCGTGCCCTGGGTGGGGGTGACGAGACCACCGATGGCGCGCATCAGCGTGGTCTTGCCGCAGCCCGAAGGGCCGAGCAGGGTGACGAATTCGTTCTTCTTGATCTCGAGATTGACGTTCGACAGCGCCAGCGTCTTTTCGCGGCCTTCGACGGCATACTGGTGAGTCAGGTCGGAGACGGAGATGATGGACATGTTATTTCCAGTGAATGAGGCGGCGTTCCAGCGCCTGCATCAGCAGCGCAAGGATGACGGCCTCGACCATGACGAGAATGGTGGTGGCGTAGAGCAGTCCGGCTTTGAAATCGCCGCGATAGTCCAGCAGCAGCGCGCCGATGCCGACCGGCAGCATGATCAGTTCGACGATCACCATGCCGGCAAAGGCGCGGCCCAGGCCGATACGCAGGCCGGCAAACACCGCAGGAATGGCGCCGGGGATCAGGATGCGCCACCAGACCTGGCCTTCGTTTGCGCCATAGCTCTGCGCCATTTCCACCAGGCTCTTTTCCACCCGGCGGGCACCGGCTCGCACATTGGTGGCGATGAAGACCCACGAGAACAGGACGATGATGACGACCTTGGGCGTCATGCCCATGCCCAGTGCAACCAGAACAACGGGGATCAGCGGCGCGATCGGCAGAGCCAGTGCCAGGGCAATCACCGGGCTCATGGCGGCATCGATCGCCTTCCACCGTGCCATGGCAAGCCCAAGCGGCACGGATATCAGGACACTCACGGCAAAGCCGATGATCAGCGGCAAATTGCTGACCCACAGGGCCGGCCAGATTTCGCCGGTCACGAAGGCCGTCTCGTAGATGGCCACCATGGTCTCGGTGAAGGTGGGGATGAGGATGGAGTCCGCAGCCGCCGCCGCGAACTGCCAGAGAACGGCAAATGCCACCAGCGCCAGGATGCGGACCAGCAGGGCCTGCGGCCCGGTGAGATCCTTGCGCAGATTGAGGATGGCAATCGGCTTGCCGGAGGCGGCGGGTCCGGTACCCGCCGCCGGAGAGATCGAACCCGCCATTGTATTACCTATCCGCGAGCGTGAAGTCGGCAACGCCTTCCGGCGTCAGCGCGCCCGGCTCGGCGCGGCCGGCTTCTTCGTAGAAGGCGATGGTGTCTGCGATCTGGTCAGGGCTAAGAGCCTTTTCCTTGGGGAAGAGCTCAGCTTCGACCAGGGCGCCATAGACGGCCGAAACCGTCTCGACGCTTGCACCGTCAAGATACGGAGCGGCGAGTTCGGCATAGGCTGCCGGGTCTTCATAGACCTTAGCGAACTGACCATGCAGGGCGTCCACAAAGGCTTCGATCTCGCCGCGCTCGGCTTCAACGTTCTTGGCGCTGACGACGATGGTCTGGGTCAGCAGGGTCGACTGCGTTTCCGCCAGCAGGGCCAGGATCTTGGCGCGCTCGTCTTCGCCGCCGGTCGCGGCGATCCAGTCTTCCATGCGCACGATGGTGCCGGCGATCTGGCCGTTCAGCAGAGCGGCTGCGCGGTTGGCCGAACCCGAAAGCACCATGTAGTTCGGGGTGATGTCGGGGCAGTTGTCGGCGATGTAGCGGTAGAGATGCGCGGTGGTGGTGCTGCCGGTGGAGTGATAGGCGACGATCTCGCCATCGAGGTCAGAACACTCTGCGATGCCCGTCTTGGCCAGCACGATGAAGTCGATGCTGTTGTTGTTCGACACGATACGCAGGTCGGCGCCGGCAATGTTGGCGGCGAACACGGTGGCGGGACCCATGGAGGCGACCTGGATGTCGCCATTGAGCAGCGCCTGCGTCTGGATGTCGGGCGAGTCGAACTCGATGTAGTTCGTGGTCCAGCCCTGGGCCTTCAGGTCCTCGAGCGCCAGGATGGCCGGGATGTCGGTAGGACCGACGCCGCCCGGGAAGCCGAGGGTCAGATTGCCGGCGTCCTGCGCCAGGACCGACACGGTTGCAAGGGTAGCCACGGTCACCCCGCCGAGCAGGGATTTGAGCGTGATTTTCATTATTCCTCCGATCGCGCTTGGCGCGTCTTGCCTCTATCGCCGCGTTGCGGTTGACCATCGCCAGCGATATGCTTAACACGTTAAGTATATGTCGGACGAGCTGTCAATACGCTTGCGCGTCTGGCTGCCGGCCCGTATCAGCGGCAGCGGTCAGGATGAGAGGGGCCGATTGACTCACGAACACCAGGGGCACGCACCCGCAGAGCAGGAATCGCTGACCATCCAGCTGCTGCGCACGCGCGAAGCACTGATGCAGCATTTCCGCCCGATGCTCAGCGCCCGCGGCGTTTCCGAGACGCAGTGGCGCGTCTTGCGTAGCCTCTATGAAGGCGGCGAAATGGAAGCCCTGGAGCTGGCGCAGGTGTCAGCCGTGATGGCCCCAAGCCTCACCCGCATGATCAAGGTGCTTGAGGAGCGCGGACTGATCGCAATCGCGCGTCACCCGACGGACGGCCGGCGCGTGTTGATCTCCATCTCTCCTCTTGGCCGTGAGTTCATGCTGGAAGCTCTGCCCGAGATGCAGCGCATCTACGGGCGCCTGTCCTTGGCAATTGATTCGGAGCGCATGCGGGCGCTGCAAAAGCTCTTGAACGAGGTCGCCGAGCTTGCCGAATTGCGTGGTTCGGAAAGTTGACGATCACAGCCGACGCGGATGCAACAGCCGAGCTGTTGCGTCTAGCAGCACTGCCTCGAGCACGTTCCGGCGAAGTAGACGCCAGTCTCAGGGTGCCCAGGGGGTGGGGGATAGCCAGGACCATTTATACAACCTCTTTGTACCAGAGAGGCGTCTCGAAGTCCTTGATTTCCGGGTTCTTCAGTGCGTCCGCAGCTCAGGTACGGAAGTGGCGGAGAGAGAGGGATTCGAACCCCCGATAGGCTTGCACCTATGCCGCATTTCGAGTGCGGTGCATTCAACCACTCTGCCATCTCTCCGCGAGATCGGGCCGGCGCGGCGGGCGCCGCTGGTCGACGGGCGGGCTTATCGCACAGCATTTCGAGGGTCGCAACACCCTTGTTAGGTGGCGTTCTATGCAACGCCGGAATGGCTCGCCTCACGTTGCCGTGTGCTGCAAACCCGGGAGGTTTTGCCTGCGTTTCGTTACCGGCAGCGCAACGGGTGCAGTGCTGGGGAGAAAATCGATGACGAGACGCAGACACGTGGTCGCCGGCCTCGCGAGCCTGCCGCTGGCGGGGGTCGCCTGGACGGCGCTGGCGCAGGAGGGTGAGGCGGTGACCGACAGCTTGAGCACTGCCGAGGGCGAGCTCTCCATCCATCCGGTCGAGCATGCGAGCCTGGTGCTGCAGTTCGGGGACAGCGTCTTCTATTTCGATCCCGTCGGGGGCGCGGAGCCCTATGCCGACCTGCCGCCGCCTTCGGCCATCCTGATCACCCATGGTCACGGCGATCATTTCGACGTGGCAACGCTCGAGGCGATTGCCGGCACGGCGCCGATCCTCACCTCGCAGGAGGTGTTCGACAAGCTGCCCGAGGCACTCAAGGCGCAGGCAACGGCAATCGGCAATGGCGAGACCGGCGATCTTCTCGGCTTCACCGTCGAGGCGGTGGCGGCCTACAACGTCACCGAAGACCGGCTGCAGTTTCACCCCGATGGGGTGGGCAATGGCTATGTGGTCACCTTCGCTGACAAGCGCGTCTATGTGGCGGGCGACACCGAGCCGACCCCGGAGATGCTGGCGCTGACCGACATCGCCATCGCCTTCCTGCCGATGAACCTGCCCTACACCATGACGGTGGAGCAGGCGGCGGAGGCGGTGAACAGCTTCCGGCCGGCGATCGTCTACCCCTACCACTATGGCGACAGCGACCTCGATGCCTTCGAGGCGATGGTCGAGGAGGGGGTGGAGGTCCGCATCCGCAACTGGTACCCGAACGGGCAGGGCTGAACCGCGACGCCCTCGGCGCGGCCTTGACTCTTGGGGCTTTTGCCCCGATAAGCACCCCCGGATTGCGCGCTGGTCCTGCCGGCGCGCTCCTTCATTTTGAACATCGCTGCTTGAGGCTGCCCCCGGTTCTTTCGGCCGGATAACACTTCGAAGCCCGCGGGAGGGCGAAACCCGCGGCGCCACAGAGCGCGGCAAACCAGGGACCGGGTGGACAGCCGCCCGGCGGACTATATGACATTCGCCGTGATCAAGACGGGCGGCAAGCAGTACAAGGTCGCCGCCAACGACGTCATCAAGATCGAAAAGCTCGACGCCCAGGCTGGCGACGTGGTGACCTTCGACCAGGTGCTGATGGTGGGCGACACCATCGGTGCGCCGCTGGTGGAAGGCGCGCTGGTTGCCGGCGAGCTGGTCGAGACCCGCAAGTCGAAGACCGTCATCGTCTTCAAGAAGCGCCGCCGCCACAATTCGCGTCGCCGCAACGGCCACCGTCAGCTGCTCTCGACCGTCCGGATCACCGAGATCCTGACCGGCGGCGCCCAGCCGACCACCAAGGCCGCTGCCAAGACCGCCGCCACCGAGTCGGTGACCGACGCTGCGCCGGCCAAGAAGACCACCAAGAAGGCTGACGCCGCCGAGGCGACCGAGGCCAAGGCTGCGCCGAAGAAGGCCAGCAAGAAGACCGAAGGCGAAGCCGACACCGCCGCTGAAAAGCCGGCGAAGAAGGCCCCGGCCAAGAAGGCCGCGCCCAAGGCCGACCAGGAATAAGGAGCTAGACAATGGCACACAAGAAAGCAGGCGGTTCTTCCCGCAACGGTCGTGATACCGCCGGCCGTCGTCTCGGCGTCAAGAAGTTCGGTGGCGAAGCTGTCGT
>JAEYXQ010000052.1 GCA_023431205.1 Pseudomonadota bacterium | reverse complement strand
GTGACGCGCACCCTGGGCGCGATGGCGGCCATCGGGCTGCTGGGGGTCGAGGAGGCGGCGCTTCGGCGGCTGGCGCAGTACGAGGCGCTGGGCGGCCACGGCGTGGCGGCGCGTCTGGTGCTGCTGGGCATGGGCCTCGACACCCTGCAGGGGCAGTGGCGGCTCTCCAACGAGATGGTGCGGGGGGCTAAGGCCATTGCGCGGGCGGCGAAGCTTATGGGTCGGGAGCGGGTCGCGGAGGCTGCCTATCGCTGCGGGGAAGCGGCGGTGGAGGGGCTGGCCGTGGCGGCGGCCCAGCAGGGCTGGGCGCGCGAGCGGGTGGCCGAGATGGCGCGCGAACTCGGACGCCTCGTGGTCGAGAAAATGCCGGTGTCCGGAGACGATCTGGCGGGCCTCGGGGTGCCACCCGGACCCGCCATGGGAAAGGAATTGGCGCGCCTCGAACAAGCCTTCATCGACAGCGGATTCACGCTGTCGAAGGAGGAGTTGCTGGCGCGTATAGGGGGCTAGTGACGCGTGTCGTCGACGTCGACGATGCGTTCCTTGATGCGCTCGACCATGTCGGGACGCACTTCGGTTTCGCCGTGATAGGCCTTGAGGTTCTCGACAGCGCGACGAACCACTTCGGCCTCGCTTTCGGCCTCGGCCTTCCAGGTCGAGCCTGGGATCAAAGAGCCAGAATCGAAACGCTTCATTGCTGATCTCCCCGTTGTGGGTGCAGTCTGGGCCAACGCCCGGCGGAGGGTCAAGTTCCGCTCCAGACCATGTGGGGACCCGTGCCCGGGTTTTGAAGGGGGTTGAACTTTCGGCCCAGATGCGCATTTTGTCCGTGCGACGCCGGGCCCCTCTGGTCGCAGGGAAACCTGTGGCGATGTCGGAGTCGCTCCACTGTTTCATGGAGATGGTCCGGCGATGGAATCGCTCTTTGGCGCCCTTACGGGCGAATTTCTGGGTACCCCAATCTATTTCTGGGTCGCGTTCATCGCGATTGTGGTTGGCTTGCTGGTGTTCGACCTCGGCATCCTGCATCGGGATGAGCACGAGATCGGCGCCAAGGAGAGCCTGACGCTCTACAGTTTCTATGTGGCGATTGCCCTGGCGTTTGGCGGCTGGGTGTGGTGGCAGCGCGGTCCGGAGGCGGGCCTCGAATTCTACACCGGCTATCTGATCGAGCAGAGCCTGGCGATGGACAACATGTTCGTCATCGCCACGATCTTCGGTTTTCTGGGCATACCCCGCCTCTACCAGCACCGGGTGCTGTTCTGGGGCATTCTCGGCGTCATCGCCTTCCGCGCGGTGCTGATCGGGTTGGGCGCGGCGCTGGTCTACCAGTTCAACTGGGTACTTTTCCTCTTCGGCGCCTTCCTGGTGTTCACCGGCATCCGGATGTTCTCGCACAAGGACGAAGAGCCCGATATCGAGACCAACCCGGTCTATCGATATCTGAGCCGACATTTCCGCATCACCAAGGAGCTGCACGGGCGCAACTTCACGGTAAAGCAGCCGGACCCCAAGACCGGCAAGCTCGTCACCTGGCTGACGCCGCTGGCGGTGGCGCTGATCATGGTGGAGACGGTCGACCTGATCTTTGCCGTCGACTCGGTGCCCGCCGTGTTCGCGGTGACGCAGGACACCTTCATCGTCTACACCTCCAACATCTTCGCCATCCTGGGACTCAGGGCGCTCTACTTCGCGCTGGCGGCAGCGATGAACCGGTTCCGCTACCTGCAGGTGTCGCTGGCAATCATCCTGGTGCTGATCGGCATCAAGATTTTCCTCGTGCCGCTGGGCATCCACATCGACACGCTGCTGTCGCTGGTGGTGACGCTGGGCATTCTTGCCGGCGGGGTGCTGTTCTCGCTGTGGAAGACGCGCGGTGAACCCGATATCAGCGCTGAAACCAGGCCGGAGACCGGGCAGCTCGAGCCCTGACGCTGTGCGGTACGGGCGCCGGCCTCTCCCCTCAGGGGAGAGGTGAGGCTCCACTCGGCTCCTGCCGACGGACATCGCCAAGAGGGCCGGCGGTTGACGCCGGCCCTTTTGCTTGCCATGCTTGGCAGCACAACTGGAGGTTTCGCGCCGAAATGATCTGAGAACTTGCCCTGGACGTCCGACCTGCGACCGTTCTGCGCCTTGCGCACGACCGGCTCGTGGTGGTTGCGCGGTCCGGCGAGTTGTCCAGCATCGGTGCCAATCCGGTCTAGCCGGCGCTCTCCGCGATTTCCCGTATCCCTGACGTCCTCCCAAAACCTCGCTCATCGCGCGGCCGTCGTGCCGCGTGCCGTTTTCATCGAGCCAGTCCGCGCGCAGACACCGCCGGACGGGAAAGGACCACTCATGCCTAAAAATCAGTTCCAGCGCCCGCTTCGCGTCACCGCGAGCCACCACGTGCCCCGGCATGGCGCACCCCTGCCGCAGCGAAAGGTGGAAGCCAAGCGGCTGAGCCTTGCCAAGGCTGAGGCCCCTGTGGCGCAGCCGCCACTGGAGGCTCTGCTCGGCAAGAGCCGCCAGGGCTGAGAGCCGGGCAGGGCGGTCAGTTGGGCCGCCCTGCCCAGTGTTGCCGCATTTGCTTTCTAGTCCAGGGGCGACCAGCGAACAGAGGAGTGGCGGAATGCCCCGCATCCACGAGATCGTCTTCGACTGCGACAAGCCGAGTGTGCTGGCCCATTTCTGGGCCGAAATGCTGGATGGCTACGAAGTCCGGCCCCATGACGAGGCTGAGGTGGCGCGGCTGGCGGCACTGGGCCTCACGCCGGAGACCGACCCCACGGTGATGGTGGACGGGCCCGGCCCGTCGATCTGCTTCCAGAACGTGGAAGGCCGGCGCTACGACAACAACCGGGTGCATTTCGACCTCGAGGTCGATGATCGTGCCGGCGAGGTGCAGCGGCTGGTGGATCGCGGCGCCGAGACGGTGCGTGTGCTGCCGGCCTACACGGTGATGCGGGACCCCGAGGGCAATCAGTTCTGCCTGGTCGACCGCCGGGTGGGGGCCGATGCGGACTCGGAAGCGGTATCGGCCGTGGCGGCCTAGCTGCTGACAGAGGCTGACGCGGGAGCGGGCGAGGCTTGCGCCCTTCCCCAACGGAGTGCTGTCCCATGCCCCTCATCGCCAGTTGCCATTGCGGCGCAACCCGCATCGAGCTGCCTGAACACCCGACCGAAGCGGGCTCGTGCAATTGCAGCTATTGCAGCCGCGCGGGTGCGGTGTGGGCCTACTACAAGCCAGGCGAACTGCGGTTCCTGAGCCGCGAGGGCGAGCGGATGTATTCGACCAGCCCGGAAATGCACCAGCACTATTTCTGCGGCACCTGCGGTATGCAGAGCTGGGGCGAGTCGCCCGACTGGGGCTCGATGTACAATGATGACGGCACCCCGAAGAATGGTGATGCGATGGGCGTTCCGACCGAGCGCAAGCAGGCGGTGAACCTGAAGCTCGTCGACGATCTGGACTGGAGCCGGGTGGCAGTGGCGGAGATGGACGGCCGGAACGGGTGGTAGGGTGCACGGACGCGGCCTGACTGAAGTGGGCTGCGTTCGCGGTAAGCCGGTCGGTAGCGTGTCGTAGCGCGGAGGTTCGGGGATTTTCCGTGAAGGCGGGGCATTGCGCCAACGGCCCGGCGGGACAGCGGGAAAATCTCAGGATGGATTCCCGCTTGCGCGGGAATGACACCGAGAGTTCGGCGAGCCCCATCCGCCACCCAACCTCTCCCTAAAGGGGAGGGGCCGGCCGGTGGGTGTGGTGAGAGGAGCGTCCCCTTGTCCGTTCGGCGTGGCGGCCCCACCTGCTCCCGCGAGGGAGACAGATGGCCGTGGCGTTGCGGAGATCAGTGCCCTTCGAAGGAGATCAGCGAGTCGACGTGCACGCCTTCCGCCTTGAGCTTTGCCGCGCCGCCAAGCTCGGGCAGGTCGATGACGAAGGCAGCGTTGTCGCAGACGGCGCCGGTGCGGCGCATCAGGTTCACGGCGGCGATCGCGGTGCCGCCGGTGGCGATGAGGTCGTCGACAAGCAGCACCTTGTGGACGTTGCTGAGCACGTCGGCATGGATCTCGATGGTGTCGACGCCATATTCGAGCACATAGTTCTGTCCGATGGTCTGCCCCGGCAGCTTGCCGCGCTTGCGCACCGGCACGAAGCCGACGCCGAGGGCGATGGCGACGCCCGCCCCGAAGATGAAGCCGCGGGCCTCGATGCCGGCGACATGGGTGAAGCCCATGCCGCGGTGGGCGGCGGCGATGCGCTCGACGCTTTCGCGGAAGCCTTCGGGGTGCTCGATCAGGGTGGTGATGTCGCGGAACAGGATTCCCTGCTTTGGGTAGTCGGGAATCGTGCGCACGAGTGCCTTGAGGTCGAGCGACATGGCTGTCCTTGCTGAGGGCGGAGAGGGGAGGAGGCCTAGCGGCCCTTGCGGCCGACGAGGTGGCGCGCGATGACGCCGGCGTTGTAGGCAGCGCTGCGGGTGGCGGTGACCGCCGCTTCCTTGGCCTTGGGATTGCTGACAACAGCACGGATGCCGGCGCGAACGACCGGGTGCCGGCCCATGGTGAGGGCGGTTCCGACCAGGGCCATGGCGATGCGGATGGCGGACACGGCTAGCTGCCTCCCCGATACTCTGTGCGTATTGCCCTCATATTGCGACCCCGGCGCCGCTTGGCAAGGGGGTGGCGCGTCACAGGGGCAAAATGCAGAAGGGCCCCATTGGGGCCCTTCCTCATTCATGCGGTGATGCCGCCTAGTGTTCGATGCCGGCCCAGAGGCGGCGCTTGGTGGCCCACATCAGGCCAGCGAACAGCACCAGGAACAGCAGCACGCGGAAGCCGGTTTCCTTGCGCGACACCAGGTGCGGCTCGGCCACCCACATCAGGAAGGCCGCCACGTCGGTGGAATACTGCTCGACGGTGAGCGGGACCGTCTCGCCCTCTTCGTTGGGCTCGTAGGCGATGCCCTCATCGAACAGCGGCGGGGGCATGCCGATGGCGTGGCCGGGGAAGGCGTCGTTGTAGTACTTGCCTTCGGCGAGATCGAAATCAGCCGGCGCTTCCTCGTGGTAGCCGGTCAGCAGGGCGTGGATGTAGTCCGGGCCGCCTTCCGAATAGCCGGTGAAGTAGTTGGTGATCCACCACGGGAACGGGTCGGAAATGCCGCGGGCCTTGGCGATGACCGACAGGTCCGGCGGCAGGGCGCCGCCATTGGCGTCGCGGGCTTCCTGATCGTTGGCAAAGGGCGACGGCCAGTGATCGGCGGGGACGGCCGGGCGAACACCACCCTCTACGGTGGGGTCCGCTGCCTCGAACTCGGCGGCGAGTGCCTTGACCTGGGCTTCGCTGAAGCCGGGGCCACCGGGTTCGGCGAGGTTTCGGAAGGCGAGCAGGCGGGCCGAGTGGCAGCTGGCGCAGCTTTCCCGGAAGACCTGGAACCCGCGCTGGAGCTGGTTCTGGTCGTAGGTGCCAAAGATGCCGCTGAAGCTCCAGCTCTGCTTGTCGATGTGCGGAGTCGCGTGGCTGTCTTCCTGGGCTACGGCGGCGCCGGTGGCCAGGGAAGCGGTGAGGATCAGGGCGGCGAGGATCGATTTAGTCTTGAGCATGATACCGGTCCTGTTCCTCATCAGCCGTTGGCCTGGCCGAGAACGCTCTCGGAGATGCTGGTCGGCAGCGGCTTGGCGACTTCGATCCGCGACAGCACCGGCAGGATGATGAAGAAGTAGATGAAGTAATAGGCGGTGCAGACCTTAGCGAGGGTGACGTAGATGCCCTCGGCCGGCTGGGCGCCGAGATAGGCGAGGCCGATGAAGTTCAGCACGAACAGGGCATAGAACCACTTGAACATGGGCCGGAACACGCCAGAGCGCACCTTGGCTGTGTCGAGCCACGGCACCACCAGCAGGGCCAGCATGCTGAGGCCCATGGCGATGACGCCGCCGAGCTGGGAGTTGATGAACAGCACGTTGAAGTCGATGGCGCGCAGGATGGTGTAGAACGGCAGCAGGTACCATTCCGGCACGATGTGCGACGGGGTCACCTGCGAGTTCGCCATGATGTAGTTGTCGGGGTGGCCGAGGATGTCCGGCGCGAAGAACACGAACCAGGCGAAGGGGATGAGGAACACCACCATCGCGAAGGCATCCTTCATCGTGTAGTACGGATGGAAGGGCAGCGTATCGCGGCTCGACTTCACTTCCACGCCGGTCGGGTTGTTGTTGCCCGGCACGTGCAGGGCCCAGATGTGCAGCGCCACGACGGCGGCGATCACGAAGGGCAGCAGGTAGTGCAGCGAGAAGAAGCGGTTGAGGGTGGGGTTGCCGACAGCGAAGCCACCGCGCAGCAGCTGCAGCAGGCTCTCGCCGACGACCGGGATCGCCGAGAAGATGTTGGTGATCACGGTGGCGCCCCAGAAGCTCATCTGGCCCCACGGCAGCACGTAACCCATGAAGGCGGTGGCCATCACGAGGATGAAGATGATCACGCCCAGGATCCACAGGATCTCGCGGGGCGCCTTGTAGGAGCCATAGAACAGGCCGCGGAAGATGTGGATGTAGAGGGCGGCGAAGAAGGCCGAGGCACCCACGGCGTGTACGGCCTGGATGATGCGGCCGCCGTTGACGTTGCGGCGGATGTGCTCGACCGAGTCGAATGCCATCGCCACGTTGGGCGTGTAGTGCATCGCCAGGATGATGCCGGTGACAATCTGGATGCCCAGGCACATCACCAGGATGGCGCCGAAGGTCCACCAGTAGTTGAGGTTCTTCGGCGTCGGGAAGTCCATCAGGTGCTCTTTGGAGAACCGGATGATGGGCAGGCGCTCATCGAGCCATTTCTCGACCCCGCTCTGGGGCTGATAGACTGCGTGCTCGGGCGTGTAGTGTTCGGTCATTCGGTCAAGCCCCCACTAGCCGATCTGAATCAGGGTATCGCTGATGAACTCGTAGGGCGGAACCACGAGGTTTGTCGGGGCAGGGCCCCGACGGATGCGGCCGGCAGTGTCGTAGTGCGAGCCGTGGCAGGGGCAGAACCAGCCGTCGAAATCGCCGGACTGACCGACCGGCACGCAGCCGAGGTGAGTGCAGTTGGCGATCATCACCAGCCACTGTTCGTGGTCGGGCTTGGTGCGCTGCTCGTCGGTCTCGGGATCCTTGAGGTCGGACAGCGGGACAGCCCTGGCTTCCTCGATCTCAGCGGCGGTGCGGTGACGCACGAACACCGGCAGGCCGCGCCAGGTGATGGTCACCGACTGGCCTTCAGGAATAGAGCCGACGTCGAATTCGATGGTGGCCAGGGCCAGGGTCGAGGCGTCGGGATTGAGCTGATTGATCAGCGGCCACGCGACTGCGGCAGCCCCGACACCCGCTACGGCGCCCGTGGCGACGTAGAGGAAGTCCCGCCTGTTTGTTGGATTTTCTGCTTGCGTGGCCAAGGTCCCGTTCCCCGTACGATCGATACCAGACCGGGGCCGGCAGCGCCGCCACTCCGGCATAAACGGAATCGGCGGCCGTCCGCCCTCAAGCGGCCCGTCAGTCGTGGCTCTTTTTGCACTGTCACTTGCACTTGTCCAGTGCGCCGCAAGTGACTTGGATCAAGTGCGACACTATACCCGGCGGGCCCCGCAGGAGCGGCCGACGACATGCACATGAGCCTGCCATGACCATCGATCTCGCGCTGTACCAGCCGGACATCGCCAACAATGCCGGCACGCTGATCCGGCTCGGGGCTTGCCTCGGCTTCACGGTGCACGTCATCCACCCGGCGGGGTTTCCGATCAGCCCCAAGACCTTGGCGCGCGCGGGGCTCGACTATGTGGATCATGCCGCCATTCGCGAGCATGCCAGTTTCGAGCAGTTCGAGCGCTGGCGCGCGGAGGCGGGGCGGCGGCTGGTGCTGTTGACGACCAGGGCAAGCGCATCGGCTTATGAGGCCGAGTTTCGCACCGGGGACGTGGTGATGGTCGGCCGGGAGAGCGCCGGCGTGCCCGAGGCGGTGGCGGAAACTGCCGACCTGAGGCTGCGCATTCCGATGCGTCCCGGGATGCGCTCGATCAACGTCGCCATATCCGCGGCGATGGTGATGGGCGAGGCGATGCGGCAAGTGGACGGGTTTACAGGCCTCGCCTGAAGGATCATTGGAGCCGGCATGACACTTCCAGCTGACATCGAACAGAAGCAAGCCAAGGCCCAGGCCTGGTTCCGCACCCTGCGCGACCGGATCGTGGCCGCCTTCCATGACATCGAGGACACGGTGAACGGGCCGCACGCCAATCGCGCGCCAGGTCGCTTCGAGATCACTCCATGGGACCGTGCCGCCGGCGGCGGCGGCGAAATGGGGATGCTGCATGGGCGGGTGTTCGAGAAGGCGGGCGTCCACATCTCGACGGTGCATGGCGAGTTCAGCGAGGACTTCGCCCGCCAGATGAAGGGCACGGAGGCCGGGGCACAGTTCTGGAGTTCGGGCATCTCGCTGATCGTCCATCCATGGAACCCGCACGTACCGGCGGTGCACATGAACACCCGCATGATCGTCACCGGCGATCTGTGGTTCGGCGGCGGGGCGGACCTGACGCCGGTGCTGGACCGGCGGCGGACGCAGGAAGATCGCGACAGCGTGGATTTCCATGCGGCCATGCGCGCGGCCTGCGAGGGACGGCCGGGCGTCGACTACGAGCGGTTCAAGCAGTGGTGCGACGAGTACTTCTTCCTGCCACATCGGAACGAGATGCGCGGCATTGGCGGCATCTTCTACGACCACTTCAACTCCGGCGACTGGGACGCGGACTTCGCCTTCACCCAGGCCGTTGGCGAGGCGTTCCTTGCGGTCTACCCAGAGCTGGTGCGACGGAACTTCGAGACCGCGTGGACCGAGGCGGAGCGGCACGAGCAACTGGTGCGTCGCGGCCGGTATGTGGAGTTCAACCTGCTCTATGACCGCGGGACCACCTTCGGCCTGAAGACGGGCGGGAACGTCAACTCCATCCTGTCGTCGATGCCGCCTGAAGTGCGGTGGCCCTAGGGTCTCGGCCGGCCCAGGCTGTGTAAGCGCCCCTCACCCTCGCCCTCCCCCGGAGGGCGAGGGGACGAAGGAGCGGATGGTCGAGGGTGATGGTCGCTCGGTTTGGGCTCAGCGCGGGGTGCACATCATGACGATGGCTTCGGCGGTTTCGAGCTGCAAGGCGCTGCCGTATGTCGGATCGGGGATCATGCGGCCGGCGGTGATGCTGCTGGCGGTGCGCAGATTGCCGTCGTTGAAGCCGACGCCGTCCTGGTAGGGCGTGATCGCGCCGGTGCCGGAGGCGGGGTCACCCGCGGTGCGCGAGGCCCAGCCGTAAACCTGGCCATAGATGGTGAGGATGCCGACGCGATTGGTGGTGGCATCTCGGCAGGCCCAGTTGCCGGAATAGGCCTGGGCGGCAGCCGGCAGAGCGGAGGCGGCAAGAAGGGCGAGAGTGAGGGCGATTCGGCGCATGTGGGAGAGAGTGACGAGCGCCCCGACAGCTTTCAAGTAGAACGTCGGAGACGTGAACCGATACCCGGGACCTTGGTGAGCGCCTGCAACACGCGCAGCTTGAGCGGCATGCGGTAGTCGCGCAGCTTGCTGAACCCGACGAGATCGGCGCGATAGACCAACTCGCCGTGCTGGTTGACGGCGGTGATGCGGTTGAACAGCAGGCCCCAGCCGGGGATGGAGTTCGACGGTCGCTTACCGGTGACGACCAACTGGTAGCGCACAGAGTCGCCGGGGCGGACGGGCACCTTGAATTCCATGGAGTTGACACCGGGGGAGGGGCCGGACACGCCCGGCTCCTGGCCGAGGGCGCGCAGGCGCTCTTCTTCGGCAGAGAGGGCATCCACCATCTTGCGGTGGCCGACGCTGACCGTGTGCCAACCCGAGGCGATGATGCCGCCGAAATGGCTATGCGGCGCGAGCTCGGGGTCGATGTGGAAATACTGGGGATCGTAGAGCGTGGCGAAACGGATGATCTCGGCTTCGGTGAAGGTGTGCTCGCCAAGGTCGAACACCTCATCGATGACGATGTCCTCGAACCAGCGGGTCATGCGGCGGCTCCTTCGCGGCACTCGACGAGATTGGCGAGGCGCATGGTCAGCACCGCCTTGCCCTGCTGGTTGCGGACGTCGAAATCGAGGGTGACGATGCCCCATTGGGGGTGCGAGGCGGAGCGGCGGAGCCCAGCGATGGTTGCCGTGCCGCCAATGGTGTCGCCGACCATCACCGGGTTCTTCCATTTGAGGTCGGTGAAGCCGAGCCCCCCGGCGGAGGCCACCCTGGACAGGAAGCTGTCGACCAGCATCCTGAGGCTCAGCCCACCCGTCTGCCAGCCGCTCGAGGCGAGGCCGCCGAGCAGGCTCGCCTTGGCGGCCGCTTCGTCGAGGTGAAAGGCGAAGGGGTCGAATTCCTGAGCGAACCCGATGATCATCTCGCGGCTGACGGTGGTATGGCCGAGGTCGATCACCTCGCCGACGGCCAGGTCCTCGAAATGGCGGCGGTTGGCCGTGACAGGATTGGTCATGTGATTGCCCTATACGTCAACGGCAGAGGTTTTGACATGGGTGGGGAGCAGGGGCAAGGGATTGCGGAGGGGACGTCCAGGTATTACCTTGCGCGTAGAGAGTATTACCGCGGTGGTGGCATGGCAACGACGATGACCAGCAAGGGACAGGTGACGATCCCGAAGGCGGTGCGGGAGCGGCTCGGCCTCCGCCCTGGCAGCAAGGTGGAGTTCAGGCAAAGCGAGAACGGCGACGTGGTCATATCGCCCGTCGCGAACGTTCCGGCCAGCAACATCCGGTCTTTCGTCGGGCATCTGAAGACCGACATGACCACGGATGAGATCATGGCGTTCCTCCGCGGCGACGATTGATGATCTTTGCGGACACGAACGTCATTCTCGACGTCGTCACCAACGATCCGCATTGGCGGGAGTGGTCGGCACGACAAATCGAGATCGCCGCTATCGACGGCCCGGTGCTGATCGACGCGGTGGTATATGCTGAACTGGGTGTTCAGTACCGGAAGATCGAGCAACTCGATGAACTGGTCACCGGCATGGGTCTGGTGGTGGCGCAAGCTCCGCGCCAGGCACTGTTTCTGGCTGCCAAGGCATTCCGGCAGTACCGGCAACGTGGCGGCGTACGGACCGGCGTGCTGCCCGACTTTTTCATCGGTGCTCACGCTCAGGTGCTAGGACTGCCGCTGCTTACGCGCGACAGGCGGCGCTATCGTGAATATTTCCCATTGCTGGAGTTGATCGGGCCGGACAGGTGAGACGCGATCGCGCTCAGGCCACCTGCTGCTGGCGCGAGCCTCGGGCCCATTCGGGTAACCAGGTGCCGTGGGCTTCGATGAGATCGTCGACAAGGTTCCAGATCTGGTCGAGGTCCAGTTCGGCGGCGGTGTGCGGGTCCATCATGGCGGCGTGGTAGATGTGGTCGCGGTTCTCGTCGACCAGGGCACGCACGGTCAGTTCCTGGACATTGATGTTGGTGCGGATCAGCGCGGTGAGTTGCGGCGGCAGATCGCCGATATGGGTCGGCTGAATGCCGCTGCGATCGACCAGGCAAGGCACTTCCACGGCGGCATTGTCCGGCAGGCTGGTGATGGCGCCGTTGTTGCGCACGTTCCCGTAAATAACTGAAGGCTCACCGGTCCAGACCGAGTTGACGATCGAGGAGGCGTACTCCCTGGAGGGCTTCACCTCGATCCGGTCGGCCTTGCGGTAGTCCTCGGAAGTCCGTTTCCAGCCGGCAATCTGCTCGACGCAGCGCTTGGGATATTCATCGAGCGGAATGCCGAACTTCTCGATCAGGTCAGGGCGGCCGTCCTTGATGAAATAGGGCGTGTATTCGGCGAAATGCTCGGAGCTTTCGGTGACGAAGTAGCCGAGCCGGGTCATCATCTCGTAGCGCACCTTGTTGGGGCAGCGCGGGTTCCAGCCCGGCTTGGGAGCGCGGCCTTCGCGATAGGCGCGGTGCAGGTCGGGGTAGAGGTTGCGGTAGGAGCCGTCCGGCTGGCGGTGCTCGAACTCGAGGAAGAACGCCATGTGGTTGATGCCGGCGGAGCGGTAGCGGATGTCCTCGTAGGGAATGTCGAGGTCGTGGGCGAGCTCATGCGCGGTGCCCTGCACCGAGTGGCAGAGGCCGACCTGCCTGATAGTGGGGTACTTCTCGGCGATGGCCCAGGTGTTTATAGCCATCGGGTTGACGTATTGGAGCATGATCGCGTCGGGGGCGACGGCGAGCATGTCCTCGCAGATGCGCCACAGATGCGGGACGGTACGGAGGCCTCGCATGATGCCGCCGACGCCGAGCGTATCGGCGATGGTGTGACGCAGGTTGTATTTCCTGGGGACCTCGAAATCGACGACGGTAGAGGGCTCGTAGCCGCCGATCTGGAAGCAGACGACGACGAAATGGGTGCCGTCGAGGGCCTGACGCTGGTCGGAATAGGTCTTCACGGTGGCGGCCACGCCGAGGGTGGCGATGAGCTTGCCGGCAATGGCGGCGCTCTCCTCGAGGCGCACCGGATCGATGTCCATGAGGCGGATCTCGGCGCCGGCGAGGGCAGGGCGCTGGAGAATGTCACCGACGATGTTCTTCATGAATACGGTGGAGCCCGCGCCGATGAAGGTGATCCGGGGGTTGGACATGGAAGACTCCGATAGAAAATCGCGGCAGACCTTATCGTCTCGGCAGGCCAAAGCAACGGGTGTCGAAATCGTCGATGCTCGCGCGACATTGGCCTGAAGGGCTATGGTGGGCCTGAAGGAGGCGAGCGATGAAGTACATGCTGATGCTCTATGCCAACGAGCAGGGCGGGGCGGAGCTGACGTCCGAGATGATGGCGGCGGCGATGGCGCAAATGGCGGCTTACCAGCAGACGCTGGAGAAGGCCGGCGCGTTTGTCGGCACGGCGGCGCTGATGCCCACGGCAGCTGCGCGGACGATCACCAAATATGACGGGGAGCTCAAGGTCGAGGACGGGCCCTATGCCGACAGCCGCGAACAGTTCGGGGGCTACTTCATGATCGAGGCGCGGGACATGGACCACGCCATCGAGCTGGCAGCGCAATGCCCGGCCGCGACCTGGGGCCCCGTGGAAATCCGGCCCTTCCATCCCCAATACGAGCCCTGAGGAAATTCAACAGCGCGAATGTCGAAGCTGGCGGGGCAGCGGCGACATGGTGGTATCGAAGCATGCTGCTTCGAGCCAATCGGGAGCGGAAAACATGCGCTACATGATGATCATCCACCACGACAACGAGGCCCTGGCCAAGGCGCCGCAGCAAGAGTTGTGGGCGGAATACGCCGCCTTCAACCAGGCGCTGCAGAAGGCGGGCGACGGCTTCTCGAGCGGCGAACGGCTGGCGCCGGCCAAGGGAGGGACCGTGGTGCGGAGCCGGGCCGGCAAGACCGATGTGCTCGATGGCCCCTATGCCGACACGCGCGAGCAACTGGCCGGGTATTTCTTTATCGACGTGCCGACGATCGAGGAGGCGGTCGAGTGGGCGAACCGCTGCCCCAGCTCGAAATACGGCGCTGTCGAAATCCGCCCAATCGTGGAACAGGGCCGCAGTTGATGACCGATCCGGCCCACCGGGCGGCGGAACGCGCCGCGCGGGAGAGTTATGGACGACTGGTAGCGTATCTGGCGGCGCGGAGCCGGGACGTTGCCGGGGCCGAGGACGCGCTGGCGGAAGCTTTTGCCAGCGCGCTCCAGACATGGCCGCAGAGCGGCGTGCCCGACAACCCCGATGCCTGGCTGTTGACCGTAGCCCGGCGCCGGCAGGCGGATGCGGCTCGGCGACGGTCGACGCGCAATGCAGGGGAGGCGCATCTCACCATGATTGCCGATGAACTTGCCGAAGGCGGCGGCGATCCCGTGCCGGATCGGCGGCTGGCGCTGATGTTTGCCTGCGCGCACCCCGAAGTGGAGGCCCCGATGCGGGCACCGCTGATCCTGCAGGCGGTGCTTGGGCTGACAGCGGCTGACATCGCCGCGGCCTTCCTGGTGCCGCCGGCGACCATGGGGCAGCGGCTGGTGCGAGCCAAGACGCGGATCAGGGATGCGGGCATCCCGTTTGCGATGCCGGAACCGGAAGAACTGCCCGAGCGCCTGGATGCCGTGCTGGCAGCGATCTATGCGGCGTACACGCGAGGCTGGGCCGACCCGTCCGATAGCGGGCCGGAGCGACTGGCCGATGAGGCGATCTGGCTGGCACAGGTGGTGGTGGGCTTGCTGCCGGACTCGCCGGAGGCCAAGGGGCTGCTGGCGCTGATGCTCTATGCCGAGGCGCGGAGCCGGGCGCGGCGCGATGCTGCCGGCGCCTATGTGCCTTTCGAGCAGCAGGACGCAGCTTTGTGGGACCGGGAGGCAATCGCGGCGGCAGAGGCCATGCTGCATGCCGCCAATCGAGGCGGACCCACCGGCCGGTACCAGATCGAGGCGGCGATCCAGTCGGCGCACCTGGCGCGGCGGCTGGGTGGAGCGGACACCTGGCCGGCGGTGGTGCAACTCTATGACGTCTTGATGCGGCTGACCCCATCCCCCGTGGTGTTGCTCAACCGGGCGGCGGCCGTGGCGGAGGTCGAGGGACCGGAGGTGGCGCTCGCCAGCCTCGAGCCGATCGCGGGGGACAAGCGACTCGATACCTACCAGCCTTGGTGGGCGGTGCGCGGACACCTGCTGGCCAAGGCGGGGCGCAAGGCGGAGGCACATGAGGCGTTGTCGCTGGCTATCGGACTTGCGGATGACCAGGCGGTGCGGCAGTACCTGATGCAGCAGCGGGCCGTGTTGGCGGACGGCTGACAAAGCTTGCCGTGGCGGCGCCTTTCCACTATATCCCCGCGCCATGAAGCGCTCGTCACCCCTGGAGGACGGGCGCGTATGCCGTTATGGAACGGCATGCACCAACCCAATGGATATTTCCAATGGCTGCGACCAAAGTGCTCAGTGCACAGGCGCGCGAAGGTGTGGGCAAGGGGGCCGCTCGTTCGCTGCGTCGTCAGGGACTCGTCCCTGCTGTCATCTATGGTGACAAGAAAGAACCCCTCACCATCGCCCTGCCGTACAAGGATGTGCATAAGGCCATCTATTCCGGCGGCTTCCTGTCGCACACGATCGACATCGACGTCGACGGCACCAAGCACCACGTGATCCCGCGCGACTACCAGCTGGATCCGGTCAAGGACATGCCGGTTCACGTCGATTTCCTCCGCGTCGGCGCCAATTCGGTGCTGAACGTTGAAGTGACCGTGTCCTTCATCAACGAAGAAAAGAGCCCGGGCCTGAAGCGCGGCGGTACGCTCAACGTGGTGCGCCACGCTGTCGAACTGCACGTTCCGGCGGATTCCATCCCCGACAACGTGGTGGTGGATCTGGACGGCGCTGAGATCGGTGATTCCATCCACATCTCCGCGGTCAAGCTGCCCCAGGGCGCAACCCCGGTGATCCAGGATCGCGACTTCACCATCGCAACCATCGTTGCCCCTTCGGCGCTCAAGTCCGAAGAAGGTGCTGCTGGCGACGCCGAGGAAGGCGCTTCCGAGTAACTTCTCGGGCCCTGACGTATTCAAGAGAGGCGGCCCGCGGGTCGCCTCTTTCGTTTGGAGGACGCAATGAAGCTGATCGTCGGTCTCGGCAATCCCGGCAGCCAGTATGAGGGCAACCGGCACAATGTCGGCTTCATGGCGCTGGAGGCAATCGCCTCGGCACACGGGATCGGGCCGTTCCGGAGCAAGCACCAGGGCCTGATCGCCGAAGGCACGATTGCGGGCGAGAAGGTGCTGTTGCTCAAGCCGCAGACCTTCATGAACCGCTCCGGCGACAGCGTGAAGGCGGTGGCGCAGTTCTACAAGATCCCGGCGAGCGACATCATCGTGCTCTATGACGAACTGGATCTAGCCCCCGGCAAGGTGCGGGTGAAGGTCGGCGGCGGCAATGGCGGGCACAATGGGCTGCGCTCGATCGATCCGCAGCTGGGGCTCGACTACAAGCGCGTGCGGATCGGGATCGGCCATCCGGGCAAGGAATTCGTCACCCCGCACGTGCTGGGTGACTTCGCCAAGGCGGACAAGGCCTGGCTCGACCCGCTGCTGGAGGGGGTGGGGCGGAACGCTGACCTGCTGGTGAAGGGTGACGATGCCGGGTTCATGAACCGGCTGGCGCTGGCGGTGCAGGGGAGCGAGCCGGCAGCGGAGAAGCCGGCGGCCAAGGCTGCGCCAGAGGGCCAGAGCCACATCCGCCAGGCCCGCTCGGCGAAGCCTCAGGTCGAGGTGCCGAAGTCGGGGCCGATGGCGGACATGCTCAAGAAGCTGTTCGGCGGCGAGAGCTAGGCGCTCGTAACCCGCCAGACGGCGTTGCCGACATCGTCGACCACCAGCAGGGCACCGTCGGCTGCAATCGAAACACCCACGGGACGGCCGTTGGAATAGGTCTCGTCGGGGGCAAGGAAGCCGGTCAGCAGGTCGATCGGAGCGCCGGAGGGCTGGGTGCCGGAGAAGGGCACGAGGACGACGCGATAGCCGCTGAGCTTGCTGCGGTTCCACGAACCGTGCTGGCCGATGACCATGCCGCCGGGGAAGCCCTTGAGTGTGCCCTCGGGCAGCCAGCAGAGGCCGAGCGAGGCGGTGTGGCCGCCGAGCGCATAGTCGGGGGTGAGAGCACGAGCGACGAGGTCGGCGTTCTGCGGCACGCGATCGTCGATGGTCTGGCCCCAGTAGCAGTAGGGCCAGCCGTAGAAGCCGTCGTCCTTGACCGAAGTCAGGTAGTCGGGGGGGGTTTCGTCGCCAAGACCGTCGCGCTCATTGACCACGGTCCAGAGTTCGCCGGTTTCCGGCTGGAAGGCCATGCCGACGGGGTTGCGCAGGCCGGCGCCATAGATGCGGTTTCTGCCGGTGGTGAGGTCGAGCTCATAGATGCAGGCGCGGCCCTCTTCGACATCCATGCCGCTCTCGCCGATATTGCTGAGCGAGCCGACGGCCACATAGAGGCGGGTGCCGTCTGCCGAGGCGATGATGTTGCGGGTCCAGTGACCGCCCGGCTTCATGGTCATCAGGGTCTTGCCGGGCGCGGAGATCCGGGTGGCCCCGGCCTCGTAGGGGAAGGCAACGACGCTGTCGGTGTTGCCGACATAGAAGGTGTCGCCAACCAGAGCCATGCCGAAGGGCCGGTTGAGACCGGACATGAAGGTTTCGCGCAGTTCGGGAACGCCATCGCCATCGGCATCGCGCAGGATGGTGATGCGGTTGGCGCTCTCCACCATGGCGCCGGCGCGCTTCATGGTGCGCTTGGCATACCAGTCGCGGATGCTGGTGGCCTTGCCCTGCTCGCCAGCGGATTCAGCGACCAGAACGTCGCCATTGGGCAGCACATAGGTCATGCGCGGGTGATGCAGGTCACGGGCGAAGGCGGTGACCTTGAGCCCGGGAGCGGCAGTCGGCACCTGATCGGACGCCCAGCCGCGGGCGGTGGGCATCTTCAGCACGGGCACAGCGCCCTGGTCCTGCGCCGGCGGAATGGCGGGCACGGTGCCGACGGCCTGTGGATAGGTTGGCACGCGGCGCAAGGGGAACAGGAACAGCCAAACGCCGATCGCCACCACAATGGCCAACGCGACAAGAACGAGAATGGTGGTGGTCACAGGCGACTCTCCGTGCAGGCATGGACGGCATGGGTTTTAGGCTGCGGCGACAGGCGCGACAAGGCGAGTGCGTGCATTGACTTCCCCGCCGATCCGACCCAAGTGGAGCCCAACGTTTCTGGAGTTCACCCATGGGTTTCAAGATGGGCATCGTCGGCCTGCCGAATGTCGGCAAGTCGACGCTTTTCAATGCGCTGACGCGCACGGCTGCGGCGCAGGCCGCCAACTTCCCGTTCTGCACCATCGAGCCCAATGTGGGCGAGGTGTCCGTGCCCGATCCGCGGCTGGAGAAGCTGGCGGCCATCGGCAAGTCGCAGCAGATCCTGCCGGCGCGGATGAGCTTTGTCGACATTGCCGGCCTGGTGAAGGGCGCTTCCAAGGGCGAGGGGCTGGGCAACCAGTTCCTGGCCAATATCCGCGAGGTCGACGCCATCGCCTATGTGCTGCGATGCTTCGAAGACCCGAACGTCATCCACGTTGCCAACCGGGTGGACCCGATCGCCGACGCCGAAGTGGTCGAGACCGAATTGATGCTGGCCGATCTCGAGTCGCTCGAGAAGCGGCGCGCCGGCGTCGAGAAGAAGGCCAAGGGCAACGACAAGGAAGCCAAGGTCACGCTCGAACTGATCGACCGGGCACTGGCGGTGCTGCGCGAGGGGCGTTCGGCGCGCTTCGTCAAGCGCGACGCCGAGGAAGAGAAGGCGTTCCGCGAGCTGCAGCTGCTGACGTCGAAGCCGGCGCTCTATGTGTGCAATGTCGACGAGGGATCGGCGGCCGAGGGCAACGCGCTCAGCCAGAAGGTGGCGGAATACGCCAAGGCGAACGATGCCGGCATGGTGGTGATCTCGGCCGAGATCGAGTCGCAGCTGGCGCAGCTGCCAGACGAGGAAGGCAAGGAGTACCTCGATACGCTGGGCCTCGAGGAGCCGGGGCTGAACCGGCTGATCCGCGCCGCATACGACCTTCTGGGGCTGCAGACCTACTTCACCGTCGGTCCCAAGGAGACCCGCGCCTGGACCATCCATCGCGGCGACAAGGCTCCACAGGCGGCGGGTGTGATCCATACCGATTTCGAGCGCGGCTTCATCCGGGCGCAGACGATCGCCTATGAGGACTTCGTGGGGCTGGGAGGAGAAGTGGCGGCCAAGGAGGCCGGCAAGGCGCGCGACGAAGGCAAGGAATACGTCGTCAAGGACGGCGACGTGATGCTGTTCAAGTTCAATACGTAAGGCAGCGGTCACACAGACCTCTTCCTGAGCTTGTCGAAGGACGAGGTCGCCACGGTGTTACCGACCTCGTGGTTCGACAAGCTCACCATGAGGTCTAGGGAAAGGCGCCGTCCGCCTGAAGAGGCCCTAAGCGGCCGTGTCAGGATGAGCGCCGGCTCACTCCCAGGGCCCCACCCCGCGTGGAGCGCGCTAGTCGAACAGGCTGGAGACGCTTTGTTCGCTGGCGGTGCGAGCGACGGCTTCGCCGATCAGGGGGGCGATGGAGAGGCGGCGGATGTTGGCGGCCGCGCGGGTGCCTTCCGTTTCCTCGATCGAGTCGGTCACCACCAGTTCCTTGAGCTTGCTGCCGGCGATGCGCTCGGCCGCACCTTCGGACAGCACCCCATGGGTGATGTAGGCGGACACGTCGGTGGCACCCGCCTTGAGCAGGGCCTCGGCAGCGTTCACCAAGGTGCCGCCAGAATCGACGATGTCGTCGATGAGGATGCAGCTCTGACCCGAGACGTCGCCGATGATGTTCATCACCTCGGACACGCCGGCGCGCGGGCGGCGCTTGTCGACGATGGCGAGGCTGGCGCCGATCCGCTCGGCGACGTTGCGCGCGCGGACCACGCCGCCCACGTCGGGCGAAACGATCATGACGTTACTGACGTCATAGTTGTCGCGGATGTCGCGCACCATCACCGGGGCGGCGGTGAGGTTGTCGGTGGGGATATCGAAAAAGCCCTGGATCTGAGCAGCGTGCAGGTCGAGCGTCAGCACTCGGTTCGCGCCGGCCTGGGTGATGAGATTAGAGACGAGCTTGGCCGAAATAGGCGTACGGGGGGCTGATTTCCGGTCCTGGCGGGCATAGCCGAAGTAGGGAAGCACGGCAGTGATGCGGCGGGCGGAGGAACGGCGCAGCGCATCCGTCAGGATCAGGAGCTCCATCAGGTTGTCGTTAGCCGGATAGCTCGTTGACTGGATGATGAATGCGTCTTCGCCGCGGACGTTCTCGTGCACCTCGACATACACTTCCTTGTCAGCGAAGCGTTTGACGGTGCAGTCGGTGAGTGCCAATTCGAGGTAGCTGGCAATGGACTGGGCGAGGGCCCGGTTGGAGTTGCCGGTCACCAGCTTCATGAATGCGATCCTGTCTCAACCAGCTCTCGGGAGAAGAGCCATCCAGTTTCGCGGGCAGCTTTAGCGCCTCGATCCCGGACTCGCAACGCGGCTTTTGGCGGAAGGCTTAAGTTTACGTCAGCCCGATGACGGAGACCTGCCGTCCGGTGCGGGTGCCCTGGTGCGTGGCGTAGCGATGCGAGAAGTAACGGTCAGGGTGAGCATAGGTACAGGCCCCGACACGGTCGATGGTGCCGACGCCCGCCCGGCGGATCTGGTCTTCGACAAAACCGGGAAGATCGAAATGGGCGCGCTTGCCCGGCGGGGTGGTGAAGAACAGGTCGCCCTCAGGGTGGAGCGCGAGGAAGTCGGCGCGGAATTGCTCGCCCACTTCGTAGTTGGGCTGGGTGATGGTGGGGCCAATGGCGGCGACAATGCGAGCGGTATCGGCCCCGAGCGTCCGCATTGCGGCAATGGTGTTGCTGACGATGCCATCCACGGCCCCACGCCAGCCGGCATGGGCGGCACCGATGACGCCGGCTTCCGGGTCGGCCAGCAGGATCGGCGTGCAGTCGGCGGTGAGGATGGCAAGCAGCAGACCGGGTCGGTCGGTGACGAGCGCGTCGGCTGCGACGGTGCCGGGTTCGGAAAGGAGTTCGGTGAGGGTAACGACGTCGGCGGAGTGGACCTGCTTCAGCAGTTGGAGGGGAGAGGAAAAGCCGATGGCCTCGGCGGCAGATCGGCGGTTCGCCGCAACGGCGTCGGGGGCATCGCCAACGCTGGTCGACATGTTGGCACCGGCGAACTCGCCCTCTGACCTCCCGGCGGCACGGCCGAAGAAGCCGTGATGAATGCCAAGAACGTCGCTGCGCTCGAATGGGATGCTCATGCGAAACCGGGGGGCTGAAGGCCGGGGCTGTGGGCGCAGAAAACCTTGAAGAGCGAGCCCATCTGATCGGGCGCGACCAAGCGGTTGCGCGCCGCTTCGAGGTCAGCCGCGGCCTGGGGATTTGCCTTGCGCAGCGACTGGGTGCGTTCGCCGATGCCCAATCGGGTCAGGAACTCGCCCTGCGTCGCGAGCGGGGCAACGGCCAGCCCGGCTCGGGCGGCGACGCTGCTCAGCGCCTCGAAGTCGACATGGGCGGAGAGGTCGGTCTCGCCTGGGGCGTCGAGGACGTCGGCATATTGGTGGCGGCGCACGCCCTGGAGGGTTTCGCCGGTCTGGGTGCGGCCATAGCCGTAGTCGATGGCAAGGATCGCACCACCATTGCGAGCGACGGTGCGGGCCAAGCGGTCCATGATCTGCGTGCCGGCAAGGGCAACCTCGCAGACGGCGTTGATCTCGGCGCCGCGCAGCGTTTCGGGAATGCTCGCCTCGGGAATGGGCGACGGGTTGAGGCCGAAGCAACGCTGCCCGTCGACCAGGCCGATGACGCGCTCGTGCCAGCCATCCGCCTGCTTGACGAACTGGCGAATGGGCAGGGCGTCGAAGAATTCGTTAGCGACGACCAGGAGAGGGCCGGTGCCGACCTGGTCGAAATCGGTGATCCACGTGCCGTTGTACTCGGCAAGGCGGGTCTTCTGCTCGGCGATGAGGGTGGGGCTGGTTTCAAAGAGGCGCAGGTCGAGCGCGGCCCGGAACCCCTCGAGGCGGCTGAGGACGCGCAGCATGTCGGCCATCAGCGTGCCCCGGCCGGGGCCGAGTTCGAGCAGCGTCACCGGGTTGGGTGCGCTCATCTGCTGGAAGAACTGGGCGACGTAGAAGCCGACCATCTCGCCGAACATCTGCGAAATCTCGGGCGCGGTGACGAAGTCGCCGGCGGCGCCCAGCGGATCATCGGTGCGGTAGTAGCCCTTGGTCGGATGGGTGAGGCAGAGGCCCATATAGGTGGCGACCGACATGGGGCCGGAGGTGCTGATCTGGAAGTCGATCTGTTCGGAAAGGTTGGGGGCGTTGGCGACCATCAGGACAGAGCCTCCGGGCGGCGGAGGAGGGGTTCACGTCTTGTGGCGGCGTAGATGACGAGGCCGATCCCGATCAGCAGCATGGGCAGGCTCAGCAGCATGCCCATGGTGAGCCAGCCGCCATAGAGATAGCCGACCTGCTGGTCGGGCAGGCGTACGAACTCGACGGCGATGCGGGCCAGCGAATAGCCGATGCCGAAAATGCCGGCGACAAGGCCGGGGCGGCGCAGGCCGAGGGCAATGTGGGTGACGAAGCGGATGACGAGGAAGAGGACGAGGCCCTCGAGCGCGGCTTCGTAGAGCTGAGAGGGATGGCGCGGCACCTGCAGGGGGTCGGTGGGGAAGATCACGCCCCAGGGCAGGTCGGTGGGGGCGCCATAGAGCTCGGCATTGATGAAGTTGGCGAGGCGGCCGAGGAGCAGGCCAATGGTGCCGACGGCGGCGATGAGGTCGAGCCCGCTGAGCCAGTTGCCGCCGCGGGCGCGGGTGAAGACTGCCACGGCGAGGATCAGCCCGACCATGCCGCCGTGGTAGCTCATGCCGCCATCGAGGGTGTTGATGATCTGGGCCGGGTTCTCGAGGTAGTAGCCGAGATTGTAGAACAGCACGTAGCCGAGCCGGCCCCCGATGACGATCGACAGCATGGCCCAGAAGGCGAAATCCCAGATGTCCTGCGCCTTGAACGGGGGACGACCGTCGGCCCAGAGGCGGGCATTGCGCAGCAGCAGATAGCCGTAACCGGCTCCCAGGATGACGCCGAACAGGTAAGCGAGCGCGTACCAGCGGATGGCAAAGGGGCCGATGGCAAGGGCGATGGGGTCGATGTTGGGGAAGGGCAAGGGCGCCTCCTGGCGAACGGCGGGGACCATTGCCGCTTCGGCCGGTCTGGTCAAGACGGCGGCCATCGCCTAAGTATCCCTGACAGCAAAGCAATGGATTGGAGCAGCCATGAGCCAGGGCAACAGGATCTTCGACGATCTGGGCCGACTGATGAACGAGGCTGCAGGCATGGCTGACGGCGTCCGCCGCGAGGTCGAGACCGTCGTCAAGTCGCAGGCGCAGCGTATCGTTGTCGACATGGAACTGGTGAAGCGCGAAGAGTTCGACGCGCTGCGCGAACTGGTGCAGGTGCAGGGCGACGAAATCGCGGCACTCCGGGCTGAACTGGCTGCGCTGAAGACCGGGACGCCGAAGGCCAGCTGACCGGCTTGCGCTTCGCCGTCATCTCCGACGTTCACGGCAATGTGCACGCGCTCGACGCGGTGCTTGCCGACGTCGCGCGCCTTGGCGTCGATGCGACGCTGTGCCTGGGCGACCATGTGAGCGGCCCGCTTGACCCCGTAGGGGCGGCCGACCGGCTCATGCAGATCGGCGGTCCGGTGATCCGCGGCAATCACGATCGATGGCTGGTCGAGGGCGAGAGGCTGCACCGGGTGGACCGGTTTGCAGGCGAGCGGCTGACCAGGGCGCATCGGCGATGGCTGGAGGAGATGCCTGCGACCGCCGTGTTCGCCGGCGAGGTGTTCCTGTGTCATGGCACGCCGCAAAACGACGAGGACGCCTGGCTAGACGGCTGGTTCGATGGCCGGCAGGCGACGCTGCCGGATGAAGACGTGGTGGCGGGGCTGGCGGAAGGGTGCGACTATCCGCTGCTGCTGTGCGGGCATACGAACATCGCCCGCTCCGTGCGGCTGCGTGACGGGCGGGTTATCGTCAATCCGGGTGCGGTGGGCCTGCAACTGGTCCACGGGTCTCCGGACGCGCGCTATGCGATCATTGAGCGGCGCAATGGGCGCTGGACTACCGAACTGCGGGTCGTGGAGTACGATCACCATGCCGCGGCTGCCCTGGCGAGAGCGAACGGATTCGAAGCCTGGAGCGAGCCGCTGGCCACCGGGTGGGTGGGCCATCAGGGCCTGTTCTGATCCCAATTTGACGCACGGCCGAGCAGGTTCTTAACACTCCGTTAACCAAATCGGCCGGACCATCATTCCACAAGAGATTGCCGGCCGTCTGCTGGCGACCGATCCCCGCATCGGCCAGCGGGTGTAGGGTGACTTCATCGGGACGATTCGAAGCCCTTGTGGCAGCGTTTGCTCCCGACACCCCAGCCGCAGGCCCTTGGGGCCCGAGACTCGAACGAGGACGACTGTCTCAATGTCGCTTCTGCAATTTGCGCCCGACCGGACCGTCCACCCCGTGGACATCATCGAGCACATCGCCTCGATCAACGACTGGACGTTCGAGCGCCAGGACGCCGACGAGATCTCGATCTCGGTGCGGGGCGGCTGGAGCGACTATCACGTCTCGTTCAACTGGATGGAGGACCTCGAGAGCCTCCATATCGCCTGCGCCTTCGACCTCAAGGCGCCGGAAGGGCGCCGGAACGAGATCAAACAGCTGATCACGCTGATCAACGAGCAGTTGTGGATCGGACACTTCGACATCTGGCACAAGGAAGGCGTGGTGCTGTTCCGCAACTCGCACCTGCTGACCGGCGGTGCAGAGGTGTCGCCGCAGCAGTGCGAGGCGCTGCTGCGCTCGGCTACCGACAGCTGCGACCTCTACTACCAGGCGTTCCAGTTCGTGGTGTGGGCCGGCAAGGCCGCGTCGGAAGCGCTGAGCCAGGTGATGTTCGAAACCGTCGGGGAAGCCTGAGCCATGGCGCTGCGCAGCATCGGTCCGGTGATGCTGGTGGGCGCCGGCAAGATGGGCATGGCCCTGGCGCGCGGCTGGCTCGATGCAGGCTTGCCGCCCACCAACCTGATCCTGATCGATCCCAATCCCGGTGATGTTGCCCGCGAACTCGTGGAGGACTTCGGGCTGACCATCCATGCCGAGGCGGTGGGATTGCAGCCGAACGTGCTGGTGCTGGCCGTGAAGCCCCAGATCATCGACCAGGTGATGGGTGACCTCAAGCCGGCCATCGGGTCGCAGACCGTGGTGGTGTCCATTGCTGCCGGCATCGACATTGCGCGGCTGACGCGCGGGCTCGGCACCGGCAAGGTGGTGCGCACCATGCCCAACACTCCGGCGCAGATCGGCAAGGGAATTACGGGGGCCGTCGCATCGGCCGAGGTGACGCCGGAGCAACGGGCAGCCGCCGATACCTTGCTGAAGGCGGCAGGGGCGGTGGTCTGGTTCGACCAGGAAGGCCAACTCGACGCGGTCACCGCGATTTCCGGGTCGGGGCCGGCCTATGTCTTCCACCTGGTGGAGGCCCTGGCGGAGGCGGGCCGGCGGCAGGGCCTGCCGGACGCCGTGGCGGAGCAACTGGCGCGGCAGACGGTGATCGGCTCCGCGGCCTTGCTCGAAGCCGACCCGGCCCCGCCCCCCATATTGCGCCAGAACGTGACCTCGCCGAACGGGACGACCGCGGCGGGCCTGGCGGTGCTGATGGCAGAGGCAGACGGGCTGACGCAGCTGGTCGACAGGACCGTCGCCGCGGCGCGCCGGCGCAGCGAAGAACTCGGACGGGGCTGATCAGCGCTGGCTGGTGCGACGCTCGTGAATCTCGGTCAGGTGGTCGCGCACGGCTCGTGACCAGTCCAGGTTCTCCTGGTCTCCGGCGGCTGCGAAGATCTCCTCGGTCCCGTCCAGCGACAGGTGTGCCATCAGGATATCGGCGGGAGCCTGCAGGCGGTTGCCGCGGGTGAGCATCACCACGGCCAGATTGGTGTGGGCCATTGCCCATGTGACGGTGTGTGGGGGGAGGGCGGCGATGGCCTGCCTCAGCAACGAAGCTGCTTCATCCAGAAGAGCGACGGCGGGAATCTCGTCGGCCATGCCCTGGGCCCGCTGGCACAGTGCTGCCGCCAGGTTCATCCGCACCAGGGATTGGCCATGGTCGTGCCTGTCCGGCTCGATGGCGGCACGCAAGCTCGTGATGGTGCCATCCAGATCACCGCGACCGAGCGCGACCTGGGCGGCTGCCAGCGAAGCCATCTCCTGGCTGTGCCGATAAGCGACGGGTATGTTGGTGTCCATGTGCACGCGAGCGAGTCCCCTTTGGGTGTTTCGCTGCCTTGAAGCGGGTTCGTCAAGTCGTCGCCCCACCCAAAACGATGGTCGGCAATACTAAGTCTCTACAGACCGGTGGTGAGGCTAAGCCGGTCAAGAACGGTGCGGTCGCTCGGTTCAACCATTTCCACCAGGAAGCGAGTTATGAGTTTACGCGAGCCCGGGGGCAAGTTCCCGATGGCCGCCTCGATGCGACTGGCCTGGGTGGCCGAGAGCCTTGCAAAGAAGGCCCGTCCCTTGTCGGTAGCGTAGAGCAGGCGCTGTCGGCGGTCGGTGTGGCCGGTCTTTTGTTCGACGTAGCCGTTGTCGATCAACTGGCGCAGGACGCGGGCGAGACTCTGCTTGGTGATCTTAAGGATATCGAGCAGGTCGGCGACGGGCATGCCCGGTCGCAGGTTGACGAAGTACAGCACGCGATGGTGAGCGCGGCCAAACCCCTGCTGCTCGAGCAGGGCATCGGCATCGCCGGTAAAGTCGCGGTAGGCGAAGAAAAACAGGCCCATGATGTCGAGCGGAAGCGCCGGAGGCGGCTGCGCAGAATTTATGTCAGCGTTGTTGACATTTTTCGTGTGCGCTGCCATGCTGCTTCCATCAAGGATCGCCATTGGGTCTTATCCCAAAGCCGCTGTGGTTTGCCAAGGGCTTGGGGCTGGGGCATGATCGGCGCAGCTGTTTTGGCCCATGCGAGGGGCCGGTATAACTTCATTGCGGGAGACGATCATGGCAGGCCTGCCGATGGACCAGCGCGAGGGCTGGATCTGGTTCGATGGCGAACTCAAACCCTGGAAAGATGCCAAGGTCCACGTGCTGACGCACGGGCTGCATTACGCGAGTTCGGTGTTCGAAGGCGAGCGTGCCTATGGCGGCGAGATCTTCAAGTCGCGCGAGCATTCGGAGCGGCTGATCCGCTCGGCGGCGACGCTCGACATGCCGTTCCCCTATAGCGTCGAGGAACTCGACGCGGCCAAGCGCCTGGTGCTGGAAAAGAACGGCCTGACCGACGCCTATGTGCGCCCGGTCGCCTGGCGCGGCTCGGAAGAACTGAGCGTGCCGGCGCGCAATAACAAGGTGCATGTGGCGATCGCCGCCTGGGTGTGGCCGAGCTACTTCTCGGTCGAGGAGAAGCTAAAGGGCATCCGGCTCGAATGGAGCAAGTGGAAGCGCCCGAGCCCGGAGACGATCCCGTCTTCGGCCAAGGCCGCGGGCCTCTACATGATCTGCACCCTCTCCAAGGACGCGGCCATGGCCAATGGCTATGCCGATGCGCTGATGCTGGACTATCGCGGCTATGTGGCCGAGGCGACCGGCGCCAATGTGTTCTTCATCAAGGGCAAGGACATCACCACGCCGACGCCGGACTGCTTCCTCAACGGCATCACCCGACAGACGCTGATCGAACTCGCCAAGCGCAACGGCTACACGGTGACCGAACGGCACATCCAGCCCGAAGAACTGTCGCAGTTCGACGAGTGCTTCCTGACCGGCACCGCAGCGGAAGTGACGCCGGTGAGCGAAATCGGCCAGTACAAGTTTACCCCCGGCGAGGCTTGCCGCACGCTGATCGCTGCCTATTCGGCGGAAGTTCAGCCGAAGCAGGCGGCCGCGGCCGAGTAAGACAGACTACGGACGTTTTCTGGAGGCCGGGCAAGAGCCCGGCCTTTTTTTGTTTCCGCTATTCCCAGCGCCGGCGCGCAGCGTCGTCCGCCGGCCTGGCTTCGACCCAGGCGAGTCCCTCCGCTGTCTCCTCCTGTTTCCAGAAGGGAGCGTCGGTCTTGAGGTAGTCCATCAGGTACTGCGCGCCGTCGAAGGCGGCCTGGCGATGGGGCGCGGTGGTGACGACCTGCATGATCGGCTCCCCGGGCAGGAGGCGGCCGTGGCGGTGAACGACGGCGGCGTCGGTCAGGCCGAAGCGGGTTATGGCCCGCTCGACGATGGCGGCGATCTCGTTGCGGGCGAGATCTTCGTAGCATTCAAGGATGAGGGCGATGATCGGCTGGTCCGGCGTGGAGCGGACGATGCCGGTGAAGGTGACCGCGGCGCCGGCTGCCGGGTTATCGCCGAGTTCCGCCGGGAGCGCTGCGGGATCGAAGGGTTCGGCGGTGACGGCGACGCGCATGGCTCAGCCGCCGGTCATGGGTGGCAGGATGGCGACGACGCTGGTGCCGGCAATAGGGGCGTCGAGGGGGCGGATGCGCGCGTCGAGCGAGACCTTGAACTGGGCGGGCTTGCTGTTCATGGCGAGGGCAAAACCCTCGTCGCGGGAGGCAAGCCAGTGCAGCAGGTCGGCGCTGGTGACGACCTCCGCCGGCGGGATGACCTCTTCCTCGGCGCGGTTGAGGCGCTCGCGCAACCAGGCGAAGTAGAGGATCTTCACTTAGCGGGGCCTGTCAGATGCGGCCAGCTGGCGCGCAGGTATTGCCAGCCGGTCCAGATGGTGAGGATGCCGGCAAGCCAGAGCAGGATGTCGCTGACCAGCCCCAGCCCGGGGACGATGCGCTCGGCCATGACGACGGTCAGGGCGACGAGTTGCACGGTGGTCTTCCACTTGGCGAGGGGACTGACCGGCAGCACCACCGTGGCGTTGCCGAGGAATTCCCGGAGGCCGGGGATGAAGAATTCGCGGAACAGGATGGCGACGGCCGGGATCATGTCCCAGCCCGAGAAACTGCCGTCCCAGGCGAGAGCGGCGATGAGGATGCCGACCAGCACCTTGTCGGCGATGGGATCCAGCATGCGGCCGAAGGGGGATTGCTGGTTCCAGGCGCGGGCAAGATAGCCATCCACCCAGTCGGAAGCGGCGGCAATCACGAACAGCACCAGCGCGATGATGCGCAGGGTGATGTCGCCATCCATCACCAGCCACACAATCGGGATGATCGCAAAGACACGGGCGATGGTGATGATGTTGGGGATCAGGAGCAGCGGATTGGTGGTGGTGGTCATGCGCGGAGGGTGACGGAAGGGCGGAAGGGGGTCAAGCCGTGGTTACGAGGACGCCGATCTGTCCGCAAGGTTCCCGCTCCAGACACCCCACCCTCTGCCCCTCCCCATAAGGGGGAGGGAGGGAATGAGCATCATCGAAGGTCAGGCGACCTGCTGGGTGGTGGCGGCACGGCGCTGGGCAACAGCGTCGGCAAGCTCTTCCAGGACGGTGACGGTGGTGTCCCAGTCGATGCAGCCATCGGTGATGGACTGGCCATAGGTGAGCGGCTGGCCAGGGACGAGGTCCTGCCGGCCGGCGACCAGGTTGGACTCCACCATGACGCCGACGATGCGCCGATCGCCGGTTGCGAGCTGTGCACCGATATCGGCGAGGACCGCAGGCTGGTTCTCGGGCTTCTTGGATGAGTTGGCGTGGCTGGCGTCGATCATCAGCGCGGTACTTACGCCGGCTTTCTCGGCCGCAGCGGCGGCAGCATCGACACTGGCAGCATCGTAGTTGGGGGTTTTGCCGCCGCGCAGGATGATGTGGCAGTCCGGGTTGCCGGTGGTCGCAGCGATAGCAGAGCGGCCATCCTTGGTGACGGCCATGAAATGGTGCGGCTGGGAGGCGGACAGCACGGCGTCGAGCGCGATGCGGACATTGCCGTCCGTGCCGTTCTTGAACCCCGCCGGGCAGGACAGACCGGACGCCAGTTCGCGGTGGATCTGCGACTCGGTGGTGCGGGCGCCAATGGCAGCCCAGGAGACGAGGTCGGCGAGGTATTGCGGCGTCGTCATGTCGAGGAATTCGCAGGCGGCGGGGAGGCCGAGATTGGCGACCTCGAGCAGCAGAGCGCGGGCGGTGTGGAGGCCAGTGTCGATGTCGAAGCTGCCATCGAGGTTGGGGTCGTTGATCAGGCCCTTCCAGCCGACAGTGGTGCGGGGCTTTTCGAAATAGACGCGCATGATGATCTCGAGGCGGTCGCCCAGGCGCTGGCGCAGGGGCACGAGCCGGCGCGCATAGTCGAGGGCGGCTTCAGGATCATGGACGGAGCAGGGGCCGACGATCACGGCCAGCCGGTCGTCCTGGCCGGTAAGGATATTGTGGAAGGCATGGCGGGCGCTGATGACGGTGCGGGTTGCCGCATCGGTGCGCGGGTGGGTGCGCATGACCTCGATCGGGGTGGTCAGCGGCTTGATTTCGGTGATGCGAAGGTCGTCGGTGGACTTGAGCATTTCGATTGGTCTCCCTCGGTGTTTCGACGGAGGCGGCCAACAAAAAAGCCGCCTCGGGATCGGGCGGCTGGCTCGGGTTTGGTCTTATCGCTGGGATCAGATCAGACGCGCGGTAGCCTCCGCCGGGAGCGGATAGCTAAAATACCAAAACGAGAAGGTGGCGGCGTTGATCATGGAGGAAGGTGTAGCGGAGGATTCGCGGGCTGTCGACTCCGACGTTTGGCCAAGCCGCAACGGCAGCTTTTTTGCGCGGCGGGTGAAATCTTTATGTCGATCGGTGCGTATAAGGGAGGAGAATGTGACGGCAGGGGATCATGGCTGAAGCGAGTTCCAAAGCGAAGCGGCGCGGGCGCAAGGGATGGTTGATCGTCCTTGGGCTGCTGGTGGTCGGGGGCGGTGCGTATGCCTACCTGCAGCGGCCGTGGGAATCGCGGGCGCCGCAGGTGCGAGTGGAAGCGGTGGCTGCCGGCCCGGTGACGCAGGTGCTGGCGGTCAATGGCCGGGTAGCGGCGCGGAACACGGTGAACGTGCGCTCGGCGGTCTCCGGTCGTGCGCTGGAGGTGCTGGCGGCTGAAGGCTCGGACGTCAAGGCCGGCGATGTGCTGGTGCGCATCGATAGCGGCCAGGCCAAGGCGCTGGTCGATCAGGCGCGCGCCGCGCTCGACGCCGGGGTGGTCAAGGAACGGCAGGCGCGCGCCGCGGCCGAGCGGGCGCAGGCGCTGGGCGACAACGCCACCCGTTCGGCCCGCGAAGATGCCGAGCTGTCGCTGGCAGCGGCCACCAACGAGGTGGTGCGGCTGACCGCGGCGCTCGAGGAGGCGCAGAGCCAGCTGGAGCAGTTCACGATCACATCGCCACTCGACGGCGTGGTGCTGGATCGGGCGGTGGACCAGGGTCAGCTCGTCGATCCGCAGAGCAACCTGTTCACGGTTGCCGACCTGTCGGAACTGCTGGTCGAGACGGATGTCGACGAACTCTATTCCTCGCGGATCACCGAAGGGCTGGAGGTGCTGCTGCAGCCGGTAGGGGAGAGCGTGGCGCGGACCGGCACCGTAGTGTTTGCGACGCCATCGGTTGATCCGACAACGGGCGGGCGGGCGATCAAGATCGCCTTCGACGAGCCGGCGGAACTGCCGGTGGGTCTGACGGTGAACGCCAACATCATCGTGTCGCAACAGGAGAATGTGTTGTCTTTGCCGCGCAGTGCCATCCTTACCGAGGGGCATGTGAGCCACGTGATGGTGGTTGAGGACGGCGTGGTGGTGGAGCGGCAGGTCGAGTTTTCCGACTGGCCGGCCGAGCGGGTGATCGTGACCGAGGGTGTTGCCGAAGGCGACCTCGTGGTGCTCGATCCGGCGGCGGTGACGCCGGGGCAAGAGGTCGAGGCGGAGTAGCGCCGTGCCTTATGCGTTCAAGATAGCCCTGCGATACCTGACCGCGACCAAGGCCCAGACCGGCCTGCTGATCGCCGGTGTGGCCGTGGGCGTGTTCGTGTTCATCTTCATGAGCGCCCTGATCGGCGGGCTTGCAGTGTTCCTGGTGCAGCGCACGGTTGGTGATATCGCCCATGTGACGGTTGAAGCCCCGAGCCGTGATCCGGTGTCGCTCCTGCCGCATGAGCCCAACGTGCTGGTGGTGCAGCAGCGCGCGACGACGCAGCGCACCCAGTTGCGGACGGCTGGGGCGTTCCTGCCGCTGATCAGCGCCATGCCGGAAGTAACGGCGACCTCGCAGCAGATCATCGGCAATGGCTTCATCGTCCGTGGCCAGGCGACCGCCCCGGTGAGCGTAACGGGGGTGGAAGACAACAAGGTGTCCGCCATCGCCGATATCGAGTTCAACCTTGTCGCGGGCGAAACACTGTTGACCAACTCCACCGTGATCATCGGACGGACACTGTCGGAGGACCTGGGCCTGACGGTGGGGCAGGTGGTGCGGATCCGCTCCGAACGGGATGTGGAACGGCCGCTGGTGGTGGGCGGCATCTTCGAGCTCGGGGTCGAGGGGCTCGATGCCCGCGCGGTGTTCGTCAGCCTTGCCACGGCGCGGACTCTGTTCGATCTGCCGCAGGGCATATCGCGAATCGAGATCAAGCTGGCGGACCTCAACCAGGCGGATGTGATGGCAGCGCGGATCGCGGCGGAGACCGGGCTCGAGACCTCGCCATGGACGGAGGGGAATGCGCAATTGCTGGATGGCCTGCGGGCGCAGGCGAACTCGGGCAATCTGATCAAGGCGTTCGCGCTGATCACCATCGTCATCGGTGTGGCGAGCGCGCTGCTGTTGTCCACCTACCGGCGGCGATCGGAGATCGGCATCATGCGGGCGATGGGCGCGAGCCGCGGCTTTGTGGTGCTCGTGTTCGTGCTGCAGGGCGCGCTGATCGGGATCATCGGCGGACTGGTTGGGGCGGGGCTGGGGTATCTGGCGCTGTCGCCGTTCCCGCTGCCCGAGCTCGCCCCGCCGGGTGGGCTGCCGATCGACGTACGGCAGGGCTCGTATGGATTGGCAATCGCGCTGACCGCGGTCGGGGCTATCCTGGCGGCAATCCTGCCGGCGCGCTCGGCGGCGCGGGTGGATCCGGTGACGGTGATCGGCCAATGACGGCGCTGCTTGAGGTGCGAGAGCTCGTCAAGACTTATGGGGAGGGCGAAGCGGAAACGCGGGTGCTGAAGGGGCTCGACCTTACCCTGGACGAGGGCGAGTTCGCGGCGCTGCTGGGACCGTCGGGCTCGGGCAAGAGCACGCTGCTGACCATCCTCGGGACGCTGATGAAGCCGACTTCGGGGCAGCACCATATGCTGGGAGAGGACCTGACCGCCGCCTCGGACCGCGAACTGACCGAGTTCCGCAACCGCCATATCGGCTTCGTGTTCCAGTTTCACCACCTGCTGCCGGACTTCACGGCGCTCGAGAACGTCATGTTTCCGACGGCGGTGCGGCAGGGGAGGGAGACCGGCCCGGCGCGGGAGCGGGCGCGGGAACTGCTGGTGCGGGTGGGGCTCGAGGAACGCATGGACTTCCTTGCCACGGAACTGTCCGGCGGCCAGAAGCAGCGCGTTGCCATCGCCCGGGCCCTGATGAACCAGCCGGAGCTGGTGCTCGCCGACGAGCCCACGGGCAATCTCGACCGCGAGTCGGCGACGCAGGTGATGGAACTGCTGGACGAGATCAACCGGAACGAGCAGACGACCTTCCTGATCTCGACCCATGACGAAAAGATCGCGGCCACCTGCCGGCGGCAGATCAATGTGGTCGACGGCAAGGTGAGCTGAGCCGGTCAGACCCGGTTGAAGTGATCGTAGATCTGCTGGGCCATGGTCCGGGAAATCCCGGGCACGGCGGCAAGGTCGTCGAACGAGGCGCGCGAGACCGCCTTGGCCGAACCGAAATGGTTGAGCAGGGCGCGCTTGCGGGTGGGGCCGATGCCCTCGATCTCATCCAGGGGGTTGGTGATCGACTCCTTCTTGCGCTTGGCGCGGTGGGTGCCGATGGCGAAGCGGTGCGCTTCGTCGCGCAGGCGCTGGACGTAGTAGAGCACCGGGTCGCGGTGGGGCAGCATGAAGGGGTCCTTGCCCTCCATGAAAAACTTCTCGCGGCCGGCGTCGCGTTCTTCACCCTTGGCGATGCCGATGAAGGTGACCTCCTTGGGCAGGTTGAGTTCGGCAATGACCTGGCGGACCGCGTTGAGCTGGCCGGCGCCACCATCGATGAACACCACGTCGGGCCAGTCGGGCATGCCGGTCTGGTCGTCCTCGGCATCGACCTTGCTCTCGCTGGCGAGCCGGGCGAAACGGCGGGTGAGGACCTCGCGCATCATCCCGAAGTCGTCGCCGGCGACGATGTCGGATTTGATGTTGAAGGTGCGGTAGTGCTTCTTGGAGAAGCCTTCCTCGCCGGCGACCACCATGGCCCCGACGGCATTGGTGCCGGAGATGTGGGAGTTGTCGTAAACTTCGATGCGGCGAGGCGGCTCGTCGAGGCCGAAGCAGTTGGCGACGCCTTCCAGCAAAGTGCGGTTGGACGAGGACTCGGCCAACTGCCGGCCGAGCGCCTCACGAGCATTGGTCAGGGCGTAGTTGACGAGGTCGCGCTTTTCGCCGCGCTGCGGCACCTCGATGCTGACCCTGCGTCCGGCACGGGAGGCAAGCGCCTCGCTCATCAGTTCGGGTTCGCTGAGCTCGTGGCTGAGCAGGACCAGCCGGGCCGGTGTGCGGTTCTCGTAGAACTGGGCGATGAAGGCTTCCAGCACCTCGGCATCGCTGAGGCTGGCATCGGCACGCGGGCGATAGGGGTAGTTGCCCCAGTTCTGGTGGGCGCGGAAAAAAAACACCTGCACGCAGAATTGGCCGCCCTCGTGATGGATGGCGAAGACGTCGGCTTCCTCGACATTGCGGGCGGTGGCGCCGCCCTGCGACTGCACCAGGGCCAGGGCGGAGAGGCGATCGCGCAGCAGAGCGGCGCGCTCGAAATCGAGCTGCTCGGCGGCTTCGTTCATCTCGCGCTGCAGGTGGTCGCGTACGGAGTCGGATTTGCCGGAGAGGAACTGGCGCGCCTCGTCGACCAGCTCCGCATAACCTTCGAGGCTGATCTCGCGGGTGCAGGGACCGGCGCAGCGCTTGATCTGGTACTGGAGGCACGGCCGGGTGCGGGCGGCATAGAAGCTGTCGGAGCAATTGCGCAGCAGGAACGCCTTCTGCAGGCTCGAGATGGTGCGGGCGACGGCGGTGGCGGAGGCGAAGGGACCGAAATAGTGGCCCTGGCGGCGCCGGACGCCGCGGTGCTTGGCGAGCTCGGGCGCCTCGTGATCGGTAGCGATCATGATGTAGGGGAAGCTCTTGTCGTCGCGCAGCAGCACATTGAAGCGGGGCTTCAGCCGCTTGACCAGGTTGGCCTCGAGCAGCAGCGCCTCGGACTCGGTCTCGGTACGCACGAACTCCATGCCGGCCGTGGCGGCGATCATGCGCTGCAGGCGCACTTCCAGTGATTCGGGGCGGGTGTAGTTGGTGACGCGCGCCTTGAGGTTGCGGGCCTTGCCCACATACATGACCTCGCCCTGCGCATCGATCATGCGGTAGACGCCCGGCGCGGAGGGCAGGGTGCGGACGAAACGGCGGATGACCTCGGCGCCCGTGGGCGGCGGAGGGGTTGTCGGCTCTTCGGTCATGATCTTGGCGTTGGGGCGCGGCGCGCCGGATATTCGAGGTGCCGGCCGCCATCGAGGGCCAGCATCTGTCCCGTCATCGACCGCATTTGCAGCAAAATCAAGACCGCTTCGGCGATAGCCTCGGGACCGGCGTGGCGGCCGAGCGGTAGTGCGGCGACGCCGCGATCGAACTCCTCCTGGGTCTGGCGCGAATGGGGCAGGACGGGGCCCGGCCCGATGGCGTTGACCCGGATAGTGGGCGCGAGCGACTGGGCCAGGGTGCGGGTGGCGGTCCAGAGGACGGACTTGGACAGCGTGTAGCTGAAATAGGCTGGGGAGGGGTGGAGGACGCGCTCGTCAATGATGTTGACGATGTTGCCTTCAGCGCCGGCCGGGAGCTGGGCAGCAAAGTCGCGGGCGAGGAACACCGGCGCTTCTGCATGGAGGGCGAAGTGGCGGTCCCAGCTGGCTTCATCGACATCGCTGGCGCTGTCGGGATCGTAGGTGGAGGCATTGTTGACCAGGGTGGTCAGCGGGCCAAACGGTTCTGCAGCCTTTCCGATCAGCGCGGCGCGCTGGCGACGGTTGCAGAGATCGGCCCGGACAATGGCTGCCTCGCCGCCGGCCTTGCGGATGCCGTCGCGAACCTGGCGGGCGCCGGGGGCGTCGGCGCGATAGTGAATCACCACGGCATGGCCGGCGGCGGCGAGGGCGCGAGCGATCTCGGCGCCGATGCGGTCGGCGGCGCCGGTGACGAGGGCGACGGGGCGAGTGGGTTGATTCGTCATCGGCGGCGGTGGGTTGCGGGTGTGGCCAGTGTAGGGGGCAGGGTGGCGAGGGGCAATGTTGCGGGTGGGGAGGCCAAGGGATGTCAGGAGCATCGGAGCGATGAGCCGGCGGTACGCCCCACACTACCTCCCGCTGAAGGGGGAGGGGTCGATAGATCAGGGGATGGAGAGGGCTGCGGTTGCGGGGAATGGTCAAGACGCGGCGGTTGAGCTAGCAGTGGCGGCCACCCCGGACTTCCTCGATGACCGCCGCCACCCGCACCGACAATGTTCCCCTCGCCATCGTGCTGACGCTGACCACCATTGCGGTGTTCGGGGTGCAGGACGCGGTGTCGAAGGTGCTGGTGCAGACCTATTCGCCGTTCCAGATCACCATGATGCGTTATTGGGGCTTCGCCCTGTTCGCGCTGGTGATGGTGATGCGGCAGGCGCCGCTGCGCCAGGCGTTCCGGTCGCGGGTGGCTGGTTGGCAGGTGCTGCGCGGGGTGCTGCTGATCGCCGACATCTGGTTCTTCGCGCTGGCGTTGCGCACGGTGCCACTCGGCGAACTGCAGGCGATTACTCTGGTCTACCCGCTGCTGGTGACGCTGTTTGCCATTCCCATCCTGGGCGAGAAGGTCGGGGTCTTCCGCTTCGTTGCTGTTGGCGTCGGCTTTCTCGGGGCAATGGTCATTGTCAGGCCGGGCGGGCTGCCGCTCGACTGGGGCGTGCTGTTCAGCCTGTGCTCCTCGACACTTTATGCGCTCTACATCGTCATTACCCGCCGGGTCAGCAGCCAGGACTCTGCAGCGACGAGCATGCTCTATGCAGCGGTCACCGGACTGGTGCTGTCGGCCGCGGTGGGGGTGTTCTTCTGGCAGCCGATGGGCTGGGGCGATTTCCTGCTGGTGTTGGTGATGATGGTCACAACCTGCGCGGGGCATGGGGTGATGACCTATGCGCTGTCGATGGCGCCGGCCAGCACGGTGCAGCCATTCAACTACTTCTCGCTGCCCTGGGCGATCGTGCTGAGTGCGGTGGTCTTCGGCCACTGGATCGATGCGGTGTCGATGATCGGTGCCGTGATCATCGTGGCTGCGGGCCTCGTGGTGATGGCACGCGAGCGGGCCAAGCGGGTGCCGACTGTGGCCGGTCCGTTGCCGGGCCGGGAGTAAGCCCTTGAACCTCGCGGCCACGAGGGGCATGTGAGGACCAGCGGATCAGAGGGGGAGTGGCATGATCTGGTTGATCGAGGTGGCGCTGGTGCTGCTGCTGGTTGCGGGTGGCTTCAAGCTGCTGACTGGCGGCAAGGGTACGGACCGCCGCGAGGCGCTGACGCTGAGGCGGGTCGATGCCTATATCGAAACGATCCGGCGCGAGCGGCGGAACGGCGAACTCGCAGCCATGAGCGATATGGAACTGCGAGACCTGCTGCACTCGGGTGCCAGCAATCTCAGGGTGGCCCGGCAGCGGCGGCTGTGGACGGTGCTCGGAGCTGGTGTCGTGACCTTGACCGCTTCGGTGGTGGCCGCCGAGCAGGATGGCATCCGCGGCTTTGCCATTGCCATCGTGGTTGGAGCCATCGTCGGCTACGGGCTGTGGGAGTTTCTCGGCCGACGCATGCGCGAACCGCTCGAACGCCGGGGCATCGACGTCGAGCGGCTGCTGGTGGAATAGCAAACGCCGCCCCGAGGGGCGGCGTTGTGTTGGTTAGTTGCCGAGGCAGACGTAGCCGTTCGGGCCGTTGAAGCAGACCGAACCGCCACCGCCATGACCGGGCCAGGGCTGCGGACGCGGCGGCCGCGGGTTCCAGTGCGGCGGACGCGGCGGGCGCGGGTTGTGCCAGTGCGGCGGGGGATCCCAGACCGGCGGGCGAACCACGGGCGGACGGACGACCGGTGGGCGGTAACCGCCGCGATCGAGATAATTGGCAGACACCCAGCCGTCAGGACCGCGCTTCTCGACGAAGCACCAGCTGCCCTGGCAGTACTCGACGTTCACCTGTTCGCCGCGGCGCAGCGTATCGACGACGCCGTAGCCCGTACCCGGGCCGGAGCGGACGTTCACGTTGCTGGTTGCGTAGGCGGGGGCAGCCATTGCGGCTCCCGCGGTGCCCAGCAGCGCCAGCACGGCGATGCCGCCTGCGATGATCTTCTTGGACAGAGCCATTGTTGTCTCCTTTTCCCTGCGTGGCACGAATGCCTTGGTGCAAGGAAACACCTTTCTGGATGAACCGGACCTGAATGGACCCGTCATCATTCTGAACGACAAACGCGTCAGAGGCTGAGGAGTTCGACGAAGCGCCCCAGGCGCTCGGCCATGGTCTTGCGCTGCTTGGGCTTGAGCTCGCCCATCAGCGCTTCCTCGATCTGCGCCCAATGTTCCGCAAGGGCGTTGCGGATGCGCAGACCACGTTCGGTCAGGGCAACGCCGGGCACCAGTTCCGGGCCGACGGCGCGGCGGATGACCAACTCACGGCCGGCCAGTCGCTCGATCCGCCCAAGGATGGACTCGAAGGGCACGCCGAGCGCGGCGGCGAGTTCATCTTCGGTCAGGCCGTTGCGGCCGAGTTCAAACAGGACTGCGTCGTCGCCGGGCTCGAGGCCCCGGTCGCGGAGCGGGGCAAGCACCGCCAGATGCGCGAGCTGACCCGCCTGGATCAGCCGGTAGAGCGTCGAGCGGGGCGAGGGTTTGGACATGGGCGGGAAAATAGTCCGAACTCCCTGATCGGTCGATTGCATTCCATCCTATCGTTAATCCATGGCCGACCAAGGGCCGTTATTGTTCACAATGTGCAGATGAGTTATGCGTGCGGTGCTCATGCTGGAACGGAGCCCCATGACTCAGGACCTCGCCCGGATCCGCGCCTTTGTGCAGGTCTTCGACTGCGGTGGCTTCTCCTCGGCGGCGCGGCAGCACGGGCGATCGAAGGCGCTGCTGAGCAAGTATGTAACCGATCTCGAGGACTATCTCGGGGTGCGGCTGATGAACCGCACCACGCGCAAACTGAGCCTGACCGAGGCCGGCGAAGCCTATTACCGCGAGGCCAGCGCGCTGCTGCAACAGCTCGATGAGCTCGACGCCAGCATCACCGAGCAGACCACCGAACCGCGTGGCCTGTTGCGGGTTTCGGTGCCGCGCAATTTCGGTGAATCGACGCTGGCGCCGGCCATCTACGAGTTCCTGCTGCAGCACCCCGAAGTTACGCTCGATCTGCGGCTCGAGGATCGCTATGTCGACCTGATCGACGAGGGGATCGACGTGGCGCTGCGCATCTCGACGATGCAGGATTCTTCGCTGATCGCGCGCAAGATCGCCGACATGCATGTGGTGGTGGGGGCATCGCCGGCGCTGCTCAAGCAGCACGGCACGCCGCAGCATCCCGATGATCTGCGGCAGATGCCGTGCATCGTCGATGTCAACCTGCAGGGTCAGTCGAACTGGCGGTTCACACAGGACGGCAAGACCATCTCGGTGCCGGTCAGCGGGCCGGTGCGCACCAACTCGCCTCTGGCGGGCCGGACGGCCGCGGCGATGGGGCTCGGCTTCGTCATTCTCCCATCCTATCTTGCCGACCCGCTGGTTGCGTCCGGCGAGCTGGTGCCGGTGCTGCAGGATTTCCTGCCGACGGGGCAGACACTGCAGGCGGTTTACCCGCACCGGCGGCACCTCGCCGGCAAGGTGCGCGCGCTGATCGATCATCTGGTCGACTGGTTCCAGCGGCACCCGATCGGTTGAGATGGCCTGGTCTTTCCGACTGACGGTCGCGGCGCTGGCCGCGTGTGGGCTCGCGGCGCCGGCGGCGGCACACCCGCACATCTTCATAGAGGCCGAGGTGGCGGTGGTGTTCGAGGGAGGCGCGGTCAGCGGCCTCAGGCACTACTGGACCTTCGACAGCGCCTTCTCGGCCTGGATGGTGCAGGGGCTCGATACCAATGGTGACGGCGTCACCGCTCCGGAGGAGCTGCAGGAGCTGGCCGACGAGAACATGCTCGGTCTCCGCGAGTACGGCTTCTATACGACCGCCGGCGAGGTGAATGCGCTCATGCGGTTCGAGTCGACCGGCGACCAGCGCATGCGCTTTGAAGACGGGCGGGTGACGTTGAGCTTTTCGCTTGTTTCCGCGCAGCCGCAGCCAGTCGGGAGCGGGTTCGAACTGGGGGTATACGACCCCGAATACTATGTCGCTATCAGCGTCGGCGCCGAGAGCGATGTGCGGCTGGAGAATGCACCTGTAGGGTGTGCTGCGGAGCTGGTGCCGCCACGGCCAATGGACCCCGCCGTGGAGGAACGGCTCTATGCACTGGGGCCGGAGGTGCTGGAACTGCCGCCTGACCTAGCCGCGGCGATGCGGGGGACGCAGGGACTGATCGCGGTGCGCTGCGGCGGTGCCGAGGCGGCGCCGGCGACGGCGGCGGATGCTGCGGCCGAGGTGGCACGAGCCCGGCCGGCGCCGTTCGGCGGACCACCGCCGGAGCCGGGGCTGAACCTGCCGCGGACTGGAGTGTTCGGCTGGATCGACGAGCAGCAGCGGAGCTTTTACGGTGCGCTGACCGGTGCGCTCGATCGGCTGCGGGGCGACTGGACGGCGTTCTGGGTGCTCGGGGGCCTCAGCTTCCTCTATGGCGTGTTCCACGCCGCCGGGCCGGGGCATGGCAAGGTGGTGATCTCGTCCTACATGCTGGCCAATGAGACGCAGCTCAGGCGCGGGGTGGCGCTGAGCATGGTGTCGGCGCTGGTGCAGTCGGCGGTGGCGATCGGCTTCGCGCTGATGGCGGCGGGGCTGCTGGGACTGACGAGCCTGGCGATGAGCGATGCGGCGCACTGGATCGGTGTGGTGTCGTATGCGCTGGTGACGCTGCTGGGGCTGTGGCTGATCGGAAGGCGGCTGATTGGATGGGGACACATCCATCACCACCCCGGGCCCGACATGGCCGCAAAGGCGCGGGCTCACCTGCATGGAGAGGGTGAGCACCACCATGCTCCTCACCACCATCACGATGAGCAAGACCATGCCGATCACGTGCCGGTGGTGCCGCCGGCTGTGACCAACGGCAGTTGGCGGGAGCAGTTGGGAGTGGTGCTGGCGGTGGGGCTTAGGCCCTGTTCCGGGGCGCTGGTGGTGCTGGTGTTTGCGCTGTCGCAGGGGCTGCTGGCGGCGGGGATCGCTGCGGTGGTGCTGATGGGGATCGGCACCGGGCTGACGGTGTCGGTGCTAGCAACGATTGCCGTCACGGCCAAGGGCCTGGCACGGCGCATCGGCGGCGCCGACAATCGGGCCATGGCGGCGGTGGTGTGGTGGCTGGAACTGGGCGGCGCCGTGCTGGTGACGCTGTTCGGAGTGATGCTGCTGATCGCGAGCCTCTGATCCGGCGCGACCCATCGCCGCCTTGCGGCGGTGGGGGAAGGCGCTATGGTGCGCGAGCCTTAGAACCCTTCAAAACTGGCGTTCATGTCCCGCACTCTTCCTCCCGACCATCCCGCCATCCCCGAGCAGAAAATCGGGGTGTTGCTGCTCAATCTCGGTACGCCCGATGCGACCGACTACTGGAGCGTGCGACGGTATCTCAAGGAGTTCCTGTCGGACCCGCGGGTGATCGAGACGCCGAAATGGCTGTGGTGGCCGATCCTGAACCTGGGCATCCTGAGCTTCCGGCCGCAGAAGGCGGGGCATGCCTATGCCACCATCTGGGACAAGGAGCGCAACGAGAGCCCGCTGCGAGTGATCACCGAGGCGCAGACCCGGGCGCTGGCGGAGCGGATGGCCGGCGACGGCGTGGTGGTGGACTATGCCATGCGCTACGGCAACCCCTCGACGCGCAGCGTGCTCGAGCGGATGCAGGGGGCGGGGTGCCAGCGCATCCTGCTGCTGCCGCTCTACCCGCAATATTCGGCAACCACCACGGCGACCGCCAACGACAAGGCGTTCGATGCGTTGAAGCTGATGCGCTGGCAGCCGGCGGTGCGGACCGCGCCGGCCTATTTCGACGACCCGAAATATATCGAGGTGCTCGGCAACTCGATCCGCGATGGCGTCGCCGCGCTGGATTTCGAGCCGGACGTGGTGATCACCAGCTACCATGGGATGCCGGTGGAGTACCTGCAGAAGGGCGACCCATACCATTGCCAGTGCCACAAGACGACGCGGCTGGTGCGGGAGTATCTCGGCTGGCCCAGGGAGCGGCTGATGGTGACGTTCCAGTCGCGGTTCGGGCCGACGGAGTGGCTGCAGCCTTATACGGACAAGACGCTGGAAGAGCTGCCCAAGAAGGGGATCCGGAAGGTCGCCATCCTGGCGCCGGCGTTTTCGGCGGACTGCATCGAGACGCTGGAAGAGATCGCCATGGCGGGCAAGGACAGCTTCCTCGAGGCCGGCGGCGAGCACTACGCCTATATCCCCTGCCTCAACGACTCCCCGGCGGGGATGGACATGATCGAGACGGTGGTGCGGCGGGAACTGGCCGGGTGGCTGTGAGGCTTCCCTGAAGACCCCCCACCTGGCCTCCCCCGCGGGCGGGGGAGGGACGATGAACACTTGGCCCAGTTGAGTGCCAAGTAGGCGCTTGAGGACAGGTTACCAGCCGAGGCCCATGAAGTCGGGGGGCGAGACGGCGATCTTGCCGGACCAGCCGACCAGGTAGCTGCCGAGCACCCAGCCGGTATCGGGAATGAAGCACCATTCGCTGTCGCGGCGGGTGCAGTATTCGAGCGGCACGGTGGTGCCGTCGGGGATGCGCGCGATCACGGGGTACGAGCGGCCGGGGCCGGAATAGACCGGAATGTTGCCGCCGACGACGCGCGCGGTCGGCTCGGCCAGGGCCGGGCCGGCGGCGAGGAGCAGGGCGAGAACGGCGATCAACGGGCGCATGGGGATTCTCCTAGCGCGGCGAAGGCGGCGGGGGAAGCCGCCGCCTTTCGCGAACGTCAGAGCCGGGCGTGGGCCTGTTCGCCCATGTCGGTCTGGGCGCCGGTGAGGGCCGAGGTCAGCATCAGGGCGGTGGAAACGAGGCGGTTGGGGCTGTCCCACAGCTCGCCTTCCTCGGGGGTGACGGTGATCAGCCGGATGGAGGGATCGGAACTGTCTTCCCACCAAGCCTTGTCGAAAGCGGTCCAGAGTTCCTCGATCTTCTGGCGATCATTGCTGATCTCGGCGCGGCCGGAGACCACCACATATTTCTGGCCCTTGGTGTCGCTCCAGGCGAGCGAAACATTGGGGAAGCGCTCGATCTGCCAGTTCTTGCCGCCTTCCTCGTCTACCAGGAAATACATGGCATGCTGGTCGCGCTTGACGCGGGCCGAGAGCGGCCGGGAGCGCTGGCGCTCGCCATCCCAGGTGGTGAACATGCAGAAGTCGATGTCGTCGGCGAGTTCCCAGATGCGGTCGACGATCTCGGCCTCGGACTTGTCGGAATGGGTGTCTTGGTCTTTCATCGCGAACTCCTTGCGGTTGCCGGCTCAACGAGGGGGCAGGGGGAGCGGTTGCGACAAAGGGCTGTGAGAGTTCAGGCGTGCGAAAACGCCGCCCGGCCACGGCGTGGCGTCGCGGGGACACGGTGGGAAGCGGCGTCCGTCTCGAAGGGATAGAAAAAGAAGAGGCGGAGCGCCGCTTCCCACGAGCAGGATTTGTTGCGCACGCCTCGAGCGGCCTCCCTTTTGGGGAACGGCGGTGCTCCGATCGGGGCGGGGCGCCCTGCCCCTCTCTCCCCGACCATCGCGGCCGCCTGGCCGGTTGTCGGCATCCACGCACCCGCCGGGGCGACCCCCGGCAGCCTGTCTCCTCGCCCGGCACTTCGTCGGTACCGCGTGTTGTCGGCGAGGACGGGGGGATGATGGCACAGGTGGAGAGGGCGGGGATAAGCGGGATAGATTGGTGAGGGCGGTGGGTGTTAGGAGAGCCCCCACCTATCCTCCCCCGCACGCGGGGGAGGGACCGATCCAGCGTGTTGGAAGACCCCTCCCGGCCTCCCCCGCGAGGGGGAGGTGGGGGCTCCACTCTGGGGCGCGATCTCGTGAGGATCACCGGGCCTTCACCCTCTCCCTTGCGGGGAGGGTCGGGGAGAAGGCGATTTACCGAACGTTAACGGGGCTGATCCACCCTTGCGGCATGAAGATCACCCGCTTCAACATCCACCAGCTGCCGCCCTATGAGCGGCTGCAGCTGCAGCGCCAGCAGCGCGCGGAGGCAGCCGAACAGGCCGCCAAGATGTCCAGCCTCGCCCAGGGCTTTGCCAGCATTCAGACCAACACGGTGCGCGAGCAGGGCAACCTGATCTCGCAAATCGCCATGTCGCGGATGTCCAAGCGGGTGTAGGGCAGACCCCATCTTTGCCGTTCGGGCCACGGCCGGATCGCTTTTCTGGCGTCGGTGTTTGCCAGTACCCCCACATAACCTCCCCCTGAAGGGGGAGGGACCGACTGCGTGTGCCGAGAGGTCGGGACGACCCGATGCGCCCCTCCCCCTGCGAGGGGGAGGTTGGGTGGGGGTTGCCGTCGCCCGCGCTGTGGCTAGTGTTGGCCCGGGGGGAGCAACACCATGGAAGACCGGATCAGCTTTGCCCGCCGGTTGCGGCGGGAGCCGACGGCGGCGGAGCGGCGGTTCTGGGTCCTGCTGGAGCCGTGGCGCAGGAGCGGCTGGCACTGGCGGCGGCAGGCGCCGCTGGGCCCCTATGTGGTGGATTTTTGCTGCAAGCGAATCGGGCTGGTGGTCGAGATCGACGGCGACAGCCACTACGAGGCGACGGGGATCCGACACGATGCCCCGCGGACGGCGTGGCTGGCGGCGCAGGGTTTTCGGGTGTTGCGGTTCAACAATGACGACGTGCTCGACGGGGCGGAGGGCGTGTTCGAGGTGATACGCGGCGTGCTGGGGGAGCCGGGAGGCGGCTAGGGTCGTCCGTTACCCTAGCATCTAGTTGGCCGGGCCCCCACCTAGCTGTGGTTTCCAAGAAGGTCCGTCAGTCGTTGGAAGGGTGTTCTCCCTCCGATGCCTGAGTGGGGTCTTTGCTGATTGTAGGCATCGGTCCATGGGCCGATGGCCTGTTTTCGGTGTTCGGAT
>JAEYXQ010000122.1 GCA_023431205.1 Pseudomonadota bacterium | reverse complement strand
AGATGGCGCTGGATCTCGAAAACAAGGCCGCCCACTGCCGTGGGCGGCCTTCAGTCTTCCGTCGGGAGGAAGCTCTCAGGAAGCGGCGAGGCACACTGACGTGGTGCCGCGATTGCGAAAGCCCAGCTGCGTGGCCGCCGCCTTGGACAGATCGATGATGCGGCTGCCGTGGAAGGGGCCGCGGTCGTTGATGGTCACCTGCACCTGGTTGCCGGTGCGCTGGTCGGTCACGGTGACCTTGGTGCCGAAGGGCAACGAACGATGTGCTGCCGTCATGGCGTTCTCGTTGAAGATTTGGCCCGATGCGGCCCGCTTGCCATTGAAGCCAGGTCCGTACCAGGAGGCGCCGCCGCACTGGGCGTAGGCTGCAGTTGGAAACACAAGGATCGCTGCAGCGATGGCGACGGCGGATACGGCTTTACTATTCACCCGGGAGAACTCTCACTCGTTAATGATGAGCGAGATCTAAACAGGCGCATGGGCCACAATGTGCCCGTAAACCCGGAGTCTGCTGCCTGTCCGGGCAGTGTTGCAGACTTGCCGCAGCAAATCCGCGGCTTCTTCAACCATGCTCCGCCTGGCGTTACGCACAAGACGCAATCAGTCCGAACGAATCAGCTGTGGTGATAGGCCAGGTTTCTCCGCAAGCCGGAGGAGGCGGATTCGTTTTCTTCAGTGCGGCTGATCGGCCACAGTTGCGGTCTGGATTGCTTCACCTCACGCAAATTAGCGGGTTCCCCGGAAAAATGCGGCGCCGCTCGCGGCGGCGCAGCCCTATTGTGGCGGGATCTGGGCGGGGATGGTCGGCAGCAGAAGGTTCCCTATTTGGCGTATTGGCAGCGCCCGGTTGGTGCCAGCGCAGCGATGGCGCGCGGGTCGCAGCCGGTGGAGAGGAAGGTCAGCCATTCGTTCTGACCGCCATAGAACACGTTGCGGTCCACCTCCCCGCGCACGCCCGGAACGACGCCGGTCTGAGTGTACTGCCAGAAGGTCCAGGTGCGGTTCTGGTAGCGCTCATGCGGCTCGGCCGCGGTGGAGCGCAGCCAGAAGCTGTTGGGGAAGTACTCGCCGGCGAGGATATCGCGGTGGAAGTTCATGTCGGTATAGATGATCGGCAGCTTGCCGGTGTGGCGCTCCATTGCCTCCAGCATCACCCGGATCTTCTCGAGCGCATTGGCACGGCTCGGCTTGTTCTTGCAGCTCGAATGGTTGTTCCACTCGAGATCGAGGACCGGCGGCAGGGCACTGAGGTCGGCCGGGACGTTGGCGACGAACCAGGCGGCCTGTTCGGAGGCCAGCGAGCACCAGGTCATGAAGTGGTAGGCGCCCCGGGGCATGCCGGCGTCGCGAGCGCGTTCCCAGTTCCGGCGGAAATTGGGGTCGATGTAGTCCTTGCCTTCGGTCGCCTTCATGAACACGAAATGGGTGCCAGCGCGGAAGGCGGTGTGGAAGTCGACGTTCTCCTGGTAGCGGGCGACGTCGATGCCCTGGATGGGCATCGAACGGGCGCGATCCACCCCTGCATGCGGGCGGTTGTCGCCGGGGATTGCGCTATAGAGGCCGCCGGCGCTGGCACAGGCGGCGAGCGCCGCGGCAACGACCGCAGTGATGACGCCCTTGGTGACGGCAGCGAGAGTGAAGGCGGGCCGGCTCTGAACCATGGAGGTACGCACTCGAGGAAACTGGATCGCATTCGATTCAACATTGCGCGGTTAATGGCCGATTAGGGTTGAGCAGACCGGCAATCGGCATGGTTAGCGCGCTACTAATGTTCCCCCTACGTTCTTGAGCCGGTGGCGAGCATCTGCTAGCGTCACCCACAAGTGGGGCGCGTAGGCATGGTCACCCGGGTCGCGACAGTGGCGTTTCAGGGCATCGAGGCGGTGCCCGTAGATGTGCAGGTGCAGATTGCGCCGGGTTTGCCGAAGTTCCTGATGGTTGGCTTGCCCGACAAGGCGGTGAAGGAGTCGAGCGAGCGCGTCCGCGCCGCCATGGTGGCTTCGGGGCTGGGGCTGCCGCCCAAGCGCATCACCGTCAACCTGGCTCCCGCCGACCTGCCCAAGGAGGGAAGCCATTACGACCTGCCGATCGCGCTCGGGCTCATGGCCGCGATCGGCGCCATCCCGCAGGATGCACTCGACGGCTACCTGGTGCTGGGAGAGCTCGGACTCGACGGGCGGCTGGCCCATGTGGGCGGCATTCTGCCCGCCGCCATCGCCGCGCAGGGCCGCGACCTCGGCCTGATCTGCCCTTCCCATTCCGGACCCGAGGCGGCGTGGGCTGGAGAGGGCCTCGACATTGTTGCTGCCGAAAGCCTGTTGGCCCTGGTCAATCACCTGACCGGCCACCAATTGGCGGCTCGGCCGTTGCCGGGGCGGCATCTGCCGGCGGGGGAACTGCCGGACCTTGCCGATGTGCGCGGGCAGCAGGTGGCGCGGCGGGCGCTGGAAGTTGCAGCGGCTGGGGGTCACAACCTCCTGTGTGCGTGTTACGTTTGAAAATTCTGGCCCCTGATCCTCCAACGTTACATGCACATTTGTGTGCGTGTAGCGCAGCAGATAATGGCTGATTGTTAACCGAGACGGCTTTATCGTCTTGGAATGAAAGCAGTAATCTACGCCCGTTGGTCTTCGCTGGAACAAGGCAGAGGCTCCTCGCTTGAGCGGCAAATGGACCTCTGCGAGCGGTTTTGCGCTGAACAGGGCTGGGAGATCGTTGATCGCCTGCGTGACGAGGGCAAAAGCGCCTATACAGGTGCCAACCTTCATGAAGGGCAGCTAGCCAAGTTCACCCAGCGGGTTGAACAAGGGCTGCTACGAGATGAAACGGTTCTGGTTGTCGAACAATTGGATCGCATTTCTCGTTTGCCACCGGGTCAGGTGATCGCGTGGATACAGAAGGTCATTGGCCACGGCCTCACCATCGCCACCGCGAACGACAAGCTTGTGCTCGATAGCCGCAAGCTCGAAGTCGATCCAATCGGGATCGTCAGCACGGTATTCAACGCTTTCCGGGCCTTTCAGGAAAGCAAGCACAAGAGTGACCGTATCGCGGAGAGCTGGCGCATCCGCCGGAAGGCTGCGGAACAGGGTGGGAAGCCGATCACCAGCGTGTGCCCGGCATGGCTGAAACTGGATCGGGATACCGGCGAGTTTGCTGAAATCCCCGAGCGTGTGGAGATCATCAAGCGCATTTTCCGCGAATACGACGAGGGCTTCGGCAAGCGCAAAATTGCATCACGGCTGAATGCGGAAGGCATCGCACCGTGGGGTCGTGGTGACAGCAAGGGTGACGGTTGGCATCCGAGCTACATCCAGAAAATCCTCTCCAATGTCGCCGTTCTGGGCGAGTATCAGCCACATACCAGACCACGCGGCGGAAAGCGGGAGCCTTCGGGTGATCCCATTCCGAACTATTTCCCACCGATCATCGATGAAGTGTCGTTTGCGCGAGCCAACAGCGGGCGTCGGCGGCTCTCGGGGGGAGCCGTCAAAGGCAACCTATCGAACTTGTTTAGCGGTCTAACGCGGTGCGGCGTCTGCGGAGGTAAAATGACCTTCGTGAAAAAACAAAGTGCCGGAGCCATGAGGAAGAACCGGGCCGGGGAATACATCTGGTCCGTCGCCAATGACCAAAGCTATCTGGTCTGTAGTCGTGCGATCAGGCATCTGGAGTGCGACAATCGCAATCACTTCAACTATCTCAAGGTCGAAGCGGGTGTGGTCGAGACGGTGAACCACCTCGTGCTTGATGATGAGCAGTTTGAACGGCCAGATGAAGCCCTGCAAATCGAGCAGGAAATGGTGGCGTTAGAACGTCGCGTGGGAGAGCGACGGCGGAAAGCGCATACGCTGCTCGATCTCTACAGTGAAACCAACAATGCCGACGCCAAGCGCATGTGGCTCGAAACGGAGCGCGGCATTGCTGAACACGAGCAGCGGCTTGCCGAACTGCGTGAGCAGTTCTTGAGCGCAAAAGGCGCTGTTTCCCCGGTTGAGCATGTTCGCCGCATTCAGAAATTCATCGAGCAGATCAACGACGAAAACCTAGATATCCGGCTCGATGCGCGGCGAAAAACGATGACCGCGATGAATGCCGTCATCGACTTCATCAATTTTGACAAGGACCGCAAGGCAACCGTTGTGTTCATGGGCGGCGCCCACAACGTCAAGCTCTCGGACAGGGGTGCTGTGGAGCAGGAATTCAGCTTCCTGGTCGAACTTACCGAGGGCGATCAGACTGTGAACCTCAACGATGGGACCGAGTTGGTTGCGCCCGTGTCGGCCCTTCGAGGTGGCCTCGTTGGTGATAATCCTGTGCGGCAATCGAAACTCGACAAGCTCGTTGATCGTGAGCAGCGCTTCCGCACTGGCATGGCCGAGCTAGAAGCCGAGGAGCAGAAGGCAAAGAGCGGCTAATCTCTGGT
>JAEYXQ010000069.1 GCA_023431205.1 Pseudomonadota bacterium | reverse complement strand
TGAGCGACGGCGCGCCGGTTTCTGGCAGGTCGATCGGCACGCCGACCGTCAGCATCGGCGCCGCCACCATGAAGATGATCAGCAGAACCAGCATGACGTCGACCATCGGCGTCACGTTGATCTCGCTCATCACCGCCCGGCTCTTGCGTCGACGACGGCGGCCACCGCCACCTCCGCCTGCTGCGACACCCATGCCCATCTCAGCGGCTCCGTGCTTCGAGCTGGCGGCTGAGGATGGTCGAGAACTCGTCGGCAAAGCCTTCCAGCCGCCCGATCATCTTGCCGGCGTCGGAAGACAGCTTGTTGTAGGCCACCACCGCCGGGATCGCGGCCACGAGGCCGATGGCGGTGGCAAACAGCGCCTCGGCGATCGGCCCCGCCACCACGGCAAGGTTGGTGTTGGACGAAGCGGCGATGGCGGTGAAGGCGTTCATGATGCCCCACACCGTCCCGAACAGGCCGACGAACGGCCCGGCCGAGCCGACCGTGGCGAGGAAACCGAGGTTCTTTTCGAGCTGCTCGCTCTCGCGAGCGATGGCGACATCGAGCACCTTGTCGAGGCGCTGCTGCATGCCGACGAAGCTGGCCGCGTTCTGCTCATGGCTGCGCTTCCACTCCTTCATCGCGGCAACGAAGACCGAGCCCAGCCCGCCTGAAGGCCGCTCGGCCTGCTGCTGGTAGAGTTCTTCGAGCGACTGTCCAGACCAGAAGGTGCGCTCGAACTGGTTCATCGCCCGTTGGGTACGGCGATAGGTGATCGTCTTGTCGACGATGATCGCCCAGCACCAGATCGAGGCTGCCAGCAGCCCCAGCATGACGCTCTTGACGATCCAGTCGGCGGCCCAGAACAGGCCCCAGATGGAGAGGTCCGCGTGGGGCGCGGCGGCTCCCACAGCATCCATGGCTTCCATGTCGTGATCCTTTCGGCCCGGCTCCGGCTGTCCGACCCGCATGCTTGCGGCGATGCGGGCGAATTCTGTCAAAATTAAGAGAAATCGGCTGCTTCACGGGGCTGTGCGGCCCCAGCAGACCAACCGACTCTCTTTGCCGGGATTATGGTCAAGAGATGGTTAACAAAGCGTCGGCAGTCTCAGCCGCGGAGCCGCGCAAGCAGTGTTTTTGGCAACCGCGTCGCGCCGCCCCCGATGCGAACTGCGGCGACTTCCACCCGGGCCTGCGTCAGCACCGTTTCGCCCCGCCGAATGGTCTGGACCAGGACCAGCCGGGCACCGGTGCCGGCCTCGACAGCCGTCTCGACAGCCAGCAGATCGTCGATGCGGGCCGCCGCTTCAAACTCGATCTCCATCCGCCGCACCGCAAACGCAACACCCTGTTCCGCCAGTTCGGCATGGTGAACCCCGAGGTCGCGGAGGAATTCGGTGCGACCGCGCTCGAAGAACTTCAGATACGCCGCGTGGTAGACAAAGCCCGAGAAGTCGGTGTCCTCGTAGTAGATGCGGACCGGGATGCGGTGCGGTTCGGGCATCAGCGGGTTCGCTCGTCGTGAACGATGTGGGTTGTGCCCTCGGGAACGTGCTCAAGGAACCCCGGAAGCCAGCGCGGCAGCAGGTTCAAGGCAGGGAGGGCGCCGCCAGTCAGCGGCACCCAGAAGTTCGACAGCACATGCCCCTCATCCTCGCGGACCAGCCAAGGGGCCCTGCCATCCGGCACCGCGTGCTCCGGCAGCGTGACCCGGTAGAACAAGCCGACCTCGTGGAAGTCCTCGCCCTCGCGGCGGTAGAAGCTCTCGGACGTGGCGAGCAGCGGCCCGACCGCGCCCCTCATGCCAAGCTCTTCTTCGATCTCGCGGGCCAGCGCCGGCGCACTGGCCTCGCCGATCTCCACCCGCCCGCCAGGCAGCATGACGTAGTCGTCGTCGTCCTCGCGTGACACCAGCACGTGGCCGTCGGCGATGATCACCGCCGCCACGCGATAGTTGAAGCGCTGCCCGCCGATCGGGAAGCTGAGCACGTGCCGCTCGCTCACGCCTCGGGCTCCTCGAACAGCGACGCCTGCTGGCCGACGAAACCCTGCGGCACCGAGCGCCCGAGATGCTGGAAGGCGAGGCCCGTCAGCATGCGACCGCGTGGCGTGCGCTGGATGAAGCCCTGTTGCAGCAGGTAAGGCTCGACGATCTCTTCGATTGCATCCCGCGGCTCGCTGAGCGCTGCCGCGATGGTCTCGATCCCCACCGGCCCGCCGCCATAGAAGTCGGCAATGGTGGTGAGATAGCGCCGGTCGAGTTGGTCGAGGCCGCGGGCATCGACATCGAGGCGCAGCAGCGCCTTGTCGGCAATGCTGCTGGTGACTTCCTTTGCCCCGTCCACCAAGGCGAAGTCTGTCACCCGGCGCAGCAGCCGGCCGGCGATGCGGGGGGTGCCGCGCGAGCGGCGAGCGATCTCCATCGCCCCGTCGGGCGCCATCGGCATTCCCAGAAGCCGTGCACCGCGGGTGACGATCTGCACCAGTTCTTCGGGCGTATAGAAATTGAGCCGCACAGGAATGCCGAACCGGTCCCGGAGCGGGGTGGTGAGCAATCCTGCCCTCGTGGTGGCACCGACCAGGGTGAAGCGGGCAAGATCGATCCGCACCGACCGCGCCGAAGGCCCGTCGCCGATAATCAGGTCGAGCTGGAAATCTTCCATCGCCGGATAGAGCACTTCCTCGATTGCAGGGTTCAGCCGGTGGATCTCGTCGATGAACAGGACGTCCCGTTCCTCAAGATTGGTGAGCAGCGCCGCCAGGTCTCCCGCCTTGGCGATCACCGGCCCAGAGGTAGCCCGGAAGCCCACTCCGAGTTCCCTGGAGATGATCTGCGCCAGCGTCGTCTTGCCCAGGCCCGGCGGGCCGACAAACAGCACGTGGTCGAGCGCCGCGCCGCGCTGCTTGGCGGCCTGAATGAAGACTTCAAGGTTCGCCCGCGCCGCAGCCTGCCCGACGAAGTCGGAAAAGCCGGAAGGGCGCAGCGACACATCCAACGGGTCGTCGCGGCCGGCACTGGCGGAGGTCAGCGAACTCACGCGCTCAGCTCCCTAAGTCCGAGGCGGATCAGTTTCTCAGTCGGCGTGGCGTCACCCTCGCGGGCAACGATCCGTGCCACGGCGGCCGAGGCTTGTGCATTCTGGTAGCCGAGATTGACCAGCGCCGACACCGCGTCGGCGACATTGCCGCTCGAAACGCCTTCCCCGAGCGCCGCCTGCAGCCCCAGCGTGCCGGCGTCGATCCCGCCAATGGCGGGCACCTTGCCCTTGAGTTCGGTGACGAGCCGAAGCGCCAGTTTCGGCCCCACGCCGTTGGCGCGGCCGATCATCGCCTTGTCCTGCAATGCCACTGCGCTCGACAACTCCGAAGGCGACAGTGCCGAAAGGATCGACAGCGCCACGCGCGCGCCAACCCCCTGCACTGTCATCAGCAGGTTGAACCAGGACTTCTCGGCCTCCGTCGCAAAGCCGTAGAGGCGGATCAGGTCCTCGCGTACCAACGTCTCGATGAACACCACGGCTGCCTCGCCGACCCGCGGCAGCGCCTGCAGTGTGCGCGCCGAGCAGAAGGCCTCGTAGCAGACGCCGCCGCAGTCGATCAGCACCACGTCTTCGCCGAAGCTGTCGACCAGCCCCTTGAGCTTGCCGATCATGCCAGCGCCCTCAGCCGCCGTGCCGCCACGCGGTGGTGGGCATGGCAGATGGCGATGGCCAGCGCATCGCCGGCATCGGCCCCGGCGAAATTGGCCGTGGGCAGCAGCGTCCGCACCATCATCTGCACCTGTTCCTTCTCGGCATGGCCGGTGCCGACGACGGCCTTCTTCACCACATTGGAAGCATATTCGCCGACGGGTATGCCGCGCACCGCCGGCGTGACCAGCGCAACACCGCGCGCCTGCCCCAGGATCAGCGCCGACCGGGCGCCCTGGTTCACGAAGGTTTCTTCCACCGCGGCTTCAGCCGGCGCGAACCGGTCGAGCACTTCGCTCAGTTCCTGCATCAGCGCCGACAGGCGCTCCGAAAGGGCGCCGGTCACCGGTGGCGTGATGGTTCCGGCACCAATGAAGCGCAGGCGCGTGCCCTCGCTCTCGATGATCCCCCAGCCGCAGCGGCGCAGGCCGGGGTCGATGCCGATGATTCGGGTAGCGTCACTCATGCTCTATCCATAGGCCGGTGGCGCAACGCTACCAAGCCGGAAGTGAACAAAGCGGCAACAAGGGCAATGCACCGGACACAATACCTAAAATTGCGCCCTTGTCGAAAAGGCCACCTTCAGTCCCCGTCGGCCATGCTGCGCCCGGGATTGCAGGGGTATGAAATGACAGGCACTCGTCTGGAGAGGTCGCGCTCGATGGCGCGGCGAACTGCGTTGCATGCGTTCAGCCGGACAGTGCCATCATGACCCGCGATAAATCCCTCGCCGGCCTCCGCGGTTGGTCGAGCGTAGCCCGTTGGACCATCTTCGGCACCGCCGCTTGCGTGCTCGTCGCCGTCGCTTTCAACGCCCTGTTTTTCGGGGACCTTGGGCGTGAGGCGCTTCACCGGGCCATGGTCAGCGCCGTGGTGCTGCCGATCGCCCTGGGTGCCCCCCTCTTCTTCTACCTGAGCCTGCGCGTCAGGGGGCTCGCCATCAGCAATCGCCGGCTGGGACTGGTGGCGCGCACCGACAGCCTAACCGCCTGCCTCAACCGCGGCGCGTTTGCCTCCAAGGTCACCGAAACACTTCAGGCGCGCGGAACCGGCGCCCTGCTGATGATCGACGCGGACAACTTCAAGACAATCAACGACCTTTACGGCCATGAATCCGGCGACGAAGCCCTCACCATCATTGCTCGGTCCATCCGCGCCGTGGTCCGGCCCGGTGACCTCGTCGGTCGAATGGGTGGCGAGGAATTCGCGGTCTTCCTCCCGTCGGTGGACCACAGCACCGCCGAAGCCGTAGCCGAGCGCATCCGCCGCTCGGTGAACCTGGCGATCTTCACCCCCGACGGGCGCCAGCGCTCGCTTTCGGTCAGCATTGGTGGGGTCGCCTTCGACCGGTCGGCCACCTTCTCGGAATTGTTCCGCATCGCCGACCAGCGCCTTTACGGCGCCAAGCAGTCCGGCCGCAACCGTGCTGCCGTCGTTCACGTCGCCGACCACCCCTACGTCGAACTCCGCCAGATCGCCTGACGAAAACACCGCGGCCCCTGTGAGGACGCGGTGTCGGAAAGGCTGACGGTCGGCTGCGGTCAGCTCGCGAGCTTGGCGGCGTCCTCGTCGCTCATGTCGAAGTTTGAATAGACGTTCTGCACGTCGTCATCTTCTTCGAGGGTCGCGATCAGCTTCATCAGCGTGGCGCCCTTTTCGGCGTCGATGGGGGTGGTGTTCTGCGGCTTGAAGATGGCCTTCACCGACTCCGCCTCGCCCAGCACCTTCTCGAGCGCCGACGACACTTCGGCCATGCTCTCGAAGGCGGTGTAGATGTAGTGGTATTCCTCGTCGCTCTCGACGTCGTCGGCGCCGGCTTCGATGGCGGCTTCCATCACCTTGTCTTCCGAACCGACCGAGACCGGATAGGTGATCTCCCCGACCCGGTCGAACATGAAGCCGACCGAGTTGGTTTCACCCAGCGCGCCACCGTTCTTGGAGAAATACGAGCGCACATTCGACGCCGTGCGGTTGCGGTTGTCGGTCAGCGTCTCGACGATGATCGCGACGCCGCCGGGACCATAGCCCTCGTAGCGGATCTCGTCATAGTTCTCGCCGTCGCTGCCCATCGCTTTCTTGATGGCGCGGTCGATGTTGTCCTTGGGCATGGACTGGGACCGGGCGTTGGTTACCGCCAGGCGCAGGCGGGCGTTGAACGCCGGGTCGGGCATGCCCATCTTGGCCGCCACGGTGATTTCGCGGGCGAGCTTGGAAAAGACCTTTGAGCGCGCCGCATCGGACTTGCCCTTGCGGTGCATGATATTCTTGGCATGCGAATGGCCGGCCATCGGTCACTCCGGATAGGTTTGGCTGGGCTGAATGGTGCGGCCTTATAGGGCAAGACCCGCCCCATTGTGAAGCGGCCCTAGAACTGTGGTTCGGCCTGCGACAGCACCCCGCCGATCCGCACCGGCATGACCTTGGTGGAAAGGCCCGATCGGGGGTCCGTCTCGATGGCGACGCCGCACAGCGTTGCCTCGCCCTCTGCCGGCGTAAACCGCCCATTGGCGATGCCGGTCAGGAACCGGTTGAGCGGCTCTTCCGCATCAACCCCGATCACCGAATCGAAATCCCCGCACATGCCGGCATCCGCCATCAGCGCCGTGCCGCCCTTGAGGATGCGGTGGTCCGAGGTGGGGATATGCGTGTGGGTGCCGACGACCAGGCTCACCCGCCCATCCAGGAAGTGGCCCATGCCCTGGATTTCCGAGGTCGCCTCGGTGTGGAAATCGACCACGATGGCATCGGCCTGCTCCCCCAGCGGACAGGCGGCGACCGCCGCCTCCACCGCCCGGAACGGATCGTCGATGGGCGGCAGGAACACCCGGCCCAGCGCATTGATCACCAGCACCCGGTGACCCTTGCGGCCCTCGACGAACATCGCCCCGCGCCCCGGGGTCCCCGCCGGCATGTTCACCGGCCGGATCAGTGTGGGCTCGCGCTCGATATAGCTCAGCGTGTCGCGCTGGTCGAAGGCGTGGTCGCCCAGGGTGACGATGTCGGCCCCCGCCTCGCGCAGCATGTGGAAGTGTGTCTCGGTCAGCCCGCGGCCATGGCTGGCATTCTCGCCATTCACCACCACGAAGTCGAAGCCGTGTCGCTCGATCAGCCCCGGCAGGCGCTCCGCCACCGCATCGCGGCCGGACCGGCCCACGACATCACCCAGAAACAACAGCCTCATCTATCCTCGCCGAAAAACCGCGCGCCATGCTCCGTGATCACGGCATCAAGGGGAACGTCGTGCGGCTCACGGGGGATCGCGTCAAGCTCCTGCGCCGAAAAAGCCAGGCCAATCACCTTTGGGCGCCTTGGCAACTGCGCCAGCGTCCGGTCGTAGTATCCGCCGCCATAGCCGAGCCGCGTGCCGGCATGGTCGAACCCCAGGAGCGGCATCAGCACCACGTCCGGATGCCGCCGCGGCGCCAGGTCCGATGGCGCCAGCGTGCCGAATCCGGCTTCGTAGAGCGCCGTCCCGGGCTCCCAGACACGCATGTCGAGCGGCTCGTCCGCCTCATTTACGACAGGCAGGATCACTGTCTGTCCGCTGTCCATCAGGCGGATCAGGATCGGCTGGCAATCCACCTCGTCGCGGATACGCCAGTAGGCGGCCACCGCCTCGTCGGACTTCAGCACAATTGCATCGAAGAATATCCCGCAGATGGCATCGCTGGCCTCGGCCCGCGCCTCGGGGCTGAGCGCGCCCCGCGCCGCTCGTGCCCGGCGTCGCAGCAGGGCCTTCGCCTCTTCGATTGCTGCGTCCGCCATTGCCCGCTTTCGGAAAATCAGGTGCCGCCCTGGCCGTGGGAGAATCGATCCCGGGAACCTACTCACGTAGGTGGGCGCCGTATGTCCGAGCCCACGGGCCCGGTCAGGGACAGCTCCCTTAAGATCGATTAAGGCCCCGGGGATATGTGTCTCCAACACGCGCCGGGCAGCTTGGCGAATATAGGCCTGTTCGGTGGTGCACGAAAGGGGCACCGCCCGATCAAAACTGAGTGGGGGTACGGTACCCGAGGTTCGGGGTCACGTCTTCGCGCCTTATTCGGTCGACTGGTTCTCGAAGCGGCCAAACACTGCATAGTGTGCTGCCATGCGTGCCCTGCTCGTCCTGTTCGCCTTTCTCGCGCTCCTGCTCCAACCGGCTCCGTCACGAGCCGAGCCGGCAGAGGAGGCTTCGCTGCGCCGTTGCGCCCAGCTCGGCAGCGGCTCCGTCTGCATCGAGCAGCAAAGCTACGTGGCCGACGTGTGCGACACCATCGCCCGCGCCGCACCCTATTACGGCCTGCCCCAGGGCTTCCTTGCCCGCCTGATCTGGCAGGAAAGCCGCTTCGATCCACAGGCGGTCAGTCCGGCGGGAGCCATGGGAATCGCCCAGTTCATGCCCTCCACCGCCGCCCTGCGTTCCCTCTCCGATCCCTTCCACCCTGCCGAGTCCCTGGTCCGCTCCGCCGAATATCTCGGCTCTCTCACGCGCAAGTTCGGCAATCTCGGGCTCGCCGCGGCGGCCTACAACGGCGGCGAGGGCAAGATCGGCCGGCTTCTCGCCGGCGCCGGTGGCGTCGCCGGTGAGACCCGCGCCTTCGTGTCCATCATCACCGGTCGCTCGATCGAGTACTGGCTGGGGGAAGCCCCCGAGCCGGTCGACTACGCCCTCCACCCCGAAGAGCCGTTCACCCAGGCCTGCCTGGACATGGCCCGCGCCGTGCCGATGCCAGATTTCGGCCGCTCACCGGGAGAGTGGCAGCCCTGGGGCGTGCTGATATCGCAGAATTTCTCCGCCGAGATTGCCCGCGCTGCCTGGGAGCGCCAGCAGGCGGCACACCCGTCGATCTTCGGCGACCACCCGATGCTGCTGGTGACCGTGCGCAATCTCAGCCTCGGCACCCGCATCCGCCATTCGGCACAGGTCGGCTTCCCCACCCGCGATGACGCCAACGCCTTCTGCAGGGATCTTCTGGCCGACGGTGGCAATTGCATCGTGCAGCGCAACGGGGTCAACTCACCCTAGCATTGCGCTGCATGGGGAAGCCCGGTGTTCGCCTTCGTCCTCGTCGTTGTTGTCGTTGCCATCGCCCTGAGTGCCGTCGCCGAGCGCCGCGGCGGCCAGCCCGCCCTGGTTGTGGCCGTCGTTGCCCTGGCAGCCTCCTTCATCCCCGGCATTCCTCATCTCGAACTCGATCCTGAGTTCATCCTCGGCATCGTGCTGCCACCGATGCTGTTCTCGGCCGCCCGCGACTTCAGCTTCGCCGAGTTCCGCCGCCGCGCCGGCGCCATCGTCAGTCTCGGTGTGTTACTGGTCTTCGCCACCACCTTTGTCGCCGCGGGCGCCGCCATGCTGGTCCTGCCCGACATGCTGCCGCTCACCGCTCTGATCCTGGGGGTAGTCGTCGCTCCGCCCGATGCGGTGACCGCCATCACCATTGGACGGCGGGCGGGACTGCCGGTCGGCCTGATGACGGTGCTGAAGGGCGAAAGCCTGATCAACGACGCCGCGGCTCTGACCCTGTTTGCCGTGCTGGTGGCGATGGCCACCGGCACCCATGCCTTCATCGACAACGTCCCGATCTACTTCCTCTATGCGGCGGGCGTCGGCATCGTCATTGGCCTGCTCATCGGCAATCTGGCGCAATGGGCCAATCACCGCCTCGACAACGCAGCTCTGGCCACTGCCATGACCGTGCTTGTGCCCTTTGCTGCCTATCTGGTGGCAGAAGAACTGCACGCCTCCGGCGTCCTGGCGGTCGTGGCTGCTGGCTTCACCATCGGTCACCATGCCGTTCAGGCCGGCTACCGGCAGCGCCTTCAGGAACAGGGGTTCTGGCGGACAGTCGATACGCTGCTCGAGACCTTCGTCTTCGCTTATATCGGCCTGCAACTGCGTTTTGTCGTCACTGCCGCCGCCGAGGACGGCTACGACCTCGGCGAACTGCTGCTCGCCACCGCCGCGGTGTTTGCCGCCATCGTTGCTGTCCGCTTCGCCTGGGTCTTCGGCACGGCAAGCGTCATGCGCTGGCGGCGCCGCCACAGGGCCGCAGCGGTGAAGCCCTTCTCCTGGTCAGAACTCACGGTCCTGTCGTTCACCGGCATGCGCGGCGTCGTCACCCTTGCTGCCGCAGCCGGCACCCCGCTGCTGGTCAGCGGTGGAACGGACTTCCCGGATCGCGAGGCGATCATTTCCATCGCCTTCCTCGTCACCGTGGCGACGCTGCTGATCCAGGGTCTTTCCCTGCCCTGGCTTATCAGCCGCCTCCAGCTTGATGACCCCGATCACGGCCGCTTTGCCGCCGAGCAGCGCCAACGCGCCGAGGCGATGATCCGTGAAGCTGCACTCTCGGTCCTTGCCGGGTATCGTGCCTCCCATCCCGGCCACGCCGGCAGCCGCCTGGCAGCACAGATGGAGAAACGCCTGCGGTCTGACGAACACCAGATGCAGGCCGCGGCCGATCCCGACACTGACGAAGCACTGGCACTTGGCCAATTGCTGCTCGCCGAGCGCCGCAAACGCCTGGTTCAGGCGCGCGACAAACTGGAACTGGATGACACCATCGTGCGGGAGATGCTGGAAAAGCTCGACCTTGAACAAGCCTTTATCGACAGCATCGCCGCCAGCGACGCCGCGTCGCGTTAGGACTGCGACAGGGGCGCCGCGGCGTCCAGTGTTGCGGCAACCCCCTCGAGCGTCGCCGCCGCCGTGGCCAGCCGTCCGGCGAACTGCTGCTCGAGCTCCTCGTATTCGCTGGCGATCTCCTGCCCGGCGCGGGTCAGCTCCCCGACCTGCTCTTCGAGGGCACGGATGCGGCGCTCGGCCTCGGCCAGTTCATCGAGCACGGCGATGCCCGCCATTACCGTCAACCGGTTGTCACCGATCTCGCCGACAGCACCTTTGAGACCCTCGACCTGGTCGTTGAAGCGCTTGGCGAGGCCGATCAGATGCTGCTGCTGGCCGTCCTCGCAGGCCATGCGATAGCGCCGGCCATTTATCTCGACATTGACTTCGGGCATTGGCTACTCCGCCTTGGCAAGGACGGCGCGCACCGTCTCCATGGCCTCGACCAGCCGGCGCGAGACCTCGTGGGCGCTGTCGTCCAGCCGCTTGGCGCGCGCGGCGGTCTTGTCGAGTTCGGTGGCGAGGCGCGCCCGCTCATGCACCAGCCGCTGCGTATCGACTTCGATCCGCTGCTGTTGCCTCAGCCGCGCACTGAGGTCGCGGACGCTCTGGTCCAGCCGGCCGAGGGCGCGATCGAACCGCGCCGTTGCCGCCGCCAAGCCGTCTTCCAGTTCGCCCTGATCCATTGCACTCGCCCACGCGACTCCGCTGTTTCAGCCTGCCCCAGCGCTGCGGCCTTTGCAACCGCGGCCGGGCCCGTCATTGACAGGCAAACCGAACCTGTTATGCCCTAAACCCGCCTTTTGGGAGGAGGCGCCCCCCGCCATCGCTCCCGCCGAACAGTCCCGACGAAAGCGCTCGCACATGCCGAATACTGCCCAGCAGAACGAACTGGCCAATGCCATCCGCTCGCTTGCGATGGATGCCGTCGAGAAAGCCAACTCCGGCCACCCGGGCCTGCCCATGGGCTGCGCGGACATCGCCACCGTCCTGTTCACCAAGGTGATGAAGTTCGATCCGTCCCAGCCGCACTGGCCGGATCGCGATCGCTTCATCCTCTCCGCCGGCCACGGCTCGATGCTCCTTTATTCCGCGCTCTACCTGCTCGGCTACGAGGACATGACCATTGATGAAGTGAAGAACTTCCGCCAGATCGGCGCCAGGACCGCCGGTCACCCTGAGTTCGGCCACGCCACCGGCATCGAAACCACCACTGGTCCGCTCGGCCAGGGTCTTGCCAACTCCGTCGGTTTTGCCGTTGCCGAAGCCAAGCTGGCGGCCGAGTTCGGCGCCGACCTCGTCGACCACTACACTTACGTGCTCGCCGGTGACGGCTGCCTCATGGAAGGCATTTCCCAGGAAGCCATCTCGCTGGCCGGCCACCTCAAGCTCAACAAGCTGGTGGTGATCTGGGACAACAACAACATCACCATCGACGGCAAGGTGTCGAACGCCGACTCCACCGACCAGATTGCCCGCTTCAAGGCTGTGGGCTGGAACACCATCGAGATCGACGGCCATGACCAGGACGCCATCGAGAAGGCGCTGCTCGCCGCCAAGACCTCGGACCGCCCGACCCTGATCGCTGCCAAGACCACCATTGGTTTCGGCGCCCCCAAGAAGGCCGGCACCGAGAAGGTTCATGGCGCTCCTCTCGGGGCCGAGGAACTGGCCGGGGCCAAGGAAGCCCTTGGCATCACCTATCCCGCCTTCGAGATCCCGGCCAACATCCTCGACAGCTGGCGCGCCGCCGGCAAGCGCTCGCAGAACCTGCGCGGCGAGTGGGAGTCCCGCCTCTCCGCGTCTGACAAAAAGGACGAGTTCACCCGCCGCATGGCCGGCACGCTGCCGTCCGGCTTCGCCGCCGCCATGGCCGAGTACAAGCAGAAGCTCGCCGCCGACAAGCCGAAGGTGGCGACCCGTAAGTCCTCGCAGATGGCCCTCGAAGTCATCAACAAGGTGGTTCCCGAGACGCTTGCCGGCTCGGCCGACCTGACCCACTCCAACCTTACTAACACCCCCGAGACCCTGCCCTTCCAGGCCGACAATCGCCTCGGTCGCTACATGATGTACGGCATCCGCGAGCACGAGATGGCTGCGGCCATGAACGGCGTGGCGCTCCATGGCGGGCTGATCCCCTATGGCGGCACCTTCATGGTGTTCACCGACTATGCCCGCCCCGCCATCCGCCTGTCGGCGCTGATGGGCCAGCGCGTCGTCTATGTCATGACCCATGACTCCATCGGTCTCGGCGAAGACGGCCCGACCCACCAGCCGGTGGAACACCTCTCCGCGCTTCGCGCCATTCTGGGCCTGCTGGTCTTCCGTCCGGCCGACGCCATGGAAGCCGCCGAGTGCTGGGAGCTGGCGCTTGAAGCCAGTGCTCCCTCCATCCTCGCCCTATCCCGCCAGAACCTGCCGGCCCTGCGCACCGAGTTCTCCGCCGAGAACCGGGCCGCCAAGGGCGCCTACACCATTGCCGGCGATGCCGACGCCGATGCCGTCATCTTCGCCACCGGCTCCGAAGTGGCGATCGCCGTCGAAGCCCAGAAGCAACTCACCGAGCAGGGCGTCTCCGCCCGCGTGGTTTCGGTGCCCTCGATGGAGCTCTTCGCGCAGCAGTCCGACGCCTATCGCGCCGAGATCATCGGCAAGGCCAAGGCGCGTGTCGCCGTCGAGGCCGGCATCGAGATGAGCTGGAACAAGCTGCTCGGCGACAAGGGCCGCTTCGTGGGCATGAACTCCTTCGGCGCCTCCGGCCCGATCGACAAGCTCTACGAACACTTCGGCATCACGCCGAAAGCCGTGGTTGAAGCCGTGACGGCGCAGTTGTAAGAGACCCGCGCCCTCCCTCCCAATTTCTCCTTCAGGAGCGTCAAGACATGGCAGTCCGCGTCGCCATCAACGGCTTCGGCCGCATCGGCCGCAACATTCTCCGCGCCATCGTTGAGTCCGGCCGCACCGACATCGAAGTCGTCGCCGTCAACGATCTCGGCCCCGTTGAAACCAACGCCCACCTGCTCCGCTACGACAGCGTGCACGGCAAGTTCCCGCACGAGGTCGTGGTCGATGGCGACGTGATCACCACCGCCAACCAGAAGTTCAAGGTCACGGCAGTTCGCGATCCGGCCCAGCTGCCGCACAAGGAGCTCGGTGTCGACATCGTGCTCGAATGCACCGGCATCTTCACCTCCAAGGAGAAGGCCTCGGCCCACCTCACCGCTGGCGCCAGGAAGGTCATCATCTCCGCCCCCGGCGATGGCGCCGACCTGACCGTGGTCTACGGCATCAACCACGACCAGCTGGCCAAGGAGCACGTGGTCATCTCCAACGGCTCGTGCACCACCAATTGCCTCGCTCCCATGGCCAAGGTGATGAACGACAGCTTCGGCATCGAAAAGGGAATGATGACCACCATCCATTCCTATACCGGTGATCAGCCGACGCTCGACACCATGCACAAGGACCTCTACCGCGCCCGCGCCGCCGCCCTGTCGCAGATCCCGACCTCGACCGGCGCCGCCAAGGCCATCGGCCTGGTGCTGCCCGAACTCAAGGGCAAGCTCGACGGCATCTCCATCCGCGTGCCGACCCCGAACGTGTCGCTGGTCGACCTCAAGTTCATCGCCAAGCGCAACGTCACCGCCCAGGAGGTCAACGACGCCCTCGTCGCCGCCTCCGACGGCGCCCTCAAGAGCGTCATGACCTATACCCGCCACCCGCTGGTGTCGTCCGACCTCAACCACGACCCGCACTCGTCCACCATCCTGCTCGACCAGACCAAGGTCATGGACGGCAACTTCGTGAACATCATGGGCTGGTACGACAACGAGTGGGGCTTCTCCAACCGCATGGCCGACGTCACCGCGGCCCTGGCCAGGACCCTCTGAGCCGGAACGACATCGCATCTGAGAAGGGGCGCCAGCGAGCGCCCCTTTTTGTTGCCGCGGTCATCGGCTAAGCAGGAAGGGCTAGCGGAGGTTCTGCCATGGTCGCAATTGCCAGACTAGCCATCCTGCCGGCCGCGCTGCTGCTGTGCGGTTTTGTCAGCATCACCCGGTTCGAACACCCGCCCACCGGCCACGCGGTCACGCCGCCCGCCGGCTTCGTCGTCGTCGACCTCGCCGGGATCTACTCGACGCAGGCCGCCTTCGCCGTCGGCGTGTTCCGCGACACCACGACCGACATCCGCAACCCGCCCCCGCCGAACTGCGTCGTCACCCTGGACCAGCGCAGCGACAACGCCGCCCTGACCCAGGACGAGCTCAACGCCCGCGTCCGCGACCGCGCCACCATCGATCCGATGGTCGAGCACTACGGCCGTAAGTTCGAAATGTCCGACGAGCCCATCACCCTGGCCGATGTGCCCGGCCACCAGTTCACCATGCGCACGCCCGACGGCGATGCAACGAGCCTCGTCCACGTCGTGTCCCTCTTCGACGCCCCCTCCGGACGAACGACCCTCAGTTGCACGACCCGCGCGGAAAACCTCCCAACCGACCTCGACACCATCCGCCGCATCCGGGACGGCATCACCCTGCCATGATCCTCAACGCGCAACGACGCTGGCAGGGCCTCGGCGACACCGGCACGCTCGAGCACTGCCACGTGGTCGCCAATGGCCGCGACACCCGCATTCGCGGCACCATCATCACCGCCGGGTACGGCCTGTTCTACCGCCTCAAGCTCGACGACGCCGGCCATGTCCGCACCGTCCGGATCGAGCGCACCGACGGCAAGGTCCTCGAACTCTTCTCCGACGGCGCTGGCGGCTGGAGCGACGATCGCGCCGAACCGCTGCCGTCACTGCGCGGCTGCATCGACATCGATCTCTGGCCCACCCCGCTCACCAACTCGCTGCCGATCTGGCGCACCGACTGGACCGACGGCCAGCCGCAGCGTTTTGCCATGGCCTGGATCGATGGCGACGCCATGACCGTCGAGCGCCAGGAACAGATCTACACCCGCATCGACCCCGGCCACTTCCGCTACCAGGGACCCGACAATTTCGAGCGTCTGCTCGAAGTCGACAGCGACGGTTTCGCCGCCACCTACCCCGGCCTCTTCCAGCAAGTCGGCTGACCGGCACCGAGTTTTCGCCCTTCCGAACCGGCGCCTCGTCTGCTACGCCACGGCCAACACCGAACACCTGCGGAGGCACTGCATGGGCGCGACCTTCAAGACCCTCGATGAGCTCGATCTCACCGGCAAGCGCGTGCTGTTGCGGGCCGATCTCAACGTCCCCGTCGCTGACGGGCAGGTCACCGATGCCACCCGCATCGAGCGCCTCGTCCCCACCATCCGCGAGATCGTCAAGCGCGACGGCAAGGCCATCCTCCTCAGCCATTTCGGCCGCCCCAAGGGCAAGGTCGATCCCGAATTCTCCCTCGAGCAGGTGGTGCCCGCCATTGTCGAGGCCACCGGTCATCCCGTGGGCTTCATCAAGAGCGACTGGAACGATGTCTCCAAGGCGAAGGAAGGCATCGATACCGGCCCCGCCGGCGCCGTCTATGTGATCGAGAACACCCGCTTCCACCCCGGCGAGGAAGCCAACGACCCCGAGCTCGCCCAGCGCATGGCGAGCCTCGGCGACGTCTATGTCAACGACGCCTTCTCCGCCGCCCACCGCGCCCATGCCTCCACCGAAGCCCTGGCGCGCCTGCTGCCATCGGCTGCGGGCCTTGCCATGCAGGCTGAACTCGAAGCGCTCGAAGCCGGCCTCGGCAAGCCGAAAAAGCCGGTGGTCGCCATCGTGGGCGGAGCCAAGGTCTCCTCCAAGATCGACCTGCTCGAAAACCTCGTCGCCAAGGTCGATGCGCTGGTGATCGGTGGCGGCATGGCGAACACCTTCCTTCACGCCCAGGGCTATGGCGTCGGCAAGTCGCTGTGCGAGAAGGACCTCGCCGAAACCGCCATCCGCATCCTCGAAAAGGCCGACAAGGGCGGATGCGCCATCATCCTGCCCATCGACGCCGTGGTCGCCTGGCACTTCAAGGCCGACACCCCGACCCGTCTTTATGGCGTCGACGCTATCGACAAGGACGGCATGATCCTCGACATCGGCCCCTCGTCGGTCGAGCGCATCCAGGCCGCCATCGACGACGCCCAGACCGTGGTCTGGAACGGCCCGGTCGGCGCCTTCGAGATGCACCCCTTCGATGCTGCTACGGTCGCCATCGCCAGGCACGTCGCCCGCCGGACCCACGACGGCAAGCTGGTTTCCGTTGCCGGCGGCGGCGACACCGTGGCGGCCCTGGCCCATGCCGGCGTCAAGGACCAGATGAGCTATGTGTCCACCGCCGGCGGCGCTTTCCTGGAATGGATGGAAGGCAAGGTGCTACCGGGCGTCGAGGCCCTGAAGAAATAGGCGAAAGGTTCCGTCCGCCTTTCGTCCAATAACCGTAGGTCTAATCGCGTCGGCGGTGACGAAAGTCTAACCTCGGGGAATGTTATTCTCCCCGAGGACCCCAATGACCAAGTCGTTGAACGCTATCGCCCAGAAGCTGGTGGAGCCCGGCAAGGGCATTTTGGCTGCCGACGAATCCACCCCCACCATTGCCAAGCGCTTCAGCAAGATCGACCTGCCGAACACGCTGGAACTGCGCCGCGACTATCGCGAGATGCTGTTCCGCTCGCGCGAGGCGATGACCAACTACATCTCCGGCGTCATCCTGACCGAAGAGACCCTGGAGCAATCCGCCGAAGACGGCACCTCCTTCCGCGCCATTCTGGCCGACGCAGACGTCATTCCCGGCATCAAGGTCGATCGCGGCGCCTTCCCCATGCCCGGGGAGAGCGGCGAGAAGATCACCGAAGGTCTGGATGGGCTGCGCCAGCGGCTCGCGCACTATGCCAGCCTCGGCGCCGGCTTCGCCAAGTGGCGCGCCGTGATCACCATCAACGACATCGCCCCCACCCGCAACAATATCCGCGCCAATGCCCATTCGCTGGCCCGTTATGCCATGCTCTGCCAGGAGGCCGGCATCGTCCCGATCGTCGAGCCGGAAGTGGTCGGCGATGGCGAGCCCGGCAATCACTCCATGGAGCGGTGTGCGCAGGTGACGGGCGACGTGCTGGAGAACGTGTTCAAGGAACTGCGCCTTGCCGGCGTCGACCTTTCGGGCATGCTGCTCAAGCCGAACATGGTCTTGCCGGGCGTCAACTCGCGCGATCGCCCCACCGTCGAAGACGTTGCCCGCCGCACCGTGGAAGTGCTGCGCGAGCACGTGCCGGCCGCGGTCCCGGGAATCGCCTTCCTGTCCGGCGGCCAGACCGACGAGGAAGCGACCGCACACCTTGCTGCCATGGCCCGCATCCCCAACAAGCCCTGGCCGCTGACCTTCAGCTATGGCCGTGCGCTCCAGAACGTCGCCCTGCGCACCTGGGCCGGTCGCCGCGAGAATTTCCCCGCCGCCCAGGCCGCCTTTACCCATCGCGCCCGGATGAACTCGCTTGCCGCCCTCGGCGAGTGGAACAACGCGGTCGACCGGGCCGCCTGAGTTTCACGCGACGTCCCAACGTCACGACTGGCACGCCTCCTCCCCCGGGGGCGTGCATTTTCTTTGCCTGCGGGGCGCTCATCTCCTATTGGAGGAAACCGTCCTCATCTCGCCAAATTGGCAGTGGAGGAAGCGGTTCTAGCGTCACCTCGCCGGATTGCCATGGCCCCCGAGCTCTACCTCATCACCCCGGCAGAAGCCGATGCGCCCGATTTCGGGTCCCGGCTGATGGCCGTCCTGAGTGCCGCACCGGCCTCTGCCATCCTGGTCCGTCGCGCCAGCCTCGATGACCGGGCCTATGCGCGCGTTGCCGCCGACGTGGTCAATATCGGCCAGGGCGCCGGCGCGGCCGTGTTGATCGAAGACGATATCGCCCTTGCCCGGCGGTTGGGAGCCGATGGTGTCCACGTCACCACTGGCCTTGAGGCCGCGCGCGAGGCCGTCTCCGCCCTCAAGCCGGATCTGATCGTCGGTGCCGGCAACGTCCGCAGCCGCCACGATGCCATGAGCTTCGGTGAGCTTGGCATCGACTACCTGCTGTTCGGCCCACTGGGCGGCGAGACCGACCCAAGGGCAACGGAACTTGCCTCCTGGTGGGCCGAGACCTTCGAAATTCCGGCGGTGCTCAGCGACCCTGGCGCCACCAGCCTTGATGCTGCCGGCGCCGAATTCCTGGCGCTGTCCACCAGCATCTGGACAGTCGCCTCGCCGGCAGATGCCCTAAAAACCCTGCTTTCGGAGCCATCGGCATGAAGCGGCTGCTGATGCTCTCGCTGGTGACTGCCCTGACCACGGGAGCTCTGGCCCAGGAAGCGGTTGAGGACACTGGCACCACCGAGGCCCTGACCGAGGCTCTGACGGACACACAGGCCGCCACCGGGAGTGAAACCGACACCCCCGCCGAAACCATCTCGGACTCCGTGTTCGGCCCGCGGGCGCCGGTCGACTACGCCTATGGCGCCTTTCAGCGCGGCTACTACCTCACGGCGCTCGACCTGGCCCTGCCGCGCGCCGAACAGGGCGACGCTGCTGCCCAGACGCTGATCGGGGAAATCTACGCTCAGGGCCTCGGCGTGCCTCAGAATCCAGAGCGCGCTGCCGGCTGGTATCAACTGGCAACCAACAATGGCGATCCGCTCGCCGCCTTTGCGCTGGCCCTTTACTACCAGCAGGGGATCGGCGTGCCCAAGGACCGCGAGCGCGCTGCCCGCCTGTTCCAGCAGTCGGCCAATGCCGGCTACGTCCCCGCAAAATACAACATGGCCCTGCTCCATATCGAAGGGCTGTTCGCCTCTCCAAGCCTGACCACCGCCGCCGCCTTGATGAAGGAAGCAGCCGACGCGGAGCTTCCCGAAGCGCAATACGACTACGGCACCATGCTGATCGAGGGCGCCGGCGTCGCTCCCAACCCAGAGGACGGCGCCCGCTACGTTGGCCTTGCCGCCGAACAGGGCCTGGTCGAAGCGCAGATCGACTATGCCACCCTGCTCTATCTCGGACAGGGCATCGAACAGGATGTGACCGGCGCCGCCGACTGGTACCGTCGCGCCGCCGAGGCGGGCAACGCCGTGGCCCAGAACCGCTATGCCAAGCTCCTGGCCGTCGGCGAAGGCGTGCCGCTGGACCTCGAAGAAGCCGCCCTGTTCAGGGCGCTTGCCCGCCGGCAGGGCCTGACCGATCCGAGTCTTGACCGCCTGCTGGTCTCGATACCCGCCGAAGCACTGAGCCGTGCCGAGGAACGCGCCCGCTTCTGGCCCTCCCCGCCGCCGAGCCAGACGGCTGCCGTTGCGCCTCTCCCGCCCGAAGGCGAGACGCTGCCGGCCCCGACCGATGCGGCCGAAGCGCCGTCCGCAGCGACGGGCACGGACGAGGCGGAGCCGCAAGACACCGATGCCGACCCTCAAAGCCCTTGAACCTGCGGGCGTTCTCGGGCATTAACCCCACGCCCGTTCCCGCCCTTCCCATGTTCTTCAGCCGCGGAGTGATCCCATGGCCCGTTCCGCCATTCTCAACGTCATGGTCAATGCCGCCTACAAGGCCGGCAAGTCGCTGACGCGGGATTTTGCCGAGGTCGAGAACCTGCAGGTGTCGCGCAAGGGCCCGGCGGACTTCGTTTCCAAGGCCGACCTCCGCGCCGAGCAGATCGTCTATGACGAACTGCGCAAGGCCCGCCCCACCTACGCCTTCCTGATGGAAGAAGGCGGGGAAGTGGAAGGCACCGATGGGCAGCACCGCTGGATCATCGATCCGCTCGACGGCACCACCAATTTCCTCCACTCCGTGCCGCTCTTTGCCGTTGCGATTGCCCTCGAGCGCGCCAACGAGATCGTCGCCTCGGTGATCTACAATCCGGTGATGGACGAGCTCTACACCGCCGAAAAGGGTGGTGGCGCCTGGCTCGCCGATCGCAAGCGCCTCCGTGTCGCCCAGCGTCGTCATCTCGCCGACGCGCTCGTTTCGACCGGCATCAAGACGCAGGGCACCAGCAATGACGGCCTGCAGATGCGCCAGCTCGCCGCCATCAATCCGGCAGTCGCCGGTATCCGCCGCTCCGGGTCGATCTCGGTCGATCTGGCCTGGCTGGCCGCCGGCCGCTTCGACGGCCTCTATGAAGCCGGCCTTGCCCCCTGGGACGTCGCGCCGGGCCTGCTGATGGTCAAGGAAGCCGGCGGCTTCGTTACCGATTTTGCCGGCCAGGGCGGCTCGGTCAGGAACGGCCAGGTGGTTGCCGGCAACGAGGCGATCCAGGGCGAACTGCTGAAGCAGCTCAAGCCGATCCACTAGCGCCTTACGCCAGCGCCTCCCCACGCCTTTGGCATTGTCACGCTTGGTGCCGCTGACTAGTGTGCCAGGGGGCTGATTTGCTTGGGAGCAGCGCGACAGCACTATGACGCAAGGCTACGATCCCTACCATCTCGCCAGCCCGACGGTTTACCTCGTCAAGATTCTGATCTTCCTGGTGCTGGTCGGGTTGGTCGCGGCCATCCTGTTCACCAACATCGTCACCTTCTTCTGGGCGAACCCGTTCATCAACTCGATGATCTTCTTCGCCCTGGCGATCGGTATCTTCCTCAGCTTCCGCCAGATTTACCGGCTTTTCCCGGAAGTGAAATGGGTCAATTCCCTGCAGGACGGCAGCACTGCCAATGTGCGCCCGCCGGTTCTTCTGGCCCCCGTCGCCGGCCTGCTGCGTGAGCGGATCGGCGAAGCCATCATCACTCCATCAGCGATGCGGTCCATCCTCGATTCCGTCGGCAACCGCCTCGACGAAGCCAAGGACACCTCGCGCTATCTCACCGGCCTGCTCGTCTTCCTCGGCCTCATGGGCACCTTCTACGGCCTGTTGGAAACCGTCAGCAGCGTCGCGGGCGTCATCAACACCCTCGATGTCGGTGCCGGTGATACCGCCTCGCAATTCGCGACCCTCCGCGAAGGCCTTGCGGCGCCCCTGGGCGGCATGGGCACCGCCTTCTCGTCCTCGCTGTTCGGCCTGGCGGGATCGCTGATCCTGGGCTTCCTCGACCTGCAGACTAGCCAGGCGCAGAACGCCTTCTATACCGATCTCGAGGACTGGATGACCTCGATGACCGAGCTCGATCACCCGGTCACCGCCCTGCAGGCCAATGCCGGCGGCTCCGACATGACTGCCGCCATCGAGCGGCTCGGCTCGACCATGCAGAACCAGAACTCCTCCCAGAATGCCATTCGCGCCATGGCCGAACTGGCCCGCGGCATTGATGGTCTCGTCAAGCACATCCGCACCGAGCAGGACGATCTCCGCCGCCACATCAACGAGCAGGGCGAGACCAACCGCAAGCTGCGCGAGCTGATCGAGGCGGTGCTGAGCCAGGCCGACAACGACGAGCGACGGAATTAGCCCATGGCTTTCGCCCGCGCCCGCCGCCGGCAGGAGGCCAATTACTGGCCCGGCTTCGTCGACGCGCTGTCGAGCCTCTTGCTCGTCATCATCTTCATGCTGTCGCTGTTCATGCTGACGCAGTTCTTCCTCGGACAGGAAATCCAGGGTCGCGACACCGCCCTTGCCCGCCTGAACAGCCAGATCGCCGAACTCACCGAGATGCTGCAGCTCGAGCGCGCCAACGCCGACGATCTCAACAGCCAGATCGCCGCGCTCACCGCCACCCTCGCCTCTGCCCAGTCCGAGAACCAGACCCTGCAGGGCCAGCTTGCCGGCATCGGCACCGGTCTCGATGATCGCGACAGCACCATTGCCGGCCTTGAAACCGAACTCGCCTCTGCCCAGGAACTGTCGGAAGAAGCCAACGCCCAGGTCGCCCTGCTCAACCAGCAGCTCGCCGCCCTGCGGGCCCAGCTCGGCGCCCTCGAAGCGGCTCTGGAAGCCTCCGAAGCCCGTGACGCGGAGTCCCGCACCCAAATCGCCGACCTCGGCCGCCGCCTCAACCTCGCCCTCGCGCAGCGCGTTCAGGATCTGAGCAGGTATCGTTCAGACTTCTTCGGCCGGTTGCGTGAAATCCTCGAGGGCCGCGCCGATGTGCGCGTCGTCGGCGACCGCTTCGTGTTCCAGTCCGAAGTGCTGTTCGATCCCGGCCAAGCCAACATCCAGGCTGGTGGCCTGCCCGAGCTTGATGCTCTGGCCGACGCCATTCTCCAGCTCGAGGACGAGATTCCGCCCGACATCAACTGGGTGCTGCGCATCGACGGCCATACCGACGTCCGGCCCATCAGCAACGCCCGCTTCCCGTCCAACTGGGAGCTCTCGGCGGCCCGCGCCATCTCGGTGGCGCAATATCTGGTGTCCCGCGGCGTCGCGCCCGCACGGCTGGTCGCCGCCGGCTTCGGCGAGTTCGCGCCGCTCGATCCCGGCGACAGCGACGAAGCCTATCGCCGCAATCGCCGCATCGAGTTCAAGCTGACCGAAGGCTGACCCTACTTCGCCGCGTCAGCGAGCCGGAACTGCAGCCGCGCCAGCTCGGCATAGCGCCCGCCTTGGCTCACCAGCTGGTCATGCGTGCCCTGGTCGATGATGCGGCCATTGTCGAGCACCAGGATCGCATCGGCATCGCGGATCGTCGCCAGCCGGTGCGCGATCACCAGCGTCGTCCGCCCCTGCATCAGG
>JAEYXQ010000182.1 GCA_023431205.1 Pseudomonadota bacterium | reverse complement strand
CCCTCACACCGTCTTCAACCAACCCCCATCCACGAAATACGTCGATCCCGTCGAATAGCTCGCCTTGTCCGAGCACAGGAACACGAAGAAATGCGCCAGCTCCTCGGGGCTGGCGAAGCGCTGCATGCCGCCGGCCTCGTCTGCCACCCCCTGCAGGTGCGCCTGGTACCCGTCCTCACCGGCAATCTGCTTGGCGGTCTTGACCCAGTCCGGTGTCAGCACCAGCCCGGGATTGATGGTGTTCACCCGGATATTGTCCTTCACCACCTCGTTGGCCAGCGTCTTGGAAAACATCATCAGCGCTGCCTTGGTGGTGTTGTAGATCGGCTCGTACCACAGCGGCTGCACCGCACAGATCGAGGCGTTGTGCAGCACCACCCCGCCGCCGCGCTCGCGCATCGTCGGCACCAGTCCGCGCGCCAGCCGCACCGCCGCCATCACATGCAGGTCCCAGTAGTACTGCCACTTGGCGTCGTCGGCGTCCTGAATGGTCTCGTTCGATCCGGTGCCGGCATTGTTGATCAGGATGTCCGCGCCGCCGAAGCGGTTCCTTGCGGCGTCCACCACCGCCTCGCACCCCGCTGCCGTCGCCACGTCCGCGCAAACCGCGATCGCTGTCACCCCGTGCGCGTCGGCGACACGAGCCGCCTCGCGCTCGGCCCGCGCGCCATCCCGCCCGACCAGCACGAGATTGGCCCCCTCGGCCGCCAACCCCTCTGCCACCGCGAGCCCAATGCCCACGGTGCCGCCGGTGATGACGGCAACCTTGCCCCGCAAACCCAGATCCATCTTGTTCCTCTCAACTCCCCGGCGGCGGCATTGCCCCGGTCATGATCGCCACCGCATCGGACATGGAGAAGTCCTTGGGCCGGATCACCGCGATGCGCTTGCCGAGCCGGTGGATATGGATGCGGTCCGCCACCTCGAACACATGCGGCATGTTGTGCGAGATCAGCACGATCGGCAGCCCGCGCTGCTTCACGTCCTGCATCAGGTCGAGCACCTTGCGGCTTTCCTTGACCCCGAGCGCGGCGGTGGGTTCGTCCATGATTACCACCCGGCTGCCAAAGGCTGCCGCGCGCGCCACGGCGACGCCCTGGCGCTGTCCGCCGGATAGGGTTTCCACCGCCTGATTGATGTTCTGGATGGTCATCAGCCCGAGGTCCGACAGCTTCTCCCGCGCGATCTTCTGCATGCGCGCCCGGTCGAGGCGCCGGAACAGCGTGCCGGAAAGCCCCGGCTTTCGCAGCTCCCGGCCGAGGAACATGTTGTCGGCGATCGACAGGGCAGGGGAGAGCGCCAGGTCCTGGTAGACGGTCTCGATGCCGGCAATGCGCGCTTCGAGCGGCGAGCGGAAGTGCACCGGCTGCCCCCCGAGGCGGATTTCTCCCGCATCGGGGATCACCGCGCCGCACAGCGCCTTGATCAGCGACGACTTGCCGGCGCCATTGTCCCCGATGACGCCGAGGATTTCGTTTTCCTGCAGGTCGAAATCGGCCTCGTCCAGCGCCACCACCCGCCCATAGCGTTTGGTCAGGCCACGCGCCTCCAGCACCGGCGCCGTCATGACGAAATCCTCCGAATCCACTGGTCGATGGCCACGGCGACGATGATCAGCGCACCCACGGTGAGCTGGCGCCAGAGCGGGTCCACCCCGGTCAGCGACAGCCCCGAGTCGAACACGCCGACGATCAGCGCGCCGAACAAGGTGCCGAGGATCGATCCGCGCCCGCCGAACAGCGACGTCCCTCCGATCACCACGGCGGTGATGGCATCGAGGTTCGCCGTCTGGTTGCCGAGGGGCGACACGGCGCCCACCCGCCCGATCAGTACCCAGCCGGCAACCCCGCAGATCAGCCCGGCCAGCGCATAGACTCCGATCAGCGTCTTGTTGACCTGGATGCCCGACAGCCGCGCCGCATTGGGGTCGTCACCGATGGCATAGACATGCCGGCCAAAGGCGGTGCGGCTGAGCATGTACCAGACCACCGCCGCCACCAGGATCATCAGGATTGAGCCATACATCAGGAAGGCGCCGCCCCCCACGGGGATGCGCGCGCCCATCGACTTCAGGAACGGCGCGAACTCGTCCAGCGCCTGCGAGCGGATGGTTGCCGCATTGGACACCAGCGTGATCAGCGCCCCGTAGATGCTCCAAGTGCCCAGCGTTACGATGAACAGCGGCAGCTTCAGCAGCGTGACCAGAAGGCCGTTGAAAAGTCCGCAAACCAGCCCGGTCAGCAGTCCCAGCGGGAACGCAATGACGACAGGAACTTGGTAATCCACCGCCAGTTTGCCCATGATGATGGAGCTCAGCACCATGATGGCGCCGACCGACAGGTCGATGCCGGCGGTGATGATCACCAGCGTCTGTGCCGTCCCCAGCAGGGCAATCAGCGTCACCTGCGCCAGGATCAGTGACAGGTTCAGCGTCCCGAAGAACTTGCCCCCGGTGACGAAGGCAAACACCACCACCGCAATGAGCAGGATGATCGCCGGAATCGCCGTGGGGTTCTGGTGGAAGAAGTGCTGAATCCGCCGCAGCGGGCCTGGCGCCTCGTCCTCGAAGCTGGCGACGCCGTGATGCGTCCCCGCCAGGCCTTGTTCAGCCGTCGCCGTGCCGGTGACGTCGTCACTCATGCCATGCCCCTCCGTCTCGCCGAAATCATGGAAGGGCCCCACCGGCAGACCGGTGGAGCCACGCTTGCATCAGCCCCAGCAGAGCTCCGTGCCTTCGACGGTGTCGATGGATTCGACCCCCTCGGCCGGCTGGTCGGTCACGAGGCGCACGCCGGTGTCATAGAAGCCAAGTTCCGGGTCGACTTCGGGCTTGCTCCCGTCCTCGGCGAACTTGGCGATCGCCTCCATCGCCAGCGCCGCCATGTCGAGCGGGTACTGCTGCGAGGTGGCGCCGATGATGCCGTCCTTGACGTTCTGCACGCCGGGACAGCCGCCATCGACGGCAACGATCAGCACGTTCTCGACCCCTGCCGCTTGCAGCGCCTGGTAACCGCCCGCGGCGGCAGGCTCATTGATGGCGTAGACGACGTTGATGTCCGGGCACCGCTGCAGCAGCGTTTCCATGGCCGTCACGCCGCCTTCTTCGGAGCCGGCGGTCACTTCATGGCCGCAGATGCGCGGGTCGTCCTCGTCGCCGTAGCGGTTCGGATCCTTCACATCGATGCCGAAGCCTTCCATGAAGCCCTGGTCGCGCAGGTAGTCCACGGTGGGCTGATTGGTGGCGAGATCGAGGAAGCCGATCTTGGCATTGGCCGCTTCGTCGCCCAGCGTCGCGGCGGCCCATTGCCCGATCAGCAGGCCGGCCTTGCGGTTGTCGGTCGCAAAGGTCGCGTCGGCCGCATCCATCGGCTCGAGCGGCGTATCGAGCACGATCACCAGCAGCCCCGCATCGCGCGCCTGCTGGATTGTGGGCACGATGGCCGAGGAGTCGGAAGGCACGATGGCAAAGCCCTTGGCGCCGGCGGCGATCAGGCTCTCGATGGCGGCGATCTGGCTCTCGTTGTCGCCGTCGAAATCGCCGGCATAGGTCCGCAGGTCGAGCCCGAGTTCCTCCGCCTTGGCCTGCGCACCCTCGCGCATCTTGACGAAGAAGGGGTTGCCTTCGGTTTTGGTGATGAGGCCCACAATCTCCTGGGCGTAGGCAGCCGACCCGGACGCAAGCCCGAGCAGCACGGCGGTCGCCGCCGCAGCTTTCATTAACCCGTTCATGTACTCTCCTCCCGAGGGACGCGCCGGACTCCCCGGTCGCGGTCTGTGCCGGACGGTCGCCAGTCTCCTCCTCGCGCCGTTCGATCGCCCCGATGATCACCATGGGTGTCGGGAGGTGTCAATAAGTTAATCCGCTTGATTTATTAATTGACAGGCAAGGAATGGAAGCGCCTTGCTGTCGCTGGGAGGGTCGCTGGCAATCCGCCGGAAGCTGCGATAGGCGGATGCGGCAGCAAGCGGAGGCGCCATTGGCAGATGCCGGCACGACGATGCGGGGGCGGTCGGACGACCTCAGCCGCGGCACCAACCAGAGCGGGGTGCGACTCTACAACGAACGCCTGGTGCTTTCGCTCGTGCGCCGCCATGGCAGCCTGCCCAAGGCCGATATCGCCCGCATGACCGGGCTGTCGCCCCAGACCATCTCCATCATCGCAAACCAGCTCGAAGCCGACGGGCTCCTGCAGCGCGAGGCGGTGGTGCGCGGCAGGGTAGGGCAGCCTTCCGTGCCCTATTCGCTCAACCCGCAGGGCGCCTACTCCGTCGGCCTCAAGATCGGCCGCCGCAGCGCCGACCTTTCGCTGATCAACTTCACCGGCGAAGTGCAGCACTTCCTGCACCAGACTTATGCCTACCCGACTCCCGCGGCCATTCGCGCCTTCGCCGAAGCCGGGCTGGCGGAACTCCAGTCGGGTCTCTCCACCGAAGGGCTCCGCCGCATCGCTGGTCTCGGCATCGCCTCCCCCTACGAGATGTGGACCTGGCCCGAGGAGATCGGCGCACCTCGCGAGGACATCGACGCCTGGCGCGACGTCGACATCCGGGCCGAACTGGCGGCCTTCTGCCCCTGGCCGGTCTACTTCTACAACGACATTACCGCCGCCTGTGCCGCCGAACTGATGTTCGGACGCGGTGCCGACTATGTCGACTACCTTTATGTCTTCATTGGCTCTTTTATCGGTGGCGGCTTGGTCTTCGGCGGTCACCTCTTTCCCGGACGAACCAACAATGCCGGTGCGCTGGGCTCCATGCCAGCCAGTGCGGCCGCTCCGGGCACCCGCCTGCCGCAACTGATGAACGTCGCCTCCATCTACGTGCTCGAGCGCGAACTCATCCGCCAGGGCCGTCGCGCCGAGGTGCTCTGGCAATCCCCCGACGACTGGGGTGACGATCTCGGCCCAACGCTCGATCATTGGATCGCTCAGGTCGCAAGCCACCTCGCCCATGCCGTCGCCGCCGCCGTCGCGGTGGTCGACGTGGAAACCGTCGTCATCGACGGCGCCGTCCCACCCTCGGTCCGCACCCGCATCATCGAAGCGACACGGGCCGCGCTCGCCGCAGTCAACCGGCAGGGGCTCTCGCCCTTCGCGCTGGTGGAAGGCTCCCTCGGCACCAGCGCCCGTGCCCTTGGCGGCGCCGCCATCCCGCTGCTCGCCAACTTCACCCAGGACCGGGAAGTGTTGTTCAAGGACAATCCCTTCAGCAGCCCCCGTTAGAAGGTGTTCAGGCGCCGTAAAGCCGCCGTTCATCTTCGTTCAGGAACTATCGGACAACCCCTCAGCCAGCGGTGCCATACGTGAACGCCATCCTCACCCTGCCGACCCCGCTCCTGCTGCTAACCCTTTGCGGCTTCGTGGCTTTATGCCTGCTCCTCTCCCTGGCACTGCTGTTCGCCCTCACCCGCCGGGGATCGCAGCCCGCCACCTCCATCCCGGTCCCACCCTTCGTCGGCGTCGTCGCCGCCGCCTGGGCGCTGGCCCTCGGATTTGCCGCCGCCGACATCTGGACGCTCGGCGCGCAAGCCGACCGCGCCGCTTCCGCCGAGCGCTCCTCCATCGCCCGCCTCGCCGGCGCTTCCGCTCCGCAAGCCCTTGATTTACCTGACATGAACGAGGCCATCCGCCGCTACGCCGAGGCCGTCGCCCGCACCGAATGGGGCCAGGACCTCAACAGCGCCCCCCATCCCGACGTCGACGCCGCCCTCCAGGACATCCGCATCGCCCTGATCGCCGCCGCCAGCGCCGGCCTGCCGGACGCCATCGCCGGCAAGCTGGTCCGGGACTTCGACGAACTGCAGGACGCCCGCAACGACCGCCTCGCCATCGGGCAGAGCCTGGTCGACGAAGCCAAGTGGTACCTCGTCGCGGTGCTCACCCTGATGACGATGGTGGCCATCGTTGTCGTGCACCTCGACCGGCCGCGCGGAGCGGCGCGCGCCCTGGTCATTTTCGCGGCAGTCGCCTTGTCCAGCCTGTGGGTTCTGGCCCTGCACGTCCACCCTTACGCAAATCGCCCGTTCGCTGTCGTGCTGGTCGCAACCTCCGCGACCTGACCTCCTGCGGCTACTCGGCTGTCAGTTGCCGCAGGAACAGGGCAGGACGCGGGCGGGTCGCCGGCATGATCGTCGTCGCCCCCAATGCGCCGCTGAGCAGCAGGGCAACCGCGGCAAAGCTGACCAGCGAGACTACCGGCAGGGCAAACTCCACCTCCAGCAGCAGCGCCGTCAGGAACCACGCCAGCCCGATGCCAAGCGGCACCGCCACGACCGCGGCGACCAGCGCCAGCAGCACGTGTTCCAGCAGCGCGGTGCCGACCAGCGTCGGCACCTTCACCCCGATGACACGCATCACCACCGCATCGGCCTGCCGCTGCTTCCGGCCCGTCAACAGGCTGCCGATCAGCACCAGAAGCCCGTTGGCAACCGCCACCCCGCCCACGATCGAAGCGGCCAGCGACAGCTGCTGCAGTGCCAGGGTGATCTTCTGCAGCGTCTCTCCGATCGGAATGAACCGCACGTCCGGCAACTCATCCGCCAGCCGCAATTGCACCGCATCTTCCCTGCCGGCCACCGTCGTGACTGCCCCGAGCAGGGTGAGCGGATACTCCTCGATCACGCCCGGCGAGAAGGTCACCAGCACGTCGATGCCACCCTGCCAGGAGTAGTCCCGGAAGCTGGCCACCGTTGCCGTTACCTGGTCACCGAAGATCGAGAATGTCACCTGGTCTCCCAGTCCGACGCCCAGACCCGAGCGCAGGTCCTGATGCAGCGAAACCAGGGGATCGCCGGTGTAATCCTTGGGCCACCAGCTTCCCGCAACGATGCGCGATGCGGTCGGCAGCTCGCGTCGATAGGCGAGGGGGATTTCGCCGGACAGCAGGAACGAGGCTGCCGGGCCGCGCGGACGCAGCGTCGTGGCGGCAGCGCCATTCACCGCTGCCACGGTGCCTCGCAACATCGGCACGGCCGTGACCTGCCGGATCTCCGCGTCGCTGTCGCCGAGCGCCTGAAGCAGCTCCACCTCGTCATCGAACAGGTCTGGCGCCACGAAAGTTGGGGCGTCGAAAGCCGACGCGCCGAGATACTCGTTGCGCAGATTGAGCTCGAAAGACAGCACCATGGTGAGCATGGTCAAAGCGAGCCCGACCGACACCACCACTGCCGGTGCGCTGGATCCGGGGGCGTCGATCTGCTTCAGCGCCCTCCGCAACACGGTCCAACGTGCTTCGGGCAGCCGTCGAACCAGGCCTCGTATCCCTGCGAGCACCAGCCGCAGCAACACCACCGCTGCCGCGCAAGCGATGCCGAAGCCCGCCACCAGCACCGGATCATTGGTCATGATCGAGGCCAACCAGAAGAACAGCGCCAGCGCGATCACCAGCGGCGCCAGCCGCCCCGGCGATAGCCAGGCCTGCCACGGCACCGGATCGGCACCCACGCCCTTGGAGCGGAACAGCGTCGCCGGGCTGATCATCTGCCCCTGCGTCAACGGCAGGTAGGAAAAAGCGAAAGCCACCACCAATCCGGCCGCACCGGCAACCAGCAGCGGTACCGGCTCGAGCGAACCCGACAGGGGCACGCCAGCAGCCGCGCCGACGATCGGCATGGCGACGGCCGCCCCAATCCCGCCGATCAGCAAGCCTATGCCCACTCCGATCACCGCCAATGTTCCCACTTGCGCGAGGAAATGCCCGAGCACCCGCCGGCGGCTCGCGCCAAGGCTGCGCATGGTGGCAATGGTGATCGTCCGTTCCCCGATATAGGTCGAGATCACCGTCCAGACGCTGACTCCGCCGACGAACAGCGACACCAGCCCCACGACCACCAGGAAGCGCATGAACAGGTCGTAGTACCGCACCATGTCGCCAAGGCCGTCGCGGGCCGACCGCACCTGCCAACCCGCGTCACCCAACGCCAGCGCGATCTCGTCCTTCACCACTTCCGGGTCGCCGTCCGCCAGCAGCAGCTTGTAGCGGAAGACATTGCCAAGGCCCGGGAGCGGTGAAGTACGGTCCGCCAGCTCCGCGAGCGCCGGCAGCGAGATCAGGGCAGGGGAGCCGAGACGCAGGCCACGCACCGGAGCATCCGGCACGGCCCGCAGGATACCGCGCACCTCGAAGTCCGTACCACCGATGCTGACCGTGTCGCCGACCGCCGCCCCAAGGCTGTCGAGCATCAGCGGGTCGACTAGCGCACCGAACTGCCCGTCGCGTTCCTCGAGGAACTGCAGCGGCTTGCTGCCTTCTGGCAGTTGCGGGCTGTCGACGCGGCCCAGCAGCGGATACCCTTCACCAACGGCGATGAGGTCGACAAAGGCGGTGGCCTCGAAGGTTTCGGCCCTGACATTGCTGTCCACAACCATGGCGACCTCGCCATAGCCGCTGATCACGCCCACTTCTGCTGCGGTCGCGAGCCGGTCGGCACGGCTGAGCTCGAGGCTGCCGCCCATCAGCAAGGCGGCGTCGCGCTCGATCGCCTGCCGCAGGCTCGCCCCGACGAGGCTCACGCCCGCCACCAGCGCCGTGCCGATAGCGAGGCACACAATCAGCAGCGCAAAGCGCCGCCAGTCTCCCCGCATGTCGAGAAGCCCGACGCGGATCGTTGCAAGGAGGCGATTCATTTGGCGGCAGCTGCAGCCGGCGTTTCGCTCAGCACGCCCTTGCTCATCGTCAGTGACCGGTCAGCGCGCTTGGCGAGCGCCGGGTCATGGGTGATCAGCACCACCGCGGTGTTCTGCCGGCGCGCAAGGTCGAAGATCAGTTCGATGACCATCAGGCCGGTGGTCTGGTCGAGATTGCCCGTCGGCTCGTCCGCAAGCAGCAGCCGGGGCTTGGTGACCAGCGCCCGGGCGATGCCGACACGCTGCTGTTCCCCGCCCGACATCGCACTCGGACGATGCGCCAGCCGCTCCCCAAGGCCAACGGCGGTCAGCGCCGCCGCCGCTTCCTTGCGCACTTCGGTGAGCGAGAGGTGGGGCGAAGCGATCTCCAACGCCAGCGCCACATTGTCGAGCGCCGTCAGCGAGGGGATGAGGTGAAAGCTCTGGAAGATGATGCCGACATTGTCGCGGCGGAATTCTGCCAGCCTGTCTTCGCTGAGCCTGGTCAGCTCGGTCCCGGCCACACTCACCGTACCACTGGTGGGCCGCTCGAGCCCGGCCAGCTGCATCAGCAGCGAGGTCTTGCCGCTGCCGGAAGGGCCGACGACGGCCACAACTTCGGCTGGTCCAACCCGCAGGGAAACGTTCCGGAGGATGTGAAGGGTTTCGCCGGAGAGTTCCAGCGAGTAGCAGAGGTCCTGCGCCGCGACCAGCGGCGTTCCGCCCTCGGCCGCCGGTGCGGCGGGGGTGGCGTTCGGCGATATTTGCATGTCCATGGAGATCAGACCGTCAGCCGCCTCACCGACGTGAGAACGGCACCTCCGCAGTCATGACTTCACCGGAGTCGTTGAACTCCACCTGGAATTGAACGGTGATCGACTGGCCGATCAGTTCGATGACCGCGCCGATCTGCACATCGTTGCCGCGCTTGTCGGCCTGCCGCTCTTCGAGGTTGAACACGATGCGATCCCCACGCACCCGCCCAACGGCGTCGCCCGTGAAGCCGGCATTGGAACTCATCACCGCCTCGTACTGACCGGCGGCGGCGTTGTAGGCAATCGTGCCGGCCACCGAGAGATTCATGTTCACCAGGCTGCAGCGCCCGGAATAGTTGATCTTGGACATGCTGCCCTGCTCGACCATCAAGCGGCAGCGAAACTCTTCGGGCTTCTCGCCGCCCACCAGCTGTCCCGCGCCTTGCCAGCTGCCGGCGAAATTGTAGAGGTGCTCGCTCTGCCCGTCGTTCGCGTGCACCGGCAGCGCCACGGCCGCAGCCATCAGGAAAATGCCGACCCATGAGGCGGTTCTAGACATTGGTGGTTCCCCCTTCCCGGTACGCCAGCCACCGCGGCGACACACCGACACACCCATTCTGATCGAGATTCGATAAGTATGTGCTACGTCAAAAGCAAATGTTTGCGGTAGCATCCGTTCCCGCAAATCTTCGTCAGCCAGCGGATTTCCACATCCTGCCACCACCGTCCCCACCCAAATACGCGGTTGCCGGCGAACCCCGCAGCAAGGCAAGGCGCTCGGGGGCCTATGCCACCGGCATCTGGAAGGTGAAGCGCGTCTCTGCAGCGTCCGACTGCACGGTGATTGTGCCACCGTGCGCGTCGGCGATCTCCGCTGCGATGTAGAGCCCAAGACCGAGTCCCTGCGAATGCGAGCCCCCCCGCTTGAAAGGCGTGAAAAGCTTCCCCATCCGCTCGGGCGGAATCGCCGCGCCGCCGTTGACCACCGCCACGCTCACCGTCCCTGCACCGCTGCGGGTTTCCACCACCACCGGCCGGTCGTCAGCGCCATGTGTCAGCGCATTGCCGATCAGATTGGAGAAAAGCTGCGCCAGCCGTTGGTGGTCGGCGACTATCTTCTCCTTGGTGCTCAGGTTCGCAACGATGGTCCGCTCCGGATGGGCAATGCGGAGCTCCTCGATGACGTGGGTCAGCGTCTCTGAAAGCGGGGCTTGGCTCATGTTGAGAGTCAGCCCCTCGCCAAGCCGGGTCCGCGCCAGGTCGAGAACGTTGTTCACCAGCCCCGACATCCTGTTGATGCTGGATTTCATCAGTTGCAGGATCAGCGGAGTCTGCGCCGTCCATCCGTCGCGGATCAGGCGGGATGTGCCGGCGTCCAGTGCCGCGATCGGATTGCGGAGGTCATGCCCCAGAACGGCGACGAACTGCTCGTGCAGCTCCGACCGCTCCTGTTCGCTCACCAGGTCCGCCTGCGCCGAACGCAACGTGTCATTGGCATCCAGGTGCCGGCCGATCAGATCGGCAAAAAGCTGGAATGTGCCCATCACCACCGGCGATCGCACCTTGGCCGGCTTGGTGTCGATCGCGCACAATGTCCCGAAGAACCGTCCGTCACCGAGGATGATCGGAAACGAGATGTAGCTCTTCAGGCCGTAGATGCGCGGCGTGTGGTGATCCTGATATGCGGGATCCTGATCCGCATCGTCGAAGATGACGGGCTCTCGACGATCGCGGATTTCGTTGCAGATCGTACTCTCGATCGGCAATTCGTCACCCGGCTTCAGCCCGAACGCGACGTGATCCAGGGACTGGCAGGTCACCCACCGGTCTTCAGTCACCCGGGCGACGGCGGCGAACCCCATGCCGGTTAGCTGCAGCGCCAGGTCCAGGATCAGCGGCACCACGGAAATGGCGCTGACACTGGCAATGTCGCCGCTGAGATCAACTGTCGCAGGCTTCGACCGCGTGGCCCCAGGCGGATTCTCTATCAGCATGGAAGGTCCCGTTGGCAGCGGATGCCAACTCGCCGGAGAACTCGGGACAGAGTGAGCCGCATCGAAAGGGTCCTCCTGGCGCGACCACCTCGCTGCGAAGTGGCTTCATCCGTACAGAGCATCCGATCGTCTGGCGGCACGTGAACGACGGGCGCGCAAAGCCCGCGTAGTCAGCAGCAGGCTAGAATCTCAGGTCCAGCCTGTAAATAAGAATGGGCTGCCGCGCTGGGCCTTTGAGCAACTTGTGAACGAACGGAGCTCACTCGCCCGACAAGTACTTCCGGTTCACCCAGCCTTCGTAGCCTCTGACGCGAACCTTCTGCCAGATAGCGGTGGCAAAGGGCAGAAAGGCGATGTCGCACTGGTTGCGCGCCAGCGATGTCAGTATGCGCGAGTTGCCGGACGGAAAGGCGCGCATGTTCAGTCGGTCCCCCGCAGCCACGTTCGACACGCAATAAAGCGCGGGCGACACCATCGAGATGTACCGGCTGTTGACCCAGCCGGAATGGTGCCCGTCCTCCACCGGACACCACGAGCTCTCGCAGGCTCCCGTCACGATGACGCCACACTGCCCATAGGGGAGTGTGGCCCAGATACGGCTGGGGGCGCTGGGACGCTCGCGCAGGTTCAGCGCGTCGGCAGCAGCAACATTGACCACGCAATGCTCCTCGCCCTCCACCACCTGCGCGACAGCTGCCTTGGCGCCCGCCAACAACGACAGCGCCGCCGCACCAGCCAATACGAGAGTTCTAAGCTTCATCATCGCCTCCGTGTCTGTGGCGATGAAGGAGGACGGCGGCTGAACGGGCGCTGAACGCAACCTCTGGGCGTTATCCGGCAACGGCATGCAGCCGCGCCTGACGAAGCGCGGCCAAATCCACCGAGCCCGTGCAGAAGCAAGCTACGCGAAGTTGTCCAGTGATGGTCTGAAAGTGTTCGACCACCGCCTCGGCCGAATGGGTTGCGGCATCGAGGACGCCGGCGGCTTGGCCGACAAGGTCTGCCCCCAGCCGAATGGCCTTGGCAACATCGACGCCGTCGCGAATGCCTCCCGACCCGATCACCACAGCGTCGGGGCAGGCTTGCCGGACCTCTGCAATGGCAGCGGCTGTCGGCTGTCCCCAGCCGATAAACGCCTTGGCAATGGCGGCCTGCCGTGGTGAACGGGCACGCCCTGCTTCAACGGCGGCCCAACTGGTGCCGCCCGCTCCGGCAACATCGATCACCGACACCCCTGAATCAACGAGGCGACGGGCCTGGTGCGCTGAAATGCCCGAGCCTACCTCCTTCACCACCAGCGGCACGGTGAGATCGCGAGCGAGATTCTCGATGGCGCCCAGCAGTCCGCGCCAGTTGTGATCGCCTTCTGGCTGCACGGCTTCCTGCAGCGGGTTGAGGTGGATGATCAGCCCGTCGGCGCCGATCATGCCCACGGCGCGCCGCGCCTGCTCGATGCCGAAGCCGCGGTTGAGCTGCGCAGCACCGAAATTGGCAAGCAATGGGATGGTGGGGGCATGCCGGCGCAGATCCTCGCCGAGACCCGCATCACCTTCGTTCTCGATGGCAACCCGTTGCGACCCCACCGCCAACGCGATGCCCAAGTGCTCGCAGGCGACCGCCAGGTGAATGTTTATGGAGGCGGCGCGAGCGGGGCCGCCGGTCATCGAACTGACCAGCAAGGGCGCCTTTATGCGCTTGCCGAGAAACTTAGTGCCCAGATCGATCGTATCCAAATCGATCTCAGGGAGGGCGACATGCTCGAAAACGACAGTTTCAAAACCCGTACGGACCGACGAACTGGCCTGCCCGCTGAGCACGATATCGAGATGCTCGTTTTTCCGGTCGATGGTCAATGATGTGCCCTTTCGACGGGTCAGCGTGCCCAAAAAGCTTTCACAAGGCACGAAAAAATTGCCGCTTTCGCCTGCAAGTACGTGCTTACGCCCGCTCCGAGTTTCTGCTTCACTACAAAATACTGAGCCGACGGGAGGCCGCACCGTGCGCGTGACCAGCATCGAACTGAGCAGCGGCGGCGCCCGGGCCTACGATATCGCCGGCATTCGGGCGCGCCTCGAGGCCAAACTCGCCGAACTGCTGGATACCGACGCAACGCCCGCCAATCTGCGGGATGCCATGAGCCATGCGCTGCTGGCACCCAGCAAGCGCCTCCGCCCGATCCTGCTCTACCTGATCAGCGAGCCGGATGACCACTATGCAGAGGCAGCCCTGCGCCTGGGTGCAGCGGTGGAGATGGTGCACACGGCCAGCCTTGTGTTGGATGATCTTCCCTGCATGGACGATGCGGACGTTCGGCGCGAGCGCGCGACGACCCACAAGGCCTTCGGCCAGGCAACAGCCATCCTTGCTGCCATCGGGCTTCTCACCCGCGCCTTCGGTATCATTGCGGAACTTCCGGACGTGGCGCCTGCAACCCGGACACGCCTTGCCGCCGCGCTGGCCACCGCCTCGGGTCACCAGGGCCTCGTCGCCGGACAGGAGATCGACCTCAACGCCCGGGACACGCTGGTGGACCATGAGCAGATCGAAAACCTCAACTGGCTCAAGACCGGCAGCCTGTTCGTTGCTGCGGCCGAGATGGGAGCGATCCTGCGCGACATGCCCGGCGGCAGGGTCGAGCATGTCCGCCGCTTTGCCCGTCACCTAGGCCTCGCCTTCCAGACCGCCGACGACCTGCTGGACCTGACCGCCAGCCCGTCCGAGATCGGCAAGGACACCGGCAAGGACGGAGACAAGGCGACGCTGGTGTCGCTTTTCGGCGCGCGGCGAGCACGGCAGACCTGCCATGAACACCTGCAGGCGGCAGAACGGGCCTTGTCTGACAGCGGTGTCTCGATGGGTCCGATACAGGCCGTGATGGACACCTATTTGCGCGCCAAGATCGGGCCCGAATGACGGTTGAGGCACTGCCACTTGTCGTCGAGGGGCTTTTTGTCCGATACGGCGACCGCCCCGTGCTTGAGGGGCTGCATCTGACCGTGGGTGCTGGCGATATCTATGGCCTGCTCGGCCCCAACGGCGCCGGCAAGACAACCCTGATCCGCACCATCTGCGGCCGTGTGCGCCCGAGTGCTGGATCGGTCACTATCGCGGGCAGGACCGGCCGCTCCAGCGTCCGGCATATCGGTCTGGTGCCGCAGGAACTCGCCCTCTATCCGCACCTGACCATCCGCGAAAATCTCGAAGTGTTCGCGCGGCTCTCCGGTCTGTCCGCTCCAGAAACGAGAGCGGCTGTGGGTTGGGCGAGCGAAGCCACCGACCTCACCGATCGGATGGAAGATCGCGTGGAGATCCTCTCCGGCGGGTGGAAGCGCCGGGTCAACATCGCGGCCGCGATCCTGCACCGGCCGACGCTGCTGATCCTGGATGAACCCACCGTAGGTGTGGCTCTGGATGCACGTAACGGCATCCACGAGGCGATTGTTCAGTTGAGCCACGCCGGCATGGGAATCCTCCTGGCGACGCACGACTTGGATCAGGCTGATACGCTCTGCACCAAGGTCGGATTTCTTCGGCATGGCGCGATCGCCCCGCAGGGCTCACCGCGGCAACTTGTCGACGACGCGTTTCGGAGCAAGAAACAGATCGTGCTTGAACTGCGTCAGCCCGCCTCGACCGGCCAGGCTGCCGCTCTCAACAAGGCCGGCTTCACGCCTGCCAATGCTGGCCTCACCTGGATGATGATGGCGCCGATCGGGGATCAGTCTGTGGAACGGTTGGAGCTCGCCCTCGCCAGGTTGGGTGTCGAAACTCGCGAGATAAAGCTGCGCGAGCCAGGGCTGGAGAACCTTTTCGTTGAACTCTCGCGGGGCACGGAGGGTACGGCGTGATCTTTGCAATGCTGCGCGCGATGGCACTTGGCGTCATCCGGGATCGCGGCGCCTTGGCCATGGCCTTCCTGCTCCCGCCCATGATTTTCATGATCTTCGCTTCGATCTTCCTTGGCATCAGCGGGGACGAGATGCGCCTGAGGGTCGCCTTCGGAGTGGCGCAACCGACCGAACAGGCTGATCGGCTCGAGCAGGCCCTGAGAGGCGAGGAGACGCTCCTGCTGTTGCCGGATAGGCAATCATCTGAGAGGGTGGCGAAACTGGTTTCTGGCGGCGAGGCAGACGTCGGCTTGTTCGTCGAGGGTGACCTCAGGAACGACTCAACCCCGCTCCGCGTGCTTGTGGACCCGGGCAAGGCCGTCGCCGGGGCCATTCTGACGGGACAGGTTCAACGGATCCTGGGCGAGAGCCTGCCCGATGTCGGGCTGGCCCGCACGGCTCCAGTGATCGCCGACCTCATTGGCGGGTTTACCCCTGGCCAGGCAGCTCAGCTTGCGGCGGCACTGGACGCCCTTGCGCAAGGGAGCACCAACGAGGCGGACGCACCCGACCTTGTCGAGCGGCAAACGCTGGGCATTGCTGGCGGCGCCGGCGTGACGGTCACCTACTATGCTGGCGCGATCGCAATCCTGTTCCTGCTGTTTTCAGGCACGCAGGGCGCGGCAACCCTGATCGAGGAACGCCATGCCGGCATTCTCGACCGCCTTGCGGTCGGACCCTCCGGAACAGACGTAGCCGTGGTCGGCAAGTTCCTGTTCCTCATCGTGCAGGGCGTGATCCAGGTCAGCCTGATTTTCCTCGTGGCAGCTCTGGTCTATCGGGTGAGCGTACTGGCCCGGCTAGGACCATGGTTGCTGACGACGCTGGCGGCCTCGACCGCCGCTGCTGGCCTGGGGCTTGCCGTAGCATCGGCCTGCACTACCAAGCAGCAGGCCCAGACCATCTCGACCTTCGTTGTCCTGGTCTGCTCCGCAGTTGGCGGCTCCATGGTGCCGCGTTTCATGATGCCGCCATGGATGCAGGATATCGGCTGGTACACACCCAATGCCTGGGCGATTGAGGCCTATCACGGGGCCTTGTGGCGCGATGATGCGCTCTCGATGCTACTGATGCCGCTGGCCTGCCTGGCGCTGGTCGGGGCAGGGGGCGTGCTGCTGGCTCTGTTTGTATCGCGGCTGCGACTGCGATTTTCGTGACGGCGCGCCGGAACTAAGGTGCGCCGAAGGAACCTGGAGGGTTCAAATGGACACATTTCTGCACTTTTTCCTCCCCGCCCTCATGGTGGTCGGAACAGTCGCCTTCATGGAATGGTTCGCCGCCTGGTCTCACAAGCACATCATGCACGGTTGGGGTTGGGGCTGGCACAAGTCCCACCACGAGCCGCATCACGATGCCCTGGAAAAGAACGACCTTTACGCGGTGGTCTTCGCGGGCGTAGCCATCGCCCTGTTCGCCCTCGGCCAGTTCATGTGGTGGCCGCTCACCTGGATCGCCTTGGGCGTCACCATCTATGGCGTGCTCTACTTCTTCTTTCACGACGGGCTGGTACACCAGCGCTGGCCGTTCAAGTACGTGCCGCGGAAGGGTTACCTGAAGCGGGTCTACCAGGCCCATCGCCTCCATCACGCGGTGCAGGGCAAGGATGGCTGCGTGTCCTTCGGGTTTGTCTATGCCCTGCCTGTCGACAAGCTGGTTAAGCAACTGCACGAAAACCAGCGTCCGTATGATCCGGAGGCTCTCAAGGACGAGGATCGACCCGCCGTGAACTAGAGCGGGCGCTGCCAGAGGTTCGTTCGCGCCCCATTGGCACGAGGCAGGCGGGTGCTGGCCACGTCACCCAGTGACAGTGTCAGCAAGGCGAGCTTTTCTGCCCTTGTAGTCGACACCCGCGCCTCCCAGGCGCTGGCCCCGCCCTCCCGCAGCTTCGATCCGATCGCGCGGTAGACCCGCCGCGCCGCCGCGATCGCCCACGCCGAACGGGGCGGCAGGGCCGAAAGACCCGAATAGGCGGAGGCATAATACCGTTCCGCGAGATCCAGCAGGTCCCGTGCTGCCGCGTGAAGTCTTGGCCACTGTGCGAGATCGTCTGGGTCGATCGAGTCGATGCCATGGCGTCGCAGCAGTTCGGCGGGCAGGTAGGTACGCCCCGCGCGGGCATCTTCCACCACATCGCGAGCGATATTGGTGAGCTGGAAAGCCAGACCCAGGTCGCTGGCGCGATCGAGGACCAGTGGGTCCCGTGCGCCCATGATCATTGCCATCATCACGCCAACCACCCCAGCCACGTGGTAGCAATACTCGAGCGTGTCATCGATCGTCTCGTAGTGGCGACCGGTGACGTCCATTTCGAAACCGGCCAGCAATTCCTGCGGGTGCCGGTGCGGAATGTCATGGCGGGCGACCACCCGCTGCAGGGCTGCGAAGATATAGTCTCCGGCAATATCTCCCCGAAGGGAGCGCGCAGTTTGCTCGCGGAGTTCGGCGAGCCGTGCCTGCTGCCCGGCGCGAAAGTCGGCCTGCTGGTCGTGGCCCAGTGTCTGGCCATCGATCACGTCATCGCAGTGCCGGCACCAGGCGTAAAGCATCACTGCATCATCGCGCGTTTGCCTGTCGAACAGGCGAGCCGCAGCGGCGAAGCTCTGCGAACCTTGGGCGATCGCCTGCTCGCTCTGGTCGATGACGCTGTCGGTCATGCCCGCGCATCCGCGATCATCAGGCCTGCCGTTGCCTTGGCCGATCCGACCACACCGGGAATGCCCGCACCCGGATGCGTACCCGCCCCGACGATGTAGAAGTTGGGAATGACGCTGTCTCGGTTGTGCGGACGGAACCAGGCGCTTTGCGTCAGGATCGGCTCGATGGAAAAGGCCGACCCGACATGGGCATTCAGCTCATCTCTGAAATCGAATGGCGTGAAGTGC
>JAEYXQ010000116.1 GCA_023431205.1 Pseudomonadota bacterium | reverse complement strand
CACCTTCGGCACGGCCGGCAACACGGTGCTGCTGCGCGGCATTGAGACGGTGATCGGCAACACCGGCACCGACGTCCTGACCCTGGGCGACACCGGCAACACCGCTGAAGTCCATCTGTTCGAGACGATCACCGGCGGCACGGGTTCCGACGTCATCACCCTGGGCGCCGGCGGCAACACCACCTTCGTCTCGGCTCTCGAGACGCTGACCGGTACGGCCGACAACGACGTTGTCACCCTCGGCTCGGCCGGCGGCACGATGGCGATCTCGCTGATCGACACCGTGGTCGGCGGCGCTTCGACCGACGTGGTCACCCTGGGCACCACCGGCACCACCATGCTGGTCTCCGCCCTGGAGACGGTCACGGGCGGCACGGGTACCGACGTCATCTCCCTGGGCACGGCCGGCAACTCGCTGGTCGCCAACTCCCTGGAGACGATCCTCGGCGGCACGGGTTCCGACCTCGTGTTCCTGGGGTCCTCGGGCAACACCGTCCTGGCCTCGGGCCTGGAGATCCTGGTCGGCGGCACCACCACCGACGTCGTCACGCTGGGCGCGGCCGGTAACACGGTCATCCTGCGCGGCCTGGAGACCCTGATCGGCCAGGGCGGCTCGGACGTCATCACCATCGGCGACACCGGCACCACCATGCTGGTCTCGGCGCTGGAGGTTCTGTCCGGCGGCGCCGGCACCGACGTGATCACCATCGCCACCACCGGCACCACCATGCTGGTCTCGGCGCTGGAGACGGTCACGGGCGGCACGGGCACCGACGTCATCACCATCGGCACGGCGGGTTCGACCCTGCTGGCCAATGCGCTGGAGACGATCACTGGCGGCACGGGCTCCGAGCTGATCTTCCTGGGTTCGGGCGGCACGACGGCCCTGGTTTCGGCGATCGACATCCTGATCGGCGGCACCGGCACCGACGTGGTCACCCTGGGCACGGCCGGCAACACGGTGCTGCTGCGCGGCATCGAGACGCTGACGGGTCAGGGCGGCACCGACGTCGTCACGCTGGGCAACACCTTCAACTCGCTGCTCGTCAGCGGGATCGAGACGCTGACCGGCGGTTCGGCTTCGGACATCGTCACGCTGGGCACGGTCGGCAACACCATGGTGGTGTCGGGCATCGAGACCCTGATCGGTGATACCGGCATCGACGTCGTCACCATCGGCACCGCCGGCGGCACGCTGCTGGCGCTCGGCATCGACACGCTGATCGGCGGCACGGGCCTGGAAGTCATCCTCACCGGTTCGGCGGGTTCGACCCTGACCGTCTCGGGTGCGGACTACGTGGTCGGCAACACCGGCACCGACGTCCTGACCCTGGGTTCGGTCGGCAACACCACCACCATCCGCGGCATCGAGACGCTGATCGGCGGCGCGGGCACCGACCTCGTGTTCCTGGGTGACACCGGCAACACGATGACCCTGGGCCTGAACGTCGAGATCCTGGTCGGCGGCACCGCCACCGACGTGCTGAGCATCAGCACCGCGGGCGCGACCCTGCTGACCCGTGCGATCGAGACCCTCATCGGCTCGACCGGCACGGACGTGATCACGCTCGGCGACACGCCGAACACGATCACGGTGACCGGCATTGACACCCTGACCGGCGGCGCTTCCACCGACATCGTCTTCACTGGCACCGCCGGCGTGACGATGCTGGCTTCGGGCGTCGAGTTCCTGGTCGGCGGCACGGGCACCGACGTCGTCACCCTGGGCTCTTCGGGCAACACCGTCATCACCCGCGGCATCGACACGCTGTCGGGCGGTGCGGGCACCGACTGGGTGTTCCTGGGCGACACCGGCGTCACCATGGAGCTGGGTTCGGGCATCGAACTGCTGATCGGTGGCGCCGCCACCGACGTCGTCAGCCTCGGCACTTCGGGCAGCACCCTGCTGACCCGTGCGGTCGAGACCCTGATCGGCGGCAGCGGCAACGACGTGGTCACGCTCGGCGACACGCAGAACATGATCACCGTGTCGGGTATCAACACCCTGACCGGCGGCGCTTCCACCGACATCGTCTTCACCAGCTCGACTGGCGTGACGATGACGGCTTCGGGCGTCGAGTTCCTGGTCGGCGGTACCGGTTCGGACGTCGTGACCCTGGGTGCGTCGGGTAACACCGTCATCACCCGCGGTATCGACACCATGATCGGTGGTGCGGGCAGCGACCTGGTGATCCTGGGCGACACCGGCGTCACCATGCGTGCCGAGAGCGGGATCGAGATCATCGTCGGCGGTGCGGCCACGGATGTGGTCAGCCTCGGCGACGGCGGTTCGACGGTGCTGCTGCGCGGCATCGAGACCCTTGCCGGCGGCAGCGGCAACGACGTGATCACCACCGGCGACACCGGCGTGACCATGTCGGTCTCGGGCATCGAGACGCTGGTCGGCGGTCAGGGCACCGATGCGATCACGGTGACCAGCGGGTCGATCCGCTTCCAGGGTGGTACTGGCGACAGCATCAGCCTGGCTTCGGGCAGCGGCACCGATACGGTCGTGTACTCGTCCTTCAGCGACATCGCTGAGCTGGGCGCGAACACCGGCTTCATCTCGGTGTCGAACTTCCAGAGCGGCACCGACAAGGTGCAGCTGACGGATGCCGCCCGGACCACGGCGGACCGGAATGGCGACGCAGCGCTGAGCACGGCGACCGCGGCGACCGACGGGGTGAGCATGGCCGACGAACTGGTCAGCCTGTCCTCGGCGGTCAGCGGCAGCCTGACGGATGCCAACCTCGCCAACTTCCGTACGGCCCTGGGTACGCTGACGAACTCGTCGGCTGGTGCAAGCACGCTGGTTCTGGCCAACAACGGCACGAACTCCGGCCTGTACCAGGTGGTCGATGCCAACGGCGACGGCCAAGTGGCCGCGTCCGAGGTTCGCCTGCTCGGCGTGTACAACGGCTCGGTGCTCTCGCTCTCCGACATCAACCTCGGTTGATCTGGCGGTTGAGCCTAAGCATCGCGGTAAAAGGGAGGGGCGCCCGCAAGGGCGCCCCTTCTTTTTTGTATGCCTTGGCGCCCGGCGCGCGGCGCCGGGAAGAGTGCAATTAGGGAAAAGGGCACCTATAAATTGATCTCTTGCTGAATGTTCGGCGGATAAGGCGGTGGCGGCGGAAATGCTTTCGCGCCGGCAAGCGACGAGCTCTCCTGTGCCTGCCCTTTTCCGCGCTTTCTCCTTTTTGTGCTTGCCGAGAGCGACCCTTATGAAAGTTCTTGTGTCAACCTTCGCGCGGCTGCCCGGTTGGCTGAAAGCGGCGGCTTCCGTCAGTCCCTCGCGCCTTGCGATCGGCGCGGTTCCGGCCGCGGCCTGCCTGTTCTCCTTCTTCACCATCCTGACGGTGCTGCGCATTCCGGCGACGCTGGCGCGGATGGTGGCGGTGCTGCGTCCGAACGGGGCCGGGGTCCGCGACGAAGACTTCATGGGGTTCAGCAACGTCGATACGCTGATCCGTCCCGCCTATCGCCGGATCGGCTCCAACTTCGCCCTTCACGGACGCTACGGCTACACCTGGGGCGATGCCTTCGGCCTGACGATGCGCGAGCGCTTCGGGAACAGCTCGATCACCTATCGGCTGCTGCATCTCCTCGGCGACCGGGCGCTCAACGCCCTGGGTTGGGGGCTGTTCATCGCCGCCACCGCTGCGGCGGTGGCGCTGGGCTTCACCGCTTATGCCGCGCCGCTGGTCGCCCTGGCCTTTGCCGCGACCCCCGTCATCGTCTTCAGCTACACCAGCGGCGGCGGCAAGACCGAGACCCTGTGGTACGGGCCGATCCTGATGGTTCTCTTCCTGGCCTTCTCCGGAAACACCCTGGCCGCCGCGCTGCTCTGGTCGCTGCTGGCGGTGGTCAATCTGATGGCTTCCCTCCTGACGGCCGCGATCACCGGCCCGGCCCTGCTGGTCTGGGCACTCCAGCATGGGGATGCGGACGATCTCCTCATCGGCGTCCTGCCGGGGCTCGCTCTGCATCTACTGCGCTTTTCCAAGGCGGGCTTTACCTATTTCGCCAAGACGGTGCGCTATTGCCGGCTGGCGAGCCACGATGTCGGGGCCGCGCTGAATGGCGGAAAAGTGCTCAAGAGCCACCTGCCGGTTCTCGACGAGATCGTCGCCGCCGGCCCGGTGGCGCTGCTGCTGACGGCCGGCGCCTGGATGAACCAGGCTCCGGCCGCCGCCTTGCTGGGGGTCTCCTGCTGCCTTGCCTATTACGCCAGCCGCCGCTTCTTCTTCCTCAGCGATTTCCAGAGTTTCGATCTGCTGTTCTCGGCCATCGGCATCGCCTATGCCTGCGCCACCGGCAATCCGTGGTGCCTGCTGATCAGTTTCATCGGTGCGCACCGCATGCGGGACAATCACCATTGCTCCGTGCCGCTCAGCCAGACGATGCAGTCGCTGGCCGAGAGCGGGATCGCGACCGTCCGGGACCGCTGGTACGCCATTCTCCGCTACGGCCTGGAGATGAGCGATGCCTTCCCGCTGATCCGTGCCGTCGAGCGCCCGAAACACCCGGCGCTGGACGCGTTCTTCGCGGCGATTCCCGCCCGGTCGCGCATCGCCGTCGAAACCGTCCGCACCTCGACCGCGATGCAGCAGGCCTATCCGGATTTGTGGATGCGCGGGTTCTGGTTCATGACCGACGACCTGCTGCCCAAGCGCGACATCGAACTCGCTACCAAGGAATACACCTTCACCCTCGAGCATGAGCTGTCGATGGCCCGGCTTTTGAAGCTGAACGGCACACAGACATCGCCCGAGCGGTTTTTCGAAACCTGTTCGGCGGCAGGGATCAGCCATATCGTGGTGCTGTCCCGCGCCACCATGGACATGCTGTCGCAAAGTGGCTGGAAGGCCGTCGCCGGGTTCGAGTTCTCCCAGATGGACAAGCCCCTGCGCGATCTGCTGAACGTGAGCGTTCCGGGAATGATCCTGATGAGCCGGGCGGATGCCGACATCGGCATCGTGACCCCGCAGGCTCCCTGGCATCGGAAAGGGAACCGTCTGGTGATCGAGGCGGCGGCCGGCACGACATACACCATCCGCTACCGCCATTTCCCGGAATTCCGGGCGGAGCAGGGAGAGGTCCGCTTGCCGGTGGTGCCCTATCAGCCGTTCGACGACGTTCCCTCGTTGAGCTTCATGCAGGTGACCGCGGTCGGCGACGGTCCGCTGACCCTGCACTATGTCGATTATCCCGGACGGGTGCTCATCAACCGCCTCCTCCGCCATTGACGGCCGGCTTGTCGATCAGATCCCGCAAACCCGAAAAGCGCCCTGTCATCATGTCCCATGGCCCTGCCATCATGTCCCATGACACCAGCGATCTGCGCGTCGACCTCGGTTGCGGCGATCACAAGCCGGACGGCTTCGTCGGCGTCGATGTGGCTCCCGGTCCGGGCGTCGATCTCGTCTGCGACCTCACCGGCCGCTTCCCCTTCGAAACGGGCAGCGTCGCCCATCTGCGTGCCCATGACCTGATCGAGCATCTGCCCGATCGCCTTCACACCATGAACGAGATCTGGCGCGTGTGCCGCGGCGGCGCCATCGTCGATATCCGGGTTCCGTCGACCGACGGGAGGGGAGCCTTCCAGGACCCGACCCACATCAGCTACTGGAACGCGAATTCCTTCTTCTACTATTCGGTCGACCACCCGGCCTATCTTTCCCTGTGCCGGAAATACGGCTTCCGCGGCGCCTTCCGGATCAAGTCCCTGTCCAGCAGCGCCACGCCCGATCAGGTCGTGCATGTCCAGGTCGTGCTGGAGGTGATCAAGCCGGCGGACGAGCCGCGACAAGCCCGGGCGGAGTGCCAGCCGCCGCCCCAGTCGCCGTCTTCGCCCTTGCCGTCGCCGCTGGAGGCGGTCGCACGCTTCGACGGCGGAGCGGCTGTGTCCGAGCGCCTGGGGCTTGCCATGGAACTGGCGCGCATGACGGCCGACCGGTTCCGCGCCTTCTGCGCGTCGGACTCCCTCGACCGCTACACGCGCCTGCTGGCGGCTCCGGCTCCCGCAAGGCTGGGCGAGGCGGAGCAGGCGTTCTGCGGCTTGCTGGAGGAGGCCTATCGCGACGGGATCACGCGGCCCGAGCAGCTCGCCTGCCAGCTTGCCGCCCTGTTGCTCAAGCCCGCCTACCGTCTTCCGGCGCGCTTCAATCTCGACCTTCTTCCGGTTGCCCTGGCCGATGCATTCGTCGCGGCCACCTGCCGCTCCCCGGCCTTCTTCTCGCAACCGGGGGAGACGGAGCGGTATGCGGACTTCCAGACGGCCTGGCTGGGCTATCTCCATCAAGGATTGGAGGCCGGCCAGAGGCGGCAGCCATGGCCGGAAGCCGCCTTCGCGTTCTGCCGATCCGGCGAGATGCTCGGGAGTTATTTCAGCGGCCGGAATCTTCGCCCGCTCGCCCGGCATCGCGCCGGGATCATAGAGTGGGCGCTACGCTGTCTCGGCTACCGGCTGGATCACAGCCCGCCGCCGCGTGGCGGCGCGACCATCCGCGTCGGCATCCTTCTCCTCACCTTCCTGCCGACGCCGGAGCTGTTCTGTGTGCTGCCCCTGTTCCAGCGCCCGCCCGCCGACATGGAGGTGACGGTCTATGTCGTGGAGCCGGACTCCGGGACGTTCGAGCGCGACGCGGTCGCCAAGCTGGCCAGGATCGTGGATCTGCCGAAGAATCTCGCGCAGATGGTCGACATCATCCGGCGCGACGATCTGGACGTCCTGCATTTCGCGTCCAACCTGACCGGCGCTCCGTCGGTCTCGGCGATGCTGGCGGCCCACCGGCTGGCGCGCGTGCAGACGGCCAGCATCGCCTCGGTGGCCACCACCGGCTTTTCGGCCATGGACCTCTATGTGTCGGCATCCGGGTTGGAGCGCGACCGCTTTCCGCAGCAGCATTATACCGAGGAACTGGTCAAGCTGCCGGGCACGGTCCACTGCTTTGTGCATGGAAAGGGCGCGATGCCGGGAGACTCCAGGACGGGACAGCCGGGCCTGCCCGTTTTGCCCGGCGAGGTGGTGCTGACCTCCGCCGCCTCGCTGTACAAGCTGACGCCGGAGACGGTGGAGGCGTGGCTCGATATCCTCGCCCGCATCCCCTTCGCCCGCCTCGTCCTGTTTCCCTTCGCGCCGTCATGGTCCGCGTCCTATGCGAAGCAGGAGTTCTCGGAACATCTGCTGGGCAAGCTCGTCGGGCGGGGAATCGCCGCCTCGCGGGTGCGCATCATCGACACACCGGGCTTCAACCGGGTCGGCATCCGCAACAGCATGCGCAACTTCCACATCTGCCTGGACAGCTTCCCCTTCTCCGGCTCCACGTCGCTGATCGAACCGCTGGAGTTGGGCATGCCCGTCGTCACGCTGGCGAACACCACCCTGCGTTCCGCCATGGGGGCGTCGCTGCTGCACGCGCTGGATCTCGGGGAATTGGTCGCGGACGATGTCGCCGGCTATGTCGACATCGCCTGCCGCCTTGCCGAGGACCCGGACCATCGCGCCCGGATCTCCTCCCGCATCTCGGCCGCGATGGCGCGCCCGCCATCCTTCCTCGATTGGGAGAGCCATGCCGGACAGATGTACGAACTGTTCCGGTCCCGCGTGCGCTGCCTGTGACCGCTGCCTGTGACTTCTGGCCCTGAGCGCAGTCAGTGGGCGGGCAGGGCAGACAGGCGGTCGGCCATGCGCAGGATGCCCTGGGCCAGACGGATGATGGCGGGCGATCCGATGAACAGCTCGCGCAGGGCGTCGCCCTCGCCGAAGCGCAGGACGAAGCCGTTCGGGTTGAACACCACGGCGACCTTCGCGGTCTCCGACAGGACATGCTGGGTCCGCCCCTGGAATACGGCGTCGAGGATCGACCGCGCCAGCTCGCGCGCGTCCTCCACCGGCAGGGTGGCGATCTCCGGCCCCAGCCGGCTTTCGTTGAACAGGAAGACGCCCTCCAGCCGGACGGCGCCGTCCCCTGCCGCGTCCTCTTCGCTCAGGGCGATGTGGGACAGGAACTTGCCGTCGGGAAACAGGACGGTGCGGTCGTCGACCTCGATATTGATGACCAGCCTGCTTTTGGCCGACATGGGCTGCTCTCTCCGGAAGGGACGGGATTCGGGAACGGGGATCAGTCGGCGGCGCGGCGCGCCAGCTCGGCATCGGCCAGCCCGGCGACCACATCGGCCATCCGGCGTTCGGCACTCCAGCCCAGCAGGCGCTGCGCCTTGGCGGGGTTGCCGACGCTGACGGCGATGTCGGACGGACGGAGCAGGGCGGCATTGGCGTGGACATGCCGGCGCCAGTCCAGCCCGAAATAGGAGAAGGCCTGCTCGACGAAATCCTCCAGCCGGTGGGCCTCGCCGGTGGCGATCACGAAATCCTCCGGCTCGTCATGGGCCAGCATGCGGACCATGGCATCGACATATTCCGGCGCCCAGCCCCAGTCACGGGCGATCGACAGGGCTCCCAGCTCCAGCACCTCGGCCTTGCCCTCGGCGATGTCGGCGGCGCCGCGGATGATCTTCTGGGTGACGTAGCGAACCGGACGCAGCGGCGATTCATGATTGAACAGGATGCCGGAGCAGGCGAACAGCCCATAGGCCTCCCGGTAGTTGGCAACCGCCCAATAGGCCGCCGCCTTGCCCACGCCATAGGGGCTGCGGGGATGGAAGGGGGTCGACTCGTCGGCCGGATCGCCGGTGTTGCCGAAGCACTCGCTGGACGAGGCGTTATAGAAACGCGCGTCGAGCTTCAGGAAGCGGATCGCCTCCAGGATGTTGATGGTGCTGGTGATGGTGCTGTTCAGCGTCTCGACCGGCTGCTCGAAGGACAGTCCGACCGAGGCCTGGCTGGCGAGATTGTAGATCTCGGCCGGGCGGACCCGGGCGATCACCTCGACCACGCTGCGGAAGTCGGTCAGCACGGCCGAATGCAGGGCGAGCCGGCCGAAGATGCCGAGCCGCCGCAGGTTGGTGAAGCCCGACATCTCCCGGTCGCGCGAGGTGCCGTGGACCGTATAGCCCTTGCCCAGAAGCAACTGGGCCAAATAGGCGCCGTCCTGGCCCGAAACGCCGAAGATCAGCGCGGTCTTCGGTTCGCTCCGGGCCGTCGTTCCGATGGTCATCAACAGCGCCCTATCGGTCGCGGATCAGTGGTGGTCATCCCCGCCGGCCGCCAGACGCATGTCGGCCTCGACCATCTCTTTCACCAGATCGCGGAAGGCGGTGGTGTGGGTCCAGCCCAGCTTCTCGCGCGCCTTGCTGGGATCGCCCAGCAGCAGGTCGACTTCCGTAGGGCGGAAATAGCGCGGGTCGATGCGGACCACCACCTTGCCGGTCTTCTGGCAGATGCCTTCCTCGTCCACGCCCTCGCCGCGCCACTCGATGCCGCGGCCGACATGGCCGAAGGCCAGTTCGACGAACTCGCGCACGCTGTGGGTCTCGCCGGTGGCCAGCACGTAATCGTCGGCCTCGTCCTGCTGCAGGATGCGCCACATGCCCTCGACATAGTCGCGGGCGTGGCCCCAGTCGCGCTTGGCGTCCAGGTTGCCCAGATACAGGCAGTCCTGCCGGCCCTGTTCGATGGCGGCCACCGCGCGGGTGATCTTGCGGGTGACGAAGGTCTCGCCGCGGGTCGGGCCCTCGTGGTTGAACAGGATGCCGTTGCTGGCGTGCATGCCGTAGGCTTCGCGGTAGTTCACCGTGATCCAGTAGGCGTACAGCTTGGCGGCGGCATAGGGGCTGCGCGGATAGAACGGCGTGGTCTCGCGCTGCGGCGTCTCCTGCACCTTGCCGTACAGCTCCGAGGTGGAGGCCTGATAGAAGCGCGCGGTCTTCTCCAGGCCCAGGATGCGGATCGCCTCCAAGAGGCGCAGCGTGCCGATGCCGTCGGCGTTGGCGGTATATTCCGGCGTCTCGAAGCTCACATGCACGTGGCTTTGCGCTGCCAGATTGTAGATCTCGGTCGGCTGGATCTGCTGGACCAGACGGATCAGGTTGGTGCTGTCGGTCAGGTCGCCGTAATGCATGAAGAAGCGCACGTCCTCCTCATGCGGGTCGCGGTAGAGATGCT
>JAEYXQ010000073.1 GCA_023431205.1 Pseudomonadota bacterium | reverse complement strand
CTGCCGGCTTCATCGGCATGAACCTGTCGGTCCGCGCCAATGTGCGCGTCGCCCAGGCGGCGGTGAACTCGCTCGGCAAGGGGCTCGACCTCGCCTTCAAGTCCGGCGCCGTCACCGGCATGCTGGTGGCCGGCCTCGGCCTCCTGGGCGTGACGCTCCTGTTCATCATCCTGACCCAGGTGCTCGGCTTCGAGCCGACCAGCCGCACCGTCATCGATTCGCTGGTAGCGCTGGGCTTCGGCGCCTCGCTGATCTCGATCTTTGCCCGTCTCGGCGGCGGCATCTTCACCAAGGGTGCCGACGTGGGCGGCGACATGGTCGGCAAGGTCGAAGCCGGCATTCCCGAGGACGATCCGCGCAACCCCGCCACCATCGCCGACAATGTGGGCGACAATGTCGGCGACTGCGCCGGCATGGCCGCCGACCTGTTCGAAACCTATGTGGTGACCATTGTCGCCACCATGGTGCTGGCAGCGATCATCCTGCCCGACGCCTTCAAGCTGATCGGCATGGTCTTGCCGCTCGCCATCGGCGGCGCCTGCGTCGTCACCTCGATCATCGGCACCTATTTCGTCAAGCTGGGCGCCGACAACAACATCATGGGCGCGCTCTACAAGGGCGTCATCGCCTCGGGCGTGTTGTCGCTGGTGGCGCTGCTGCCGGTGCTGTGGCTGATGTTTGGCGACATGAACGTCGCCATCGAAGCCTCCGACAAGGTGTTCACCCCCTGGTCGCTGTTCTGGTGCGGCGTGGTCGGCCTCGTCATCACCGGGCTGATCATCGTCATCACCGAATACTATACCGGCACCAACCGGCGCCCGGTGAACTCCATCGCCGAGGCCTCCGTCACCGGCCACGGCACCAACGTCATCCAGGGCCTTGCCGTCTCGCTCGAGTCGACTGCGCTGCCGGCGCTGGTGATCATTGCCGGCATCATCGTCACCTACTCGCTGGCGGGCCTGTTCGGCATCGCCTTCGCCGTCGCCACCATGCTGGCGCTGGCCGGCATCATCGTCGCGCTCGACGCCTTCGGCCCCGTCACGGATAACGCTGGTGGGATCGCGGAAATGGCCGGCCTCGACAAGGAGGTGCGCCACAACACCGACGCGCTCGATGCGGTCGGCAACACCACCAAGGCCGTCACCAAGGGCTATGCCATCGGTTCGGCCGGCCTCGGCGCGCTGGTGCTGTTCGCCGCCTATACGCAGGACCTGATCTACTTCGCCGGCCTGCCCGACGCCCCGGCGATCTTCCAGGGCATGGGCAACCTCACCTTCTCGCTGGCCGACCCCTATGTCGTCGTCGGCCTGTTGTTCGGTGGCCTCCTGCCGTTCCTGTTCGGCGGCATGTCGATGACCGCCGTGGGCCGCGCCGCCCAGGCGGTGGTGGTGGAAGTGCGCCGCCAGTTCAAGGCCGATCCGGGCATCATGGCCGGGACATCGAAGCCCGACTATGCCCGCGCCGTCGACATGCTGACCCGCGCCGCCATCCGCGAGATGATCATCCCCTCGCTGCTGCCGGTGCTGTCACCCATCGTCGTCTTCTTCGTGATCTACTGGATCGCCGGCCCCGCCGCCGGCTTCTCGGCTCTCGGCGCCATGCTGATGGGCGTGATCGTCACCGGGCTGTTCGTTGCCATCTCCATGACCGCCGGCGGCGGCGCCTGGGACAACGCCAAGAAGAGCTTTGAGGACGGCTTCACCGACTCCCACGGCGTCAAGCACCTCAAGGGGTCCGATGCCCACAAGGCCTCGGTCACCGGCGACACCGTCGGCGACCCCTACAAGGACACAGCCGGCCCGGCCGTGAACCCGATGATCAAGATCACCAACATCGTGGCGTTGCTGTTGCTCGCGGTGCTGGCGCATCTGGGGTAGGCGCCACATTCGCCTGGACTGAAATGAAGGAGGCCCGGGAGCGATCCCGGGCCTTTATCATTCGTCGATATCCAGCTCGATCTGCTCGCCCGCCTTTGGGAAGGCGATATCCAGATGCCGTTTGAATGACTTCCAGTCTTTCGAGATTTTCATGATCGGTAGTATCTGCAGGATATGGTCGCGCAGGTCCGGCTGTCCGACCTCCACCGAGAGGAATTGGTGATGCTTGTGACGCCGCCTCTTGGACGCTTCATCCGTTGGATTTAGCTCCCGCAGCCGCGGCAGAACTCCTTCAGGAAGACGCTCATAGACAATGTCGTTTGTAATGTGCCCGAGCAGTGGCGTCTTCGCATTCTTAACCGGCCAAGCCCAACCCTTAAGCCGGTAGATTTGCTTGTAGAACTCATCAGGAAATCGTTTCGCCCAAGCCAAACGCTCTTCAACTAGATAGGCTGACAGCAACTTGTGCAGTGCGTCTCGGTCTCGATCGTTCTGGAAGCCGGTGGCCTCATCCACCAACGCAACAATGCCAACCTTCGCCAGCGAGCGGACTAGCACTTCGCTGCTTTCGGCTATGGACGCCTGTTGGGGTGTAAGCAGCCCAAGCGAGCGGGCTTCAAGAAATAAGTCGCAGACTTTGGGCAGTAGCTCTGCCGAATACCCCAGTGCTTTACCTCCTGTCGTGGTGACAAACGCAACTGGTTCAGTAGCGTCCACGATCTCTTGGGTAATCAGCGGACGCAGGCTCTTAGTGGCGAGGAACGGTGGCAACCCGCTAGTTGCCTGCTGGGAGCGACCCTTAGGTTTGGTGGAACGCCCAAGCGCGCCAAGGAAACCCGCTTGGGTCAACAGGCGTCGTCCGTCCGACAGCACTGCACACGGAATCTCCGCGTCACCAATCTGCAGGGTGCCCATATGAGTAGCCTTCGGCAGGTTTGCAGCCTCTGCCCACCGGGCCTGTGCCGCCTGAGTAGCTATCGCTCGTCGCTCATCCGGTGAAAGCCGATCAGCACGGGCTTGGCCGCCTTTGCTTTGTGGGGACGTCATCGACTCACTCCATGCTTGCTACCAAGCACCCTACCATGCTTGCTTGATATAGCAAGCATCATTCCGCCTACACCCGAGCATGCTTGCTAAATATGGTCGTCGTGGAAATCCCTCTACCCCATTCGTCGCTTAGACAATCGGCAGCGTCTTGGACTGCCATCACATCAGCGGGGAACCACCATGCGCAAAGTCACAGCCGGCCTGTTCTATTCCGTCGATGGCGTCGCCGAGTCGCCCGACCAGTTCCAGTTCGACAGTTTTGACAACGAACTCGGCGCCATGCTGGGCGCGGTGATGGCCGAGGTCGACACTGTGCTCATGGGCCGGGTCGGGTACGGGGAGTGGGCGGGCTACTGGCCCAAGGCCACCGAGGACAACGACTTCGCCGACTTCATCAAAGCGGTGCCCAAGCACGTCGCCTCGACGACGCTCGAGCCCTCCGACCTCGCCTGGAGCAATTCGCAGCTGATCGAGGGCGACCTCCTCGACTTCGTCCGCCGCCTCAAGGCGACCGAGGGCGGCACCATCTCCGTCATGGGCGGCATGTCGCTGGTGCGCCAGCTGCTGGTTGCCGGGCTGATGGACGAACTCTGCCTCATCATCCACCCGGTGATCAGCGGCAAGGGCCGGCACCTGTTCGGGCCCGACACGCCCACCACCCGCCTCGAACTCAAACGCTCCGAGATCACGTCGAAGGGCAATGTGGTGGTGTGGTACGGGCGGCGGGAGCTTCAGTAGACCTCCTCCTGAGCCTGTCGAAGGACGAGGTCGCGGCCACAGAGTTACCGACCTCGTGGTTTGACAAGCTCACCATGAGGTCTATGGGACATCGCCGCCGCCGCCTGCGTCCCCTCAGGGGAGAGGAACAGGCCTGCGGTCGCCAGCAAGTGCCGCCCTACTCTCCCCGCCGCTTCTTGCCTCGCGCCACCTCCGTCGCCAGAGCCTCCAGCTTGTGGGTCCAGAAGCTGCGGAAATGCTCGAGCCAGTCGTCGACGTCGCGCAGCGGACCGGGGTCAAGCGTATAGATCCGCCGCTGCGCCTCCGGGCGCACGGTGGCAAAGCCGCTGTCGCGCAGCACCTTGAGGTGCTGCGACACGGCCGCCTGCGAGATACCGAATTCCGCCCCGATCACCTCGACCACCGCGCCCGAACTCATCTCGCCGGTGGCGAGCAGTTCGAGGATGCGGCGGCGGACGGGATCGCCCAGGACATCGAAGGCGTGCATCAGGCGGCCGGCGGGGCTTCGCCGCAATAAAAAGCGCGGGTCGCCTCGGCGGCCTTGCGGGCATGCTCGGGGTCCTCGCCATCGGCGATAGCCGCCTCGCCCCAAGCGCGGGCACTGAAGCTGTAGCCGTCCCTGGCCTCCTGCGACGTCGCCCACTCGGCCGCCGCTTCCGGCGGCACCTCGATGGAGGGGTCCGCCAGGTGCCGCGCCAGCCCCATGATGCCGAGGTCCCAGCCGACGCCGACCGCGCCGGGGCCGAACTGCTCCCAATGCGGGCTGAGCGGCGCGATGTGCCGGAGTTCGAGGCGGGTGCCATCCGCCTCCCCGGTCAGGGTCACATGCACCCAGCTCACCGCCCCGCCGAACTCCCAGGTGGCAGCCAGTCGCCGCGGCGGCTCGCATTCGGTCACCGTGCCGCCGGCATTGCCCTCGAACTGGTAGCGCCCGCCCAGCCGCAGTTCGCCCGACACCGGCAGGAACCAGCGCCGCAGCCGGTCGGCTGTGGTCAGCGCCGCCCACAGATCGCCCGGATCGGTGTCATAACGGCGCGACAGCACCACCGCCTTGGCCGGCTGCCCCTCATGGGTCAGCGACTCCACCCGGCGGCTGACCAGCCCGAGATGGGTGGCAAGATCGAAGCTCATCGGTGGTCTCCTCGGTGATTTAGCGTTGTCTTATATAAGCACACGCTAAATCATGAGTCGAGATGGTACCGACTTCGGAGTCCAGGGCCAGCTGCAGTTCGGCACATGTGGGGAATGGTCCTCGGGTCAAGCTCGAGGACAGAAGCGGCGGAGGTGAGGAGATGGAAAGCAAAAACTTGCGCCCTTCGTCCCCTCGCCCCTGAGGGGAGAGGGTCAGGGTGAGGGGTTCACTCTCACGGCAAGAGTGGCAGCGCTGAACCCCTCACCCGCCGCTATGCGGCGACCTCTCCCCTCAGGCGAGAGGTGAGGCATCCTGCGCGCGGGAGCCTCAGCTCTCGACCACCACCGGTGGCACGTGGGCCGGCTCATTGGCGGGCGCGTATTTGTTGAGCAGCGACACCTGGGTCAGCGAGAAGATCACCGTCAGCGGCATCACGCCCCAGACCTTGAACGCCACCCACACGTCGGTGGAGAAATTGCGCCACAGGATCTCGTTGATGATGGCCAGCGCCACAAAGAACAGGCCCCAGTTCAGCGTCAGCTTGCTCCAGCCCTCGGGGCGGAGCTTGTAGACGTCGCCGAACACGTATTTCAGCAGCGATTGGCCGAACACGAGGCCCCCCAGCAGCACTGCGGCGAACAGCGTGTTGGTGATGGTGGGCTTCATCTTGATGAAGGTGTCGTCCTGCAGCCACAGCGTCAGCCCGCCGAACAGCAGCACCACCACGCCGGTCACCAGCGGCATCACCGCGATTTTCTTGAGAATGGCCCAGGTCAGCGCCAGCGACACCACCATTGCGCCCATGAACCAGGCGGTGGCGACGAAGATATCGGCCCGGGCATTGGCGATGAAGAACACCACCAGCGGCCCCAGTTCGAGCGACATCTTGATCAGCTGCGGGCGCAGCTCGTCCCAGTTCACTTCGGGTTCGGCGGTCTTGTCGGTCATCGCACTCTCGTTTCCGGCACTGTGCGGTGCATCGCCGGCACATGCAAGACCCGCATATCCTTCAAGCGTGGTGAGAATTTGGCCTCAGAAGTCGACCAGCTTCCGGTCCGGATCGTAGGGCTGGTCTTTGGCAACGCGGGTCACCGCCTGCCCGCAGCGCATCTTCTTGCTGACCGCGTCATAGGCATAGGTGGGGCTGCCATGGAGCTCCCAGCCCTCCGAGAGCGCCTTGGTCACCTTGTGGCAGAAGCTGGCATCGTCCTCGCCGGTGAGGAAACGGTAGATGAGCATGCGTGTTACCCTGACGGCGGCAATCGCCGCTGTTGATCTCGCCTCTAGCTAGCGCTAATCGGAAGTCCATGCACAGCTTTCCTGAACATCTCCTCAAGGGCCACGCCAATTTCATGGACGGGCGCTATGCCCGCGAGAAGGACAGGATCCGCGACCTAGCCAGTACCGGCCAGCACCCGCCTACCATGATCATCGCCTGCTGCGACAGCCGCGCGGCACCCGAAATGATCTTCGACGCCGGCCCCGGCGAGATGTTCGTGTTGCGCAACGTCGCCAATCTGGTGCCGATCTACGAGCCCGACGGTGGCCAGCACGGCACCTCGGCGGCGATCGAATTTGCCGTCAAGGCGCTCGAGATCGAGAACATCGTGGTCATGGGCCATGGCCGGTGCGGCGGCATCCGCGCCGTCCTCAGCCACCACCATACCCCGCTCGACGATGGCGATTTCATCGGCAAGTGGATGAGCATGCTGGGCGACCTGCCGGCCCAGCTCGGTCAGAACGCCTTGCTGACCGATGCCGAGCGGCAGACGGCCATGGAGCGCATCTCCATCCGCAATTCCATCCGCAACCTGCGCACCTTCCCCTATGTCCAGCAGCTCGAAAGCGAGGGCAAGCTGGCGGTCCACGGTGCCTGGTTCGACATTTCGACCGGTGAGCTGTGGATCATGGATGAGCACGGCGATTTCATCCGCCCCGCTCTTTAAAAATCCACGCCGATACTTTCCCCTTTTGCGCACCCCGGCCCGGTCCGGGGTGTTTGCATTTTCGGGGCTGCTGTCGCCGCTCCGCGAATGACTGCCAGCCCCGGTTTTGCCAAGAAACTGCACTCGCCCTGCCCCATTCGTGATCACTCAAGTGTGATCAAGCCTTCGCCGGGCAAGTCGCGCCCCTGCCGATGACTTGCCACCGCCCGGAAACCGGACGCTTCGGCGCCGCCCGCAAAACGCCCCGAGATTTGTCCATCCGCGCCCATCTGCCGGCCAGCACCGGCCACATTGCGCCGCAACTCTCTGCCCCGCGGTTCGCCGGAGAGCGGCCGCCGGCACTGGGTAAGCCAATGCCGACCCTCCCAAAGTCAACATGGAGCAATCCCATGAAGAAGATCGTTCTGACCTCGCTGTTCGCCCTTGGTCTTTCCAGCGCAGCCATGGCCCAGGCGGCCACCGACTTCACTTCGGTGGACACCGATGCCAGCGGCGGCGTGTCGCTGACCGAGGCACAGGTGGCCTGGCCGGATCTGACCGAAGAGGCCTTCACCGCCGCTGATACCGACGGCAATGGTGAACTCTCTGCTGAAGAATACGACGCCTATGTCGCAGCTTCGGCAGCCCCGGCCGCCCAGTAAGGCGCGCCACTGGCCCCCAAATGGCTTCCCGGAAGTCGCTTCCCCCCGGAAGTGCCAGCCTGTTGAGCGCCGCAATCCGTGTCCCAGTGGCCGGATGCTCGAAAAGCAAGGGGGCCGTCCAGCCAGCCACCCCACTCCCCCCCGGTGGCTGCGGCTTTTCAATCCCGGGGTGAAGCCACCCCAACCCGGAGACTTAAATCCATGAAGACCTTTGCCTCGGCCATCACCGCCGCCCTCCTTCTCGCCGCCGCGCCCGCTTTTGCCCAGGCTCCGCTCAACTTCGCCGACGTCGATACCGACGCATCGGGCGAGCTGAGCTTTGCCGAGCTCCAGGCGGTCTGGCCCGATCTGACCCAGGACGAGTTCAATGC
>JAEYXQ010000064.1 GCA_023431205.1 Pseudomonadota bacterium | reverse complement strand
TGACCCGAGGACAAGAAAGGATTTCGTCTTGCTGAAAGAGAGCCGCTCATCGCATCTTCGTCGTTGCCACCAGCACACCGGCCATGAACGCGATGATAACGCTTGTCCAAACCAGCATCACCGGCAGCGTGAAGACGATCGGCAGCAGCAGCATGGCGACCGCAAAACCGGCATCGAAAGCAAGGTGGGCGGGCATGGTCAGGATCGGCCTCCACCCGAGCTCATAGTCAGTCAGGAGCGCATAGACGATCGCAAACAGGCCGAGGGCCAAATAGGCGGCGAACCCCGGGCCCCCGGCACCGGAGACGAAGGCGAGCAGGACCATCCCCAAGCCGACGACGTAGTCGGCGATGCCATGGAGAAAGCTCGGCACGAACCTCATCGGCCGAGCCTTCGTCGCGGCAGGAGGCGCGTGGCGGCGATGAGGGCCAAGCCTGCACCGGCGAGCACCGTTTTGGCGCCCGCGGCACTTATCGCCCCAACCAAGCCTGACGCTTCGTCACCGAAACGCCCTTCGCGTACGCCCTCGTCGAGATCGACGGGCTCGAACAGGTTGTCACGCCGCGACGGGGAGAGGGGTTGGTCGTCGAACTGCCCCTCATAGGCCTGGCTTGCCGCCAGCCGGTCGGTGAGGCCGGGCAGCGTCAGACCGCCGATGATGGTCTTGGCGGTGGGCATCCCGACCCAGAGTTCGCGCGGCGCATTGATTGCGCCACGATAGATTTCCTCGGCGATCGCCTCCGGCGCGAAGACGGGCGCAACCGGCCGCGGAGCATGCTCCATCTTGCAGCGGGCCCAGCTGAACTGCGGCGTGTTGACCGCCGGCAGGTGGACCATGGTGAGCCGGATCGGCGAGCTGTCGTGAATGAGTTCGCTACGAAGCGAAACGATGAAGCCGCGGGTCGCGGCCTTGGCGCCGCAATAGGCGGCCTGCAGCGGGATGGACCGGTAGGCGAGTGCGGACCCGATGCAGACGATCGTGCCGTGGCCCTGCCTGCGCATGTGCTGGAGGGCCGCCATGGTGCCATGGACCTGCCCGAGATAGGTGACTTCCGTCACCCGCCTGAACTCGTCCGGCTCCACCTTGTCGGCGGGACCGAAGACCGTCACCATGGCATTGTTGATCCAGACATCGATCCGTCCCCAGGTGGCGACAACCTGGTCTGCGGCCTGCCGGACGGCCGCGGCATTGGCCACGTCGACGGGTATGGCGATTGCCTGTCCGCCGAGTGCCCTCACCTCTGCTGCGGCGGCATGCAAGCGCTTTCGTCCTCGCGCCAGGATCGCCACCCGCCATCCGCGCCGGGTAAATTCCAGTGCGACGGCGCGACCCACGCCAGCCGACCCTCCGGTGATCACGACCGTGTTCCGCTCCGCCGAAATCTCCATCATCAGCCTCCTTCATGCAGCCGAAGGCTACAACGCCGTTAAGCGCTGTTTTGAGGGCACGTCGGTTTAGGCTTGACGGAAAGGGATAACGTTGTTGCCGCGCATGAACGCGAGGGCACCTTCTGCCTCGATGGTTTTCACCGCTAAGTCACGCGCGACTGCATCGGATTCGAATTGCTCTTCCCAGACGTGACTGGTGTTGTTGTGATCAACAACCTGAAGGGTCCAGGTCTTGTCGGTTTCCAGGCGGAAGATGTCGATTGAGAAGGAATAGCCATCAACGACGATCCTCTTGCTCTTGCCAGAAGTCAGCAGATTGGGTTCGTCGTCGTCGATCATGTCGCAGGCCCAGCTTTAGTAACACGGCGAGTATGCCGTTGGAGTCCAACTCGTCAAGCGGCTGACATGGCGGCCCATGTGAAGTTCCAGGGCAGCAATTCATCGATCCGGCCTTGCTTGTGGCCATTGACGATGGCGGTGAGCGTCGTGGTCAAGTAGGCCTGTGGATCGACGGCATTAAGCTTGCAGGTCTCAATGAGCGAAGCGATGATTGCCCAATTCTCTGCTCCGGCATCATGACCCGCGAAGAGTGCGTTCTTCCGATTAAGGGCAATCGGACGGATGGTCCGCTCTACGCTGTTGTTGTCGATCTCGATGCGGCCATCGATCAGGAAGAGCTGCAGGCCATCCCAGTACTTGGCGATGTAGGTCAAAGTCTCGCCAAGTGGAGACTTCATTCCGACGCGTGCTCGATGATGGACGAGCCAGCTATGCAGGTCTGCGACGAGTGGCGCTGATCGCTCTTGCCGTCCAGCGAGACGAGCCTCGGGATCAAGGCCGCGCAGTTCAGCTTCGATGCGATACAGTTCGCCGATCCGCTTGACGCCGTCCTCGGCAATCGGTGCTGACCCGTTGCGGGTGATCTCCACCAGCTTGCGCCGGGCGTGGGCCCAGCAATAGGAAAGCTGAATGTCTGGGCCGACACGCTCTGGTGCGATCAGCCTATTGTATCCGGCATATCCATCCACCTGCAGAATGCCAGAGAAACCCTGCAGTATCCGTTCGGCATGAATGCCTCCCCGACCAGGAGCATAGGTGAAGGCGACACCCGGCGGAGCGCCACCACCCCATGGGCGATCATCACGCGCCAGCGCCCAGAAGTATCCGGTCTTCGTCTTGCGGGAGCCAGGGTCGAGAACCGGGGCACGGGTCTCGTCCATGAACAGCTTGGATGAGCGCTTTAAGTCAACGATCAACGCATCGAAGACGGGCCGCAGTTCATAGGCTGCCCGACCGACCCAGTCAGCCAGCGTAGATCGATCGAGATCGATGCCTTGGCGGCTCATGATCTGGGCCTGCCGATAGAGCGGAAGATGATCGGCGTACTTGGAGACCAGCACATGGGCAACGGTCGCTTCCGTCGGTAACCCTCCCTGGATCAGCCGTGCGGGAGCTGGGGCTTGGACGACCCCATCGGTGCAGGCCCGGCAGGCATACTTAGGGCGGCGGGTGACGATCACGCGGAACTGTGCCGGGATCACGTCCAGCCGCTCAGAGACATCCTCGCCAATGCAGTGCATGCAACCACCGCAGGCGCAGATCAGGCTTTCTGGCTCGATCACCTCCTCGATACGCGGAAGATGCTTTGGAAGGGAGCCGCGATTGATCGCACGTGGCTTGCTAATCCTGTTTGCCGCAGGAGCGTCCGCCTCATCCTCGGCGTGGATCGCGGCGATAGCCGTCTCTAGGTCTTCCAGCGCCAGGTCGAATTGGTCAGGATCGGTCTTCTCGGATTTGCGTCCGAAGGCGGCCTGCTTGAACGCTGCGACCAGCTTCTCAAGGTGTTCGATCCGCTCATCCTTGCGGGCGATATGCTCGTCTTTGCTGGCTATCGCGACGTCCTTGGCCGCCTCGCGTGCCTGCGCCGCGATCAGCAGCGCCTTTAGGGCGGCAACATCATCGGGAAGGTCGCGGCATCAAGCATGGCCGGAAGCTACCAAATCCTGAGCTGATTTACCTCCCGAATTTGCGGTGCTGAGTCATCGTGCCGCAGCTATTCGATGGCCTCCGGCGTCCTTGTCTGGATGGCATGAACCCGCCGCCAATCAAGTCCTGCGAACAGCGCCTCGAACTGGGCGTGGGTGAGCGTCATTAGGCCATCTTTGATGCCGGGCCAGGTGAACGTGTGCTCTTCTAGCCGTTTGTACGCCATGACGATCCCGGACCCATCCCAGTAGATGAGCTTCAAACGGTCCGCCTTGCGGGACCGGAACACGAAAACCGTTCCGGTGAACGGGTCCTTGTGCAATTCGTTCTTCACCAGCGCCGCCAAGCCATCATGACCCTTGCGGAAATCTACGGGTTTGGTCGCCATCATGATCCGCACGCGGTTTGACGGAAAGATCATGTTGCCGCCGCCAAGGCGCGGGCGATGGAAGCGATCCGGGACGCAGACGCTCTTTCCTCAAGACGGATGGTGACTGGGCCGACGACGATCTCGGGGCGCGTAGCAGCCTTTACCGTCGGCGGCTCCGGCAATGGCGTATCGATGACCATGGCCGCAAACTCAACCGCGTCCTCCGGCTCTGGCAACACCAACTTGCCCTGCCGTGCCAGTGTTCGCCAAGATGACAGGTGGTTGGCCTTCAGCCCGTAGCGCCCAGCTACTTCATTCACCGTCGCGCCTGGTCGCAAGCTCTCGGACACGATCCGTGCCTTGACCTCGTCAGGCCATTGGCGATTGCCTTCGCGTCGCCTACCTCCTGTAGTGAGAACCTCCAATGTAGTCTCCATGGAGAAACTCCTTGTCGCTCGTCCATGGAAACTCGATCACAGATCAAGCAACAGCGGGCAACGTGGGATCAAAACACCGGTTACCTTACCACTGTCGCGAGCTCCAAAGGAACTGGTATGCCGGAG